>NZ_CABFUZ020000230.1 GCF_902143385.2 Methylacidimicrobium cyclopophantes
CACGGAAACCCCGTGCCGTTCTTTTTTTCTTGCCGCTTCTTTTTGAGAGGCTTTGGTTCGCATTGCCTATCGGCAGAATTGCGCGTAACCTCCCTTGATTCTTCCGGGAGAAGCCTCATGCTGGTCATCCGCGAACGTGCTCCTTCGGCTTGCGAATCGCACCGCCTCTCGTTTGCTCCGTTCATATGGGTTTCTCGGGACGTTGCCCCACGCGACAGAGCGGCCCGATTCTTCCCGCCGAGCCGGGCGGTCATATCCGGTATGTACAAGATCCGGAGCGGGTGGGTTCACGCGTAGACATGGCGCTCGTGGTTCAGAAGTATGGCGGGACGTCGGTAGCCGACGTCCAATGCATCGCTCGGGTGGCGGAGCGGATCGCTCGTCGGCACGAGGAAGGAAACCGACTCGTGGTCGTTGTGTCGGCCATGTCGGGCGTGACCGATTCGCTTTTGCGACTGGCACGCCAAGTGCATCCGGAACCGATGGGGCGCGAGCTGGATTTCCTCCTGGCGACTGGAGAACAGACGACGACCGCTCTCCTAGCTATGGCCTTGCATGCGAAGAAAATTCGTGCCGCGCCTCTGACGGGGGCGCAAGCGGGCATTGTCACGGACGGGTCGCATACCCGAGCTCGCATCCTCAACATCGGCCCCAAAAAAATTCATCGACTCTTGGACGAGGGGGCCGTCGTTGTCGTAGCGGGTTTTCAAGGGCAGGACCTCCAAGGGAGCATTACGACGCTGGGACGAGGCGGTTCCGACTTGACGGCGATCGCGCTCGCCGCCGTGCTCAAGGCCGATCGCTGCGAGATTTACACCGACGTGGAGGGCGTCTTCACCGCGGATCCTCGGATGGTGCCGGACGCCACGAAATTGGACGAAATCAGCTATGACGAAATGCTGGAAATGGCGGCTTCCGGCTCGAAGGTGATGCAAAGTCGGTCGGTCGAGTTCGCTAAGAAGTTTCGCGTGGTCTTCGAGGTTCGATCGAGTTTTTCCGATACTCCAGGAACGATTGTGAAAGCAGAGACAAAATCGATGGAAGATGTTGTCGTGAGGCATCAGCCTCGAACGGAACCAAGCAAAGCTCACCATTCCGGCCGTTCCGGATCGGCCCGGAGTGGCCGCTAAGATTTTTTCTTCGGTCGCCGATCACGGCATCTCGGTCGACATGATCGTACAGAATGTCTCCGACAAAGGGCTAACCGATATCACATTCACGGTAAATCGGGATAGCTTGCAGCGAGCGCTGCGCGTCATCGAGCCGGCGGCTCAGGAGTTGCAAGCGTCTTCTCCTCGAGCGCAGGAGGGAGTCGCCAAACTTTCCGTCGTCGGAATCGGGATGCGATCCCATAGCGGGGTAGCGGCGCGCCTGTTTCAGGCATTGTCGGATGCGGGCGTCAACGTTCAGATGATCTCTACGAGCGAAATCAAGATTGCCGTCGTGATAGACGAAGCGTCGGCGGAAAGAGCTGTTCGCGCAGCTCACAAAGCCTTCGGATTGGCGGGCAGTGCGGGTGGCGAAGCGGAATCCGCCTGAGTCGCAGTGCGAATCCGGAGTCAAGCGCGACCGTTTAGGGCGGCAATCGGTCGAGGAGCTCTTGAATTTCCCCGTCGAAACGGTTGACGGGTTTTCTTCGATGGACCGCTTCCAAAAGGGCCTTTGCCGGAGCATACTCCTTTTTCTCGATTTGCATCCTTGCAAGGTTGATTTCCGCTACGAGGCGGTAGGGATCGGCCGACTGTTCGTCGATCACCGCTCGATACGAGCGGGCGGCTTCTGCTTGTTTTCCCTGTGCTTCCGCTCCTTCGGCGACGCCCAAGAGAGCGGCGGG
>NZ_CABFUZ020000231.1 GCF_902143385.2 Methylacidimicrobium cyclopophantes
GCAAAATCGAAGAAACTCCAGAAGTTCCGCAGAGGGCGTGGGAGGAGTGCCCTGGCCCAAGCTCGCCCGATCGTAGAGAATGTCTCCATATCTTTCAAAACCCATCGTCGGCGCATGGAGGAGGGAGGTCCGAAACCAGCGCCTTCGCTCAATCCGCCGAAAGAGATGCCTTCCCAAAAGGTCGGGCAACTCGCCGGCCCGGTATCAGTCATCCCACACTTGGGTGCCCTCCAGCGAGTCTTGCGTCAAGCTCTCCCACCGACGTCTCCTTGGCCAGCCAGAGGATGACCGGATCCCCCTTCTCCACCGCACCCCATCGGGCGACATGCCTTCGGGAGTACCGGTTCCCCCGAAAACGTTTGGTCTGGCCTCTGTCAACGCATTCTTCTTCTCTTCCTTGTTCTTTCCCCGGATCGCCCCGCAAAGCAAAGGATGTTAGACTCTCCAGGCCATTACCGGTGCAAAAAGACCACCAGATCGTTCGGCGCAAAGCCCGGGACACTCCCCACCGCCCAGAGCCGGTCCGGCCCCAAGGAAAAAAGGGCGTTGATGTTCTTTGCTCCGCTCAAGACCGTTTGCCAGCTCCTTCCCCCATCCAAGGTCGCCAGGAGAGCCGGCCCCAGCCGCCCGAGATTCGAATTCTCCACGGCGGCATACCCCCGTCCCAAGGAATCAAACCAGAGAGCCCGAATCGCTCTCCGTTCCGGAAAAGGCAATTTCTCCCAGCTCTCTCCGCCATCGGATGTCGCCAAAAGGCTCCCATCGTCAAGCCCGATCCAGCCGCACAGGCTCGTGGCAAAAAAGATCGATTGCGGCCAGGCAAGGCCGTGAAACAATACGAGTTCCTTCCAAGAGCGCCCCGAATCGGTGCTCTTGAAGATCTGCGGCACCCGGGGCTGCTGCGGGCCACCGGCACATAAGACATAGGCGACAAACCCAGCGCCGCTGCGAATATCCCCCGGCACCGCCAGGCGAATCGTCCCGTAAAACGGCAGCGGCGCCCAATTCCGCCCCCCATCGAGGCTCCAGAAGCTCGTGAAATCCCCGCAAAGGACCGCCCGCAGATTGCCCCGGCAGACGAGGTCACTCGCACTCAAAAGCTTCCCGGGCAAGAGCTCGCTCCAGGAACGACCGTCATCGACCGAATGCCAGAGGTGGGCCTTGGCTTGTCCGTGGAACCCCTCCAGAAGCCAGATTTCCTGCGGGCCGCTCATCTGCACATGATACCAGCCGCCCCGCGGTTTCACGCGCGTCCAAGACCATCCGCCGTCCTGGGTTCGGAAGACGCCGCCGAAGCCGCAGGCCCAGCCGATTTTCCGGTTCCAAAAAAACCCATCCCAGAGGTGATCATGGATTTCTCCTTGACCGAAGCCCCCGCCCGTTCCCCCCGTGTTCCCGATCCGATATTGGAGCGGAATCGGCGAGTCTCCTCCTCCCGCCTGAGCAATCTCTTCCCCTTGCCATTGTCCCTGGCTCCAGCTGGAAATCGGAGAGGCGAAGACGGCCAGCATCGCAAAAACGGGCAGACAGTCGGACAATCGAGGGCTCAGGCCGCTCCTTCTTCCCAAACACCCGCTCATCGCGCGATCCGAAACTCTCCCCACCGGCTTGGATCGATCGCGGCCTCCGATGCCAAGTCGTTGACCAATCCCGTCTGCCGGTTCGCCCAATACATCCGCAACTCATCGATCGTTCCGCTTCGGTCGGAATAGATGATCCCGAGGTCGCCCCGATAGACGCCTCCCGGAACGGGATGCCAGCCGATCTTCTGGAGCGGCACCGAAGCGTAAAGAGAGTAGCCCCCCAGTTCGGGCTCGATCCGTACCTGCGCATCCGAAAGCACTTCAACGCGATCGATCCGAGTGACCCCGATCGGTGAGGCAAACTCGGAGGGCTCGCTGGTTCCGGGGACTCGATAGCGGTAGAGGACCGCAATAGGCCTGCCCTCGCAGACGCTCAACAGCAACCGCACATCCCCTTGCCGGATTTCGCCCTCCCGGCCCGCTCCGCCGGTCCTCAGCTCCAGGATCGCGCAATCGCCGGTCTTGAAAAGCCGCGACGGATCCCTCCCCTGGTTGAGCATCGGCGTCGAATCCTTCACCGCATGAAACCCGACATAAAGATACCGGTCGTCGAAAGTCCAGGAAGCCTCGGCGGAATGACCGGGATCGAAGACCCAGTGGGCGACACGGGCCGGGGAGGACCAATCGAAGAGCTCGGGCCCCGGCACTCCCCCGGCGGGTTTGGTCAGCGGAACGATTTCTAGGATGGCGCTGCTTCCCCGCGCATCCGCAACTTTCCCCGACGGAGTCACCGCCTCCGAAAGCCGGATCCGTTGGTCCGGCAGTCGGCGGAGGGTCTCCAATCCCACGAGCTTCGCGACGACCGAGCACTCTCGCGCCTCCGAAACGGGGCCGGAGAGGTAGTAAGCGCCGTCCGCCGGATTCCGGAAGAATTGTCCGCCGAAGGACTCCCCTCCCGCCGTTGCCTGATCGAGGGTCTTCCCTCGCTTAGCGGCAGGAGGCATCGAGTCGGGAGCTCCCCTCCCGTCCCGGAAGAGGGCTGCGACGTAGAGTCCGTCGGTCGTCAGCAGGTAACGCTCGCCCATGTTCCCCGCGAGGCAAAGGATCTCCCCGAGCTCGGCGCCCGCATCCGCCGACCCGATCACGTAGAGCGGACCGATCAGCCGTCCGGGAGCGCTCTGCGGAGCCGAATGCGAGCCGTGGACTCCCGGCCAGGGATTCGGATATTGCCAGAGCACCTTCCCTTCGGGGGAGACCATTTCCAAGGGAGCATGGTTGATCAGGAGGTTGCCTTGGGCGTCGCACCAGCCGGCGGCCTCATCGATCTGGCCAGGCCGACTGGCACCCAACACCCGCGCCGCATCCTGGAGCCGATAGATCGGAGCCCCCGCCTCGTTCCAGCCCGCGCAGGGCATCCGCCAGACCGTCGTCACCCCGTCCTTGTCGTCGAGCCAGTAGACCGAGAAATCGGGTGCGACCGCCGGAAGCCATCCGCTCCGGAAGACGGGCCCGCCCCGCTCTTCCTCGGAGAAGAACTCCACCTCGCCCGGCTGCGCCCGGCCGTCTCCGTTCCGGTCGACCCAAAGGAAGGAGCCCCGAACGGGCTTTCCGCGGCTCACCGCCTCCGCCCGAAGCGCCCACCAATTCTCCAAACGGCTCGACCTCTCCCAACCCTCCCCTCGAAAGACCGATGGGAAGCGGCTCATCGCCCGGCGCAACTCTTCGGGATCGTCCCAGAGGCGATCCCGGACCATCCCGGGCAGCTCTTCGTTGCCACGGAGGAAATAGGGGAGCTGCCCGAGGGCCGCCAGCGGCCGCGCCGATCCATCCTCCTCGAGCCGACTGATCGAAACGAAATCGTCGGTCCCGTTGACCAGGTAGGCTTCCTTCCCCTTCCGAACGAAGCGGCTGATCATCTCGGCCCCGGGCCCAAAGAGCGCGCCGGCATGCGTCGGACGCCAGGCGGTCGCCGCCACCCGCCAGAGACCCCTTCTCCAATCGAGATCGACCGTGTTCCCGGTCACGAAGGCTCGCTCGGGACGGAAGGGGTCGATCGCGCAGCCCATCGCCGCATAGTAGGTCGTTCCGCAAAATTCCCGCAGGAAGCGCCCGTCGGGATTCCAGACGCTGATCCGCCGGGGAGAGCGATCCCACTCGGCCACCCAGAGCCTTCCCTCTCCGTCGAGCGCGAGCCCCCAGGGGAGAAACATCCCATCGGTCTCGTAGCGGCCCACAAGCGGCCTCCCCCCCTTCCGGCCGATCGTCCGAACCAAGCGGCCTTGGAGATCGAAGACTTTGACATTCATCTCCCGGCCCCAGTCCGAGACGTAGAGGAACCCGTCCGGGCCCGCAGCCAGTCCCACCGGGGCTGCGAGGCCGCCGACCGCCGGA
>NZ_CABFUZ020000232.1 GCF_902143385.2 Methylacidimicrobium cyclopophantes
GGCGAGCGGTCGACGGCGACCACCTGCAGTCCGCGCCTCAGGAGCGCTTCGGTAAGGAAGCCTGTGCCCGCACCGATGTCCGCAGCCCGCTCTCCTGCCTGCACACCTGCAAGATCGAGCGCTTTTTCCCGCACCTCGTCTCGAAAATAACCCTTTCGGAGCGTGTCCCATTGCGGTGCTACCTCTTCAAAGTAGCGTTCCGAGGAAGGAATCTCGTTCATCCTGAGGAATTGCAACCTCGACGGAAAGCCGTGTCCAGAATTTTCGGAGGCCCATCCGCCACGGCTGGGCCAATTTCTCGGAAGTCGGGATCGCTGAGGGAGATCTCGGCCACTGCCGAGCAAGAGGAGCCCCCGGGCAGAAGGCACGAGATCTTCCGAGAAAGGCGCCAGGGGAACCCTGCAGGTGAGACTCGGGCGGGTGTGCTGGAAGCGGATCGGGGAAAGAACTATATGGGAACCCCGCGGATTGACGGCTGATCGGTTCCGAGAAGCCATCGGGAAGACGCAAAAAATCGGCTTCGAACCGAAGGAGGAGTGGCTGCGCTACAAGAAGGGGAGAAAGGGGAAAGCAACGGTTCGGAAAGAAGATCAATGGGATAGGGGAAAAGCGAAAAAAAGGAGCGGAAATTTCCTTGCCATCGCGGTGCCATGCGTTACGGTTGCTTTGGGTGGACCGATTGGCGAAGTACCAACGGGATACCCTGCCGACATCCCGGGAGGATGACGGCCGCGTCTCGGGGAGAGTGCACCCGGGGCGCAGTGGAAGAAATGGAGAAAGAAGAAGATATGGCACAAACACAAACAACGACAACGGCTGTAGCGCGGCCGCCGCTCACCGCCTTTTCCTGGAAAAGCGCGGGGATTGCGATCGGAGCGCTGATCGTCTTTGACGTGTTGATCAATGTGTACGAGAGGCTCTACGCCTTAACGAAGGGCCTCGATTACACGTCGCCGGAGTATGCAACCTACTGGATGAGCATGCTCTTTGCGGAGCTCGTCATGGAGACGATCACGGCGGCGGCCTTGTGGGGTTGGCTTTGGATGACCCGGGATCGGGAGCTCAGTCGCCTTACCCCGGCGGAGGA
>NZ_CABFUZ020000233.1 GCF_902143385.2 Methylacidimicrobium cyclopophantes
GAGCTATGGCGGAATTTGGGTGACGCGGCGTGATCAGGCGGCGCGGCTCTGGGTGGCGTCGGTTTGTGCGACGCCGTCGTTGAATCTGACGCCTTCGATGACGCGTGGCAACTGGTTGGAGCCGTTGAGCTTGCGCCATTTCTTCGAAGCGGCCCGGATCAAGGTGAAGACCATCAGCCTGGCGGTCTTCTGCGATAACGCGCCTTTGGTCCGCACCGTGCGGTGACGAACGGTGGCGAAGACGCTCTCGATCGGGTTCGAGGTACGCAGATGCTCCCAATGTTCGGCCGGGTAGTCATAGAAGGCCAGCAGAACCTCGGTGTCCTTGGTCAGACAGGCGACACCGCGCTGATACTTGGCGGCATATTTCGCCTTGAAGGTGTCGATCGCCGCCAGGGCGGCGGCGCGGGTTTCAGCGTGCGAGATTTCGCGCAGGTCGGCTGCCACCGCTGGCTGCATGGATTTCGGAAAGTGGTTGAGCACGTTGGCGATCTTGTGGAACCAGCAGCGCTGATGGCGGGTGCCGGGGAACACCTCGTCCAGCGCCTTCCAGAACCCAAGGGCGCCGTCGCCGACGGCCAGTTCGGGCGGCACGGCAAGCCCTCGGGCCTTGAGATCGACCAGCAGTTCGCGCCAGCTCTGCGCGCTTTCGCGGAAGCCGACCTGAAAGCCCAGAAGCTCCTTCCGACCTTCCGGTGTCGCCCCGATGATCACCAGCATGCACTCGGCCTGCGGCTCCATCCTGGCCTGCAGGTAGACGCCGTCGGCCCAGACATAGACATAGCGGCGCGCCGAGAGATCGCGGCGCTGCCAGCGCTCATACTCCTCCTGCCAGCCTGCCGTGAGGCGGGAAATCACCCCCGGCGACAGGTTCGGCGCGTCCGCCCCGAGCAACGCCGTCAGCGCCTCCTGGAAATCGCCGGTGGAGACGCCGCGCAGATACAGCACGGGCAACAGGGCATCGAGGCTTTTCGAGCGGCGTGCCCAACGCGGCAGGATCGCCGAGGTGAAGCGGATCCGCGTCTCCGCCGACACGCCCGGCGCGCGGTCACGCACCTTCGGCCGCTGCACCGGGATCGGACCGATCCCGGTCTGGATCGCCCGTTCCGGGCCGGCGCCATGGCGGACAACACGCTGCCGGCCGTCGGGCAACAACTCCTCGCTGAACTGGGCAACGAAACTTGCCGCCTCGGCCTTCAGGGCCGCCATCAGCATCTGCCGCGCGCCCTCACGGGCTATCTCCGTCAACGGATCAATGATCGAACCAGGCTGATGAAAAGAGGTGATCGTGCTATTCTCGTTCATAGGCGTATCGCTCCTCAGGGAGGTTCTGGCAGGCTTGGACACCCGCCACGATACGCCGCCTTCTCAGACCTCATCACCCATTTTCAGCCATAGCC
>NZ_CABFUZ020000234.1 GCF_902143385.2 Methylacidimicrobium cyclopophantes
ACGGCCTGCAGCCGATCATGGTCATAATAGCCGTAGGCGCCCTGGTGAAATCCTAGCGCGTACCGTGGCGGCATCGGACTGCGGCCGGTCAAGGTCGTGTATTGGGCCAGGACGTCCTGCGCGTGATCTCCGAGCAGGAAGTAGGTGTCGAGCTCGCCGAAGAGCGCTCCGTAGTAGATCTTGCCGTCCATGTTCGAATAGTCGTTGGAGCCCAGGTTGAAATAGGACTGAGAAGTGTTGTCCAGGAACAATCCGTAGGCATAGGGGGCTCCCGCGAACTCTTTGTTCGGGTTCGGATTCACTTCCACCAGAAAGGGGATGGAGACATAGAGGGGCTCGGATGGATTGAGCGGACCCGGACCCGACGGAACGGTGCCGCCGACGCCGTACATGTAATTGTCGAAATTGAATTGCGTCAGAGTAAAGAGGCTCTTGTTGAGCTGCGCGCCCGCTTTCTCGCCTAAGCCGAAATAGAGAGCCGTTTCCGGGCGCTGCCGGAAGTTGGCGATCACGAAATGGCCGGGAATATAGACCAGGTTGTAGCTCGGCGTGTCGGCCGCGATCAGTTGCGAACCGCGGAACACCCGCAGGCGGTAGGGCTGCCGGTCGATCTGGAGGCGCATCGACCCGGTGTCGACGATCAGGCGAAGCTGCGAGTTTTCCAGAACGATGAGACTCACGGGCCCGAGATCGGTCTTCACTACGGCTGGAGAGCCCTGCGGACCGTAGACGGCCGCCGGGTCCGGGTTGAAGCGGAGACGGAAGCTCGTCGCCGACAGGAAGGAGAGCAGAATCCGTCTACCTTCGGCCAGTTCCAGAGTGAAGGTGTTGCCGCTCCGGATCACGTTCTGAACCGGCCCGGCGGAGGTCCAGTCGCCGTGGTTCGGCGTGAAATCGTTTACCGCCGTGTAGTCAATGTCCAATGGGTAAGAGGGGCTTGCCAGGTTGTCCATGACGGGGATCCTGTAGTTTGCTGTTCCTCAGCGTTGGGCGATCAATGTCCGATGTCGATGAAGCTGGCCGGCTCGCGGGGCTTGGCCGGAGCCGAGTTCGGAAGCGGCGCGGTTCTCGCTTCAATCTGAAGAAGCCAGGAGAAGTTTGCGTTGCCGCTTTTCCCGAAATGCGAGTTCTGGCCGAAAATGGGAATTCTCCGTCCGTTTCCGTCGAGCTGGAAGCCCCCGTCTTCCTTCCTCCGAAATCCGACGGCAGCTCCCGCGGAGTAGTGGCAGCCGACGCAGCTCTCTGTGCCGAAGACCGGCGTGTTGTCGATCGGAGGTGCTCCGTCGGCCAGGCGATCGTCTTGCTCCAGCGGACCGGCGGGCTGCAGGCCTTTCTGGAAGTAGGTCTCCATCGTCGTGTTCACGAGGAAGACTGGCACCACGTCACCGGGCGTCTTGTGCGTAATGCTCTCCGGCGCGCTCCTGTTGCCGCCGGCGAAGGCGGGCGCATTCGGCCGCACGGGCCACTGCGTGCCGATCAGTTCGTAGTACTGGAACACCGAACGCGCTTGCCGCAGCGCCGCCTGCACCTGGGCATTGAGAGCGGCCGTCGACACCGCGATTTGCTTGTCGAGGGGATTGAGCGTTCCCTGGGTCGGCACCTCGACCCGCGTTACCTGGACTGGCGTCGTAGTCAGATGCTCGATCCAAGTGGTGGCCTTGGCCGGGTCGGGCTCGATCACCGGCGAGCCGGTCTTCGGATCGAGGGTGGCGTTTTTCGGCGGCAACTGGTTTGGCATCGCATCGGAGTGTGGGTTGAAGAAGTTCGGATGGGATTGGCCTCCCCCAGGCAACGGGTTGGAGCGCACATTGTCGATCTGCTCAAATGTGGCCCAGATCCACTCCGGCGACGACCGGGTCCGCATGGCAATATGCATGCCCACCAATCCCGCGTCGATCTCGCGCGTCGGCGGCTTCTGACCGGCCGAATAGGGCTCGGAGAGCTGAACGCGGATGCTGCGCGTGAAGAACCGGCTGCGATCATCATTGGGGCCGAGCTCCTTCCACGCGAACTTCACCTCGATCGCACCATGCGAGTGCTTGGATTCCGAGTCGATCGGGAAGGCGATCTCGTTATCGGCTGCTTTCTGCGTGTATTCGACCTGGCCGTCGAGGCTATAGAGCCTGTTGGTGATGATGTAATCGAACTCTTCGTTGTTCACCAGGACTTCGTACCGGACCCACTTTCCGTTTTGATCGACAAGCGGGCCGGAAAAGGCCTGGAAATTCTGGTCAGCACTGGTCGTATGCTGCCGCCACGCCGCCTTTGCGCGGAACAAGGAGTTTTCTTCCGCGCTCGCTTCGCTCGGGTTCCAAGGCTTGGGACGCGCTCCGTCCGGGAGGAAGATGGTGCTCGCCGGTCGCCAAAAGCTCCATACGCGCTCGGACGAGTCGTCGGCGATCGTCTTGTCGCGAGCCGGCTTGCCGTCGGCCGTTGCAGGCCAGTTGAGCGCAATGAAGGTTTGCCATGCGAGAATGTCGAACTCCCTTTGTGCTTCGAGGACTCGACCCTCTCGATCAAGACGGCCCACAACCGTTCGATCGACGTCGTAGGGAAGCTTTGGCGAAAACGGCAACGGGAAAGATCGTCCGACCGGCGACTCCGCGAAAGCCGTCGTCGTGAGCAGCGCTATGCTTGCTCGAAGGGCCACGCGGGAGAGGACGTTCCCCATAAATGGCGTCGCCCTTCTTTTCCCGCTACAGCAAGCAAGAGTCGATTTGCATAAAACGTAAGAGAATCTTTAGCAACTTTGCTGCCAACCGCAACAAGATTTCCATGGATTGCCGGAAACAAGGGACCGTCCCGAGGATCAAGGAAGTGACCGCTTGGATTTTGGGAGCCGGAGGGTTCCCGGGATCGATGCGTGAACGGCTCTGGCGAAAAGGAAGGATTGCCGGTCGGCAGGGCGTCGGAGGTCGTCCTGCGAGCGATGGCAAGACGGATCGGAAGCAAGAGGACGTCGGTTTCGAGCGGGGCGGCTTGCAGCAGGCGTCGGGTTGGTTTGTCCTGGAGATGGAAGCTTCGAGCCGCCCGCCCGGTCCCGATCTTTCTCCAGGGAGACCCCTCGCTTCTGTAATGTCCGCGAACCCCCCTCGGGCTCCGAGCAAGCGCGGGAAGGAAGCCCGCCCGCCTCTCGGCCTAAAAACAGCGTCCTCCATCCGGGGGCCGCAGCTTCATCGGTGGATTCGGTGTAGATCGAGGAGGATGGCCGAACCTCGGGGGATCCCAGGCCCGTACAGCAGGGATTCCAACCGGCCCCAGCGACGTAGGCCCCATTGGTTCCCGAGGTGATCTCAAAAAAAGCCGATCGTGGCACCCGCTCGTAGAGAGCGGGATTGGCGAAGCCGAGTGGCTCCCCCAGAGCCTCGTTCCAGCGAGCGATCAGCGCCGCCCAAAGGGGAGCAACGGCGCTCGTGCCCCCGAAGACGAGATCCTGGGAATCTATGCGGACTCGGTATCCGGTGGAGGGGTCGGCGTCTCCGGCAGCATCGGGAACCCCGCGGCCGCAAAAGGCCCCGGGATTGACCGAGGGAGGCACGCCCGCATTTTTCTGCCAAGGAGGCAGGGGGAAGAGGGCGCTTACCCCTCCACCCGTCGCTCCCCCGTCGCGATTCCAGACAGTCTGTTCGACGATCCGCCCTCCGGACGAAAGAAGCCGGGTGCCCCCGCAGCCCAAGACATAGGGGCTTGAGGCGGGAAAGTCGACGTGCGCCAATCCATCGTCCACTCCGTCGGAGGAGCCCTGATCGCCCGCGGCACAGAGAATCGAAACTCCCGCGAGTGCCGCCTCTTGCAGGGCTCCGTTGACCGCACGGAGGGAGGATGCGGGCCAGAGGGATTCGGCTTCTCCCCAACTGATCGAAAGGACCGAGACGGACCAGCCGCCGTGAACCGCCTCCAGGATGGCGTCGTAAAAGCCGATATCGGTGTTCGGGGCAAAGAAGACCAGCAGTTCGGCCCCGGAAGCCAGAGATCCGGCGATCTCGATGTCGAGAGCCACCTCCCCGTCGGCTCCGTCGGGATTCCCGGAGGGGGCGTTTTCGGTGCCGTCCACCGAGATGGCCCGGACATCGGGAACCGGCAAGCCGAGAGTCGTAAAATAGACCTTGAGATCCTCGATCCGGTAGCCTCCGCCGAATTCCAAAAGCGCGATCCGTTGCCCGGTGCCGTCGAGGTCGGAAGGGAATTGATAGAGCTCGCCGACTTGCGGGGGAGTGCAGGAGATCGCGGGGGCCTGTGCGGGAGGGAAGATCCGGATCCGCGGTCTGACTAAAGGGCGGGTGTCCAATCCCAAGACCGCTTCCACGAGCGGGGCGATTGTGTCGGGAAGACGGCATTCGCCGCGGTAGGTATGGAATGGCGCGCCGGCGGGGCCCTGGTAGCGGAAAAGCTCGATCCCGAAGACCCGCCGACATAGGTCCGCTGGGGCGCGGAGCGAGAGCGTCCGGCGCACCGAGTCGGCCCCGAGAACCTCGAATCCCAATCGCGCCATCTCCTCTTTGACACGGAAGACGGAAGCGGGATCGGCCCCGAAACGTCGGCCGATCTCGGCCGGCGAGAGGATCCCTTCGATTCGTTCCGGCAGCGAGGATCGCCGCCGCAGCAAGAGCGTGAAGGTAAGCGGGACGCTGCCGTCCAAGGGACCGATGAGCCGAGCTCCCGACATGGTGAGGCGTTCTTCCCCTCGGGCTTCCCGGCCGTCCTGAGGCATAGCCCAACCCATAACAGGGGAAGGGGGGGCATGTCGAGGTGGGAGGATCGTGCGAGCGCTCAGAGAGGCCTTTCTCGCCGCAGTCTCCGGTGGATTTCTCCCGGGGAGTGTGCGACCTTGCCCGGTGAGAGCCCTTCCCGGCGCTCGAGTCCCGGAGGCGAACGAGAAGCGGCCGCCGATCGGCTCTTGGCTCGGCTTGCTTAGGAAGCTTCTCGCAGTCTTGCTCGGGATCCTCGCCGCCCTCTCTTTCGGAACCGGTCGGGCAAAGGGGGACGACTCCCCCCGACC
>NZ_CABFUZ020000235.1 GCF_902143385.2 Methylacidimicrobium cyclopophantes
CCGCCGCCCGCAGGGCTGGCTGCCGCCCAGCCTGCAACACCGCGTCGAGACGAGCATGTCCTGGGTTCGGCGGCTCGGCCGCTGGGTGCCGGTTTCTGCGCTGTCGCAGGAACTGGTGCGGTTCGACACCCAGGCGCTGCAAAACCCCGAGATCTCCGGTGCCGAGTATCAGCAAGGCGAACTTCGGGGCTACGAAGTCCGTGAGTATCTGCTGGAAAAGTGGGGCCGCAAGTGCGCCTACTGTGGTGCGGAAAACGTCCCGCTGGAGATCGACCATATTCATCCGCGCTCGAAGGGTGGAAGTGACCGCGTGAGCAATCTCACGCTGGCCTGCCGATCCTGCAACCAGCGCAAAGCCGATCGGGATGTCGCTGAATTTCTGGCGAAAGACCCGAAGCGCCTGGCGCGCATCACAGCCCAGTCCAAGGTGCCGCTGCGTGATGCGGCTGCCGTCAACAGCACGCGCTGGGCGTTGTTTCATCGGCTCAATGCAACAGCCCTGCCGGTCGAGGCTGGAACGGGCGGTCGCACGAAGTGGAACCGGCATCGGCTCAACATCCCCAAGGCGCACGCCATGGATGCGGCCTGCGTGGGCGAAGTCAGGTCCGTTGCCAACTGGCAGATTCCGACGCTGGTCATCAAGGCCACAGGGCGTGGGAGCTACCAACGCACGCGGCTGAATGCTTTTGGGTTCCCTCGCGGATACCTCACCCGCAGCAAGAGTGCATTCGGGTTTCAGACCGGGGACCTGGTGCGGGCTGTTGTGGCAACGGGCAAGAAGGCCGGAACCTACATCGGTCGTGTTGCGATTCGCGCCAGCGGCAGTTTCGACATCCAGGCCGCAACAGGTCTGGTGCAAGGTGTCCATCACCGCTTTTGCACGTTGATCCAACGCGCAGACGGGTATGGATATTCGTGGGCAAAAGATAGCAACCGAAGAAAGGATGCGGGAATTGGGGCGGCTTGCGCCGC
>NZ_CABFUZ020000236.1 GCF_902143385.2 Methylacidimicrobium cyclopophantes
CATATGTTAAAGCTCAATAAGTGGGTGCTGGCGGTCTTGGCCTTCCCCGCGCTCACCCGTACGTATTTGCCCTTGATGTCCTGCCAGTCCAAGCGCTGGAGCTCCGCTCTCCGTAAGCCCGCAAAAAAGCCGAGGGCAAGGTAAGGAAGAACCTCGGGGAACTTCTCCCGGGCGACAACAAGCAGCGTCTGGGCTTCTCGGGGCGAGTAAGACCGGATCTCCGGGAGCTTGGGCCTGGCGACGGGGAGGCCATGCAAAGGATTCTCCCAGAGCCATTGACGGGTCTTGGCAAAAGCGAAAAGGGTAGAAAGCGTCCTCTGCCAATTGTAGCGAACCCAAAGGGAGGGAGCCTTGTCTAGGTACTCCGCGATCTCCTGCCGACGGATGCAGGCAATCGGTCGGTCTCCAAAGCTACAACAAAACTGGCCAAGGTAGCTCCGAAGATCCCGAAGGGTCCGAGGGCTTTTTCCCTCCTTAGCCTTGGCGTCAAGCAAGCGCTCCACCACCATGCGGACCGGAGGCGAGTTCCGCTCCAGGGCCAAGAGCTCCGAGGTCCTGCGGAAGGCTTCCTCTAGGGAGACACCGTACCGAGAGAGAACGGGAAGAAAGAGGAGCAGCCGCTTCCCCACTTCCTCCAGCGAAAGAGCATAGGGTGCAAGGCGAGCTTGAAGATCCTCTGCTAAGCGAAGCAGCGTGAGCCGCTCCGGAGTAACGGCCGCGATCGCCTCCCTGCCTGCCTGCTCAAGCAGGGAGCGAAGCTCCTTCGCCCTCCGCCTGGCTTCGGCTGGGGAATGGAAATACTCCCGGTGCCGTTTCCCGTCCTCCCCCCAGTAGATCACCATTCGGGAGTAGCCGGAACGGTCGGACCGGATCACGCGAGGGGGCTTGCTGGCGCGCACGGTGCACTCTTTTTACCTACACCAGGGTGCCCTTGCGTATCCTAAAAATGCTTTCGAAGGTTTTATCCCATGTGAGTTATCGTACGTTTTTCGTACGTTTCAGAGGCACATTCTGCTACATTCGGATACATTCACGCACATAGCTTCCAGAGGGAAATTGCCGCCGATCCAAGAAGAAAGCCTGAGAACGGGTTGCTACCAGAGGAAAATAGCTACCGAAGCAAGGAATTAAGCGGAAAGACAGCCGTTTCCAGAGGAAACTTTCTTGGTCCCGGGGAGATTCGAACTCCCGACCCGCGCTTTAGGAAAGCGCTGCTCTATCCTGCTGAGCTACGGGACCGTCGCCGATTCGGGCGGAAGAGATCGGACACCGTTGCGGGCATTCCCGCTCCGTCACCGGCAGCTTAGGGGAAGCAATCGACGGGAGCAAGGCGCCAGTGGAAGCGCGGGCGTGCGCGGCTTCTTGCCGATCTGCGGAGCGAAGAAAAATCGATTGCATCCGGAGAGCATCCCGAGAATCATCCTGTCGCTTTCTCTCGGGGTTTCGCCCGATTTTGCTATGGATTGGCGGAAAAAGGAGGCGTGTGCCAGGCTGATGGCTCTGGGTTTGCTCGTTTTCACCGTCGCCGGGTGTGCCAAGACGCCTAGGATCCCCCTTGGCGACGACCCCCCCGGAGACGGGCTCCGGCGGAATTCAGCCCTCGAGGCAACGCTGGACCGGAGGCTCGCGACGTCGGGGAATCGCGTCACCCTCTTGCCCAACGGAATGCGCACCTTTGAGGCGATGTTTGCGGCGATGCGGGAGGCGCGCGACCGGATCGATTTGGAATATTATATCTTCGAGGACGTCCGTGTCGGAGCGGAAAGCCTCTGCGAGCTCTTGACCGAAAAGCTCCGCTCCGGCGTCGCGGTGAACGTCATCCTGGACGGCTACGGGTCGAGCAGGACCGACCCGGAGTTTCTCGCACGGCTGCGGAAGGCCGGGGCTCGAATCGTCGTCTTTCATCCGCTGACTCCGGAAGCGATCCTGGAGCTGACGAGGGTCAACGATCGGGACCACCGGAAGATCCTGGTCGTCGACGGAAAGGTCGGTTTTCTGGGGGGGGTCAACCTCGCGCGAGTCTACGAAAATCATTCGGATCCCCGAGCGGCGGAGCGGGGAGATTTTCGCCATGCGTATTGGAGCGACATCGCGGCTCGCATCGAAGGGCCCGCCGC
>NZ_CABFUZ020000237.1 GCF_902143385.2 Methylacidimicrobium cyclopophantes
GGCGGCCCGCCGCTACATCATCCGCTTATATTCCCGTTTCCACTATACATTCGTCCCTTCCAGCATGTTGCAGAAATTGTTGGAGGTCTGGGGACTGAACAACACCATTCCGATTCGGCTCGGAGTGGATGCGGAGACATTTTGTCCCGGTCCCGAGGATCGGGCATGGCGCGAAGAGCTTGCTATCCCTGACCAGGCATTTCTGCTGCTTTACGTTGGGCGACTTTCCCGGGAAAAAAACATTTCGGTTTTGCTTCATGCCTTCCGAGTCCTTCGCGCCTCGCGCCGGCGCGATTATCGGCTTTTGGTAGTCGGCGACGGGCCGCTGCGGAAACAGGTGCAACGCTTACAGGCGGAAACAGATGCTGTGATCTGGCGGCCGTACATCGAGCAGAAGACGGAGCTGCGAAGGTGTTATCGAGCGGCGGATCTTTTCGTTCACCCCGGAATCGTGGAAACATTCGGTTTGGTTGCCGTCGAAAGCCAGGCCTGCGGTTGTCCGGTCATCGGCATACGGGGGACTAACATGGATGAGCACATCCATGCGGGGCTGGAGTTGTGGGCGACGCGAAATTGCCCGGAAGAGTTGGCGGGAGCCATCGAGAATGCGGCGGATAAGGATTTGCGGCAGATCGGCATTTCCGCTTCGCAACGAATGAGGGAAATCTATCATTGGCCAAATGTCTTCGCAAAGCTCTGGCGTTACTACCGGTCGGCGATCGGAGAGCCCGACTCGGCCGAAGAACCCGCGGCGCTTCCCTTGGAGACATCTCAGGCGGAATAGCCCGCGGGCGGAGCATAGGAAGAGAGATGGGACTTCCCCCTGGAGAAAAGGATACGGTTAGGGGAGCCGTAACAATCCGCTTTTATCGAGCGGAGGATCGGGAAGGCGTTCGTCGCGTGTGTGCGGATACCGGCTTCTTGGGATCTCCCATCGATCCGGTGTTCGAAGACCGTGAGCTCTTTGCCGACTATCTGACTTCCTACTACACGGACAAAGAGCCGGAATCGACGCTCGTTTGCGAGGCGGAAGGGCGGATTGTCGGTTATCTGACCGGTTGCCGGAACTTCCGTGCCAAATTCCGGTACCATGCATTCCATAACATGGGGCTCTTCCTGAGAGCGCTGATGCGCTATCCGTTCTATCGTCCCGCGAGTCGTCGCTATCTTCATTGGTTGCTATGGAAGGGATGGCGGGAAACCCCCAGGAGCCTTCCGAGCGTGCCCCATTTTCATTTCAACATTCTTGCCCCATGGCGCAGCGTCTCTCGCACTCGACAGATGATCGACTTGTTTTTGGACTATCTCGTCCGAAAAGGAGAAAGGGCCGTTTGCGGTCAGATCGTCGTCTTCGATCGCCGCCGGGGCGAAAAGATGTTCGAACGCTACGGGTTTCGCGTAATCGACCGGGCCGAGGTAACCAAGTATGCCGACCGCTTTCCAGGATCGGTCTATCTCTGCACGGTGGTGAAAGACCTTCGGGAAAACCCCCGGCTTTACGGCTCTCACTCGCTTTCCGACGAATGAAAGAGAAAGAGAAGGAGCGGCCGGCTCTGATCGTCTCTCTCCATGACGTGCACCCGGCGTCGCTTCCGCTGGTGGCCCGCCAGCGAGAGCAGCTGCGCGAATGGGGAGTGAACGAGGCGAGCCTGCTCGTTGTTCCCGCCTATCACTACGGGTCGCTTTTTTGCGAAGATGCAGAGTTCTGCCGATGGATCGATCTCCAGAGAAAAGAGGGGGACGAAGCGGTGCTCCACGGCTACTTTCACGCGCGTAAGGAACCGGCGGGAGGATTGCGCGACTGGTTCTGGACGGAGATCTATACCTGCCGGGAAGCGGAATTTTTCGACCTTTCGGACGATGTTGCCGAGGAGCGCCTTCGTTCGGCCCGGCGGCTTTTCGCGGCGCAGGGCTGGCCTGCCGAAGGGTTTGTGGCCCCGGGCTGGCTGATGGCGGATCGACTACCGCAATTGCTGGCGAGGGAGGGATTCCGGTACACGACACGGATCGATGGGATTCTCGCGCTTCGCCCGGTCGAGCGATGGATCGCCGGACGAACCTATTGCTGGAGCAGCCGAGCAGCTTGGCGGAGGACAACGTCCCTCGCCTGGAATCGCCTGCTCTCCCATACGACTGTCGACGGAGTCGTCCGTGTGAGCCTGCACCCCTCCGATTTTGTCTATCCTCGGATTCGCGCGCAGATCGAGCGGGTCGTCAAGCAGCGTCTCGATCGAGGAAGTCGGCCTTTCACCTATCTTCGGTATGTCTCGAGTTGATCTTCACCTTCATTCTCGCTATTCCGACCGACCCGCGGAATGGGTCCTGCGGCGGATTGGTTGCCGACAAAGCTACACCGACACGGAAGAACTCTATCGGAAGCTCTCCGAAGCGGGCATGACTTGGAAGACGATCACCGATCACGATCGAATCGACGGCTGCCTGGAAATGCGGGAGCGGCATCCCGATGTCTTTGTAAGCGAGGAGGTGACGACATTTTTTCCCGACGGATGCGAGATTCACCTGCTCGTTTGGAATATTCGGGAGGCGGACCATTCCTGCATTCAGGAGTTGGCGCCGAGCATCGAAGAGTTGGCGGCCTTCCTTCGCGCAAAAAGCATCCCTCATGCAGTCGCTCATCCGTTGGAAAATCTCAACGGAAAGTTTTCTCCGGATCATTTCGAGAAGCTGATTCTCCTTTTCCGTGCCTTTGAGACGGCGGACGGCAGTCGGCCTGGATTGCCGCAGGAGATCGCGCGCCTCTGCTTACTGGCGTTGACGCCGGAGAGAATCCGCGAGATGGCGCAACGACAAGGGATTGTCCCCTTCGACAGCGAATGCCATCGAAAGATTTTCGTCGCGGGTTCGAACGACCATGGCGGCCTTTCCCTCGGATCCCTTTGGACGGAAGTCGATGACGACGGGAGCATCGACGGTTTTTTCCGCCGGCTCTTTTCCGGAGAGGGAAAAACCGGCGGCGGAGAGCCGGGCGATCCCGCTCGTGTCTCCCTGGCTTTTTACAATCTGGGGCTTCAATATGCTCAAGAGCGTCTTCGGCAGTCGGCTCCGCTGGCCGCAGCTCTGGTGCAAAAGATCGCCGAGCGCTTCGTCTCCGGGAAAAATCCGACGGCCTTTTCCTTCGGGGAAAGGATCGGCCATTTGGCCGAAGCGGTTCGGAGCGGGCAAGTGTTCGAATTACTCAAGCCCGGAGAAGGAACGCTCGTGCGATCCTTTGCCGAATTCTTCACGAACGCCGAAGTGCGGGAGGAAATCGATCGGATCATCCTCCGAGCCTCAGTACCGGCGGATGCATCCTTCCGAGTTGCTTCGTACCTAGTGAATCAATTGGTCTATCGGCTCGTTCGGGGTGCCGTCGCGCAACTCGGACGAGGGAGCGTTCTGGAGGCGTTCCAATCTCTGGCCGGTCTCCTCCCCGTGACCGCTGCGGCGGCTCCCCATCTGCTAGCCTTTCGACGCCAATGCCTTGATCGTGGATTTCTCCGCGATCTGAGCCGCCGCTACCTTGCAACGCCGCCGCCCGAGATACTTGCCTGCAAGCGCGCTTGGTTCACCGATACCCTCGACGAGGTCAACGGGGTGACGCGAACGATCCAGGCAATGGCCCGTGCCGCCTCGGAAGCCGGGGTCGATTTGACCGTGGTCACTTCGCGAACCAATCCGAGAGTCGACGGGACCCTGTTTCGGAACTTTCCTCCGATCGGCGAGTTTGCCATTCCGGAATACGAGCTTCAGAAGCTCTCCTTTCCTCCCTTTTTTGATCTTTTGGAATTCGTACACAAGGAACGATTTACTGAGTTGATCGTCAGTACACCCGGACCGGTGGGGCTGTCCGCACTGGCGATCGGAAAGGTCCTTGGGCTGCGGACGGTCGGTATCTACCACACCGACTTCCCGCAGTACACGCGCTTTCTCAGCCAGGATCCGTGGATGGAGGGACTCGCGTGGAGCTACATGGACTGGTTTTACGGCCAGATGGCCAAGACCTATGTAAACTCCTCCGCCTACCTACGCTCCTGGAGAAAACGGGGCCTCCCCGAGGAAAAATTGGCGATTCTTCCCCGCGGCATCGAGGTGCAAGCATTCCATCCGTCGTTTCGGCGAGCCGATTTTTGGAAGCGAAGAGGGGCGACAGCTCCAGTGCTCCTCTACGTCGGTCGGATTTCGAAGGAAAAAGAGTTGGGCTTTTTGCCGACGGTGTCCGAGCTTTTGCGAAGTCGTGGGTTTCAATTCACTCTGGCTTTCGTCGGGGATGGCCCCTACCTTCCGGAATTGAAACAGATTCTGCCGGAGGCACTCTTTACCGGAGTTCTGACGGGCCGAGAGTTGAGCGAGGCTTATGCCTCGGCGGATGTCTTTCTCTTTCCGAGCACGACCGACACTTTCGGCAACGCGGTCCTCGAAGCGATGGCTTCCGGCGTACCCGTCGTCGTGTCCGACGCGGGCGGTCCGCCGGAGCTTTTGGGGCAATTCGGGATGGGACGCGCTTGCCGCGCCGGCTCCCGGGAAGAATGGGCCGATGCGATTGCCCATTTCTTGATCGCGCCTCCGTCCCGCGCAGAACGGGAGAGGGAGGCGGAAGCGATTCGGCGTGCTTGGAATTGGGAGCGTGCCTTCGCTCGATTCTGGGAATCGATCGGCTCTCCTGTTTGACCGGCAGTTCTCGCAAACTTTCTTCTGCGGCTTTTCCAGCGGGCTCGCCCGCTTCGCGGGAGTGGGTTGTTCCTGGAGCTCCAGCGGAAAGCCGTTAGGTGCGGTCTTTTCGGAAGCCCTCCGTTGAGTCGCCGCATGGATGGGTAACCGAGCGACGGCCAGGCAAAACGATCCCTTTGCCGGCTGTGGGAGAGAAGGTTCGGCGGCCGGCC
>NZ_CABFUZ020000238.1 GCF_902143385.2 Methylacidimicrobium cyclopophantes
AGATCGGCGACCGCCGATCCGGCTTTGAGCTCGAGGGCTTTTACGACCTCTTCCGGCTTCTGCCACTTGTCCCGCTCCTTTGATTCGAAGAGCTTCGAGTACTTCGCCACGTCGTGAAAGCTATGGTGGAAGCCATGCATCGCCTTTTGCTCGGTCGAAGCCTCCGAGGATTGGCCGAAAGCGGTTGGAGCGGTCCCCAAAAGAAGGATGGCGGCGCATCGAAAGATCGCTCTTCGAAAGTTGCTGGAGAGGGGGGCCATAGAGGAGCTTCTATGCGGAGATTTCGGGGGAGCGTACGCCTTCCGGCTCGGAGTGGGAAAGAAAGACGCCCGCCATGTGATGACAAGGATTGCGTCTCTCCTTGCTCCTGTCGAGAGCGTTTTTTCGCCACGGCTGCGAGCGCTTTCTCGAAGAGCCTGCCGATGGGCGCGAGAAACCGACCGGCTCCCCGGGCATCCGACCCGCTTGTTCCCGGCCGACGACGCCCATTCCGCCCCGTGGTTCCCGAGCCAAAGAGAAGGTGAGCTCTCCCGGTAGCTTCGAATGCAAGCGCGGCTGGCGCAACGCACTTCCCGAGGCTAACTTCGGGTAGCGTTCCCCGAGTGGGAAGCGGCCGAAGAAGGAACGAGCCCGACGGGAGGATGTCGCGCATGGCCTTTTCCTTGCGCATCAATGGCATGGAGCGGACAATCGTAACGGCCGAGCCGGAGACGACCCTGCTCGATTACCTGCGCTCCCTCGGGTTGAGCGGGGCTAAGGAGGGCTGTGCCCAGGGGGAGTGTGGCTCCTGCGCCGTCCTCTCCGTGGAAGAGGGAGAGAGCGGCCGCTCTTGTTTACGGGCTCTCAATAGTTGCCTGATCCCTCTTCCGGCCGCCGCCGATCGAGAGATCTACACTGTGGAAGCCCTGGGTCGGCCGGGCCGCCTTTCCCTGGCCCAGAGCTGCCTGGTGGAAGCGGGAGCGTGCCAGTGCGGTTACTGCATGCCCGGGTTCGTCATCTCTCTCACGGCGGAGCAGAGTCGGCTTGGGAACCGGCCGCTTCGCCCCGATGCGCTTTTCGGCAACCTCTGCCGATGCGGCGGCTACCGGCCGATTCGGAAAGCGGCCTCTCGGTTGGAAGCGCTTCGGCCAAACGAGCCACTCGCTCTGCGGCTGCAGAGGCCGCCGCCTCCCCTTCGTCCTCTCTCTCCGGAGGAGGGGCGAGGCCGCTTCTTTCGGCCCACGTCTCTGGAGGGATGTTGGGAGCTGATCCGGCGGTATCCAGAGGCGCGATGGGTATCCGGCTCGACCGATCTCGCCGTGGACAGCAACCTGCGCGGGAGGAGGCCTCCTGTTTGGATCAGCCTCGAGGGGATCGAGGAGATACGCCGATTTTCGGACGGAGAGGAGTGGCTGGAGATCGGAGCCGGCCTCTCGCTTCAGGAGATTGAGGAACGGATGGCAGCCCATGCGCCGCTTCCTTCCGCCCTTGCGCGATGGTTTGTGCTGTTTGGTTCTCCACTGGTCCGCAATCGAGCCACCCTGGGTGGCAATTTGGCGACCGCCTCTCCGGTGGGTGATGCGGCACCGCTTTTGCTCGCTTTGGATGCCCGCCTGCGTCTCCTCTCGGCGGAGGGGAGCCGCGAAGTAGCGCTCTCCGGGTTCTTTTCCGGAAATCGGAGAACGGCTCTCGCCCCCGGCGAACTGATCGCCTCGGTCCGCATCCCGAAGCCCTTTCCATACCAGCTCCGCTTCTTCAAAATCGCCAAGCGGCCGAGCAACGATATCGCGACGGTCTCGCTCGGAATGGGTCTGCGGCTCGATGCTTCCGGACGAGTCGAAAGCCTCCGATTGGCGTTGGGGGGAGTGTCCGACCGGCCGATCCGCCTCTTTGCGGCGGAGAGCGCGATGGCGGGAGCGCCTTGGAACTCCGAGAGCCTCCGTCGAGCCGGAGAGCTCCTTCGAAGCGACCTCGCCCCGATCAGCGATCTTCGCGGGAGTGCGGCCTATCGGCTCGCACTCGTCCGGAGGCTCCTCGAAAAATGTCTGCGGGAGGAAATGGAGGCGGCTTCATGATGGTCGGAAACCCCATCCCGGACGAGAGCGCCGAAGAGCATGTCACGGGGAGGGCCGTCTTCACCGACGATTGTCTCGGCCGCTTCCCGAATCTCCTACACGCCTGGCCGGTTGTCAGCCCGTTTCCCCACGCGCGAGTTCGTCGGATCGACCCCTCCCCGGCGTTGGCTTCTCCCGAGGTGGAAGCGGTGCTGACGGCGGCGGATCTCCCGGGGGCGAACGACGTCGGAGACCCGGCGGGCAAAGAGCCGCTTTTCCCGGAAGAGGTCTGCTACCACCGTCAGCCCGTTGCCTGGGTCCTGGCGGAGAGCGCCGCTGCGGCCCGCCGAGGGGCGGAAGCGGTCGCCGTCCACTACAAGCCGCTTCCGGCGCTCCTCACTCTGGACGAGGCCCGGGCGGCCGCCAGCTTTCATTGTGGTCCGGTCCGACTCGGCCGGGGGGAGGCGCAGCGGGCCTTTGAACGGAGTCCCAAGCGACTCGAGGGGAGCCTCTTGCTCGGAGGCCAGGAGCATTTCGCCCTGGAAACGCAAGCGGCGCTGGCTTGGCGGGAGCCCTCCGGGGATCTGGCCGTCCTCAGCGCCACCCAGCACCCGGCGCAAACCCAGGAAGTCGTCGCGCGGGTTCTCGGCCTTCCGCTCCATCGGGTGACCGTCGAATGTCCGCGGATGGGGGGTGGCTTCGGAGGAAAGGAGGTCCAGGCCGCTCCCTATGCCGCGATCGCCGCCTTGGGGTGCTGGCGGACCGGGCGTCCCGTCCGGGTTCGGCTCCCACGTTGGTTGGATATGGCCCTCACTGGGAAGCGCCACCCGTTTTTGGGCCGCTTCCGCGCTGGATTCGATCTCGACGGGCGACTCCACTGCATTTTGCTGGAACTCTTCGCCGACGGCGGCTGGAGTCTCGACCTCTCGGAAGCGGTCCTCCGGCGCGCGCTGCTCCACATCGACAATCTCTATTGGATCCCCGCCTTCGAGGCGATCGGCTACGTCTGCCGAACCCACAAGACCTCGCAAACGGCCTTCCGCGGCTTCGGCGCCCCGCAAGCGGTCGCGCTGATCGAGGAGGTGATGACCCGGATCGCCCAGACCCTCGATCTTCCCGGGCCCCAGGTTCGGGAGCGCAATTTTTACCGTCCCGGGCAGCGAACGCACTATGGCCAGAAAGTAGAAGGGGCGGAGCGGATCCTTCGGATCTGGGAAACCCTCCAGGCGGAGAGCCGGTTTCGGGAGCGGGCGATCGAGATCGAGAAAGCCAATCGGCTCCAGCCCGATCGCAAGCGTGGCATAGCGCTGATGGGAGCCAAGTATGGGATCGCCTTCACCCAACGATTCCTCAACCAAGCGGGTGCGTTGGTCCTCCTCTACCGGGACGGGAGCGCCCAGGTAAACCACGGCGGCACGGAGATGGGTCAGGGACTCCAGACCAAAATCCGCCAAATCGCCGCATCCCTCCTCGGCCTTCCGTGGCAAGCGGTGCGGGTCATGCCTGCGCGCACCGACAAGATCCCCAATAGCTCTCCCACCGCCGCTTCCAGCGGTTGCGACCTCAACGGGGCCGCCGTGGCCGATGCATGCCGGACGCTCCGCAGACGCCTCCTGCCGGTCGCCTCGGATCTGCTGGAAGCGCCCTCCGGGAGCCTCTCGTTCGGCCAAGGACGAGCTTGGGTGAGGGACCGAGCGGAACGAGCCCTTCCGATCGCCCGGATCGTCGAGGAGAGCTACCGGAGGCGCATTCCCCTCTTCGCGTACGGATCCGCTAGCACTCCGGGGCTCTCTTTCGATTGGGGGAGGGGCCGGGGGAGCCCTTTCCGCTACTTTGCCTTCGGAGCGGCCGTCTCCGAA
>NZ_CABFUZ020000239.1 GCF_902143385.2 Methylacidimicrobium cyclopophantes
CCGGCCGCCGCTCGATTGAACGGGCAGCGGTAGCAGGCGGGAGGCGGGAGGGAAACCGACGGAAAGCGCAGCGGCCCAAAGAGGCGATGGAAACGGCTTTGGGCAACGCTCATTGCGCCGACGGTGTCCCCGTGATAGCTCTCGGCGAGGCAGAGGAAGAGATCGCGACGGGGCTCCCCGTTTTGCTGGAAATATTGCCAGACGATCTTGACGGCCGCTTCGATCGCGGTCGCCCCATCGTCGGAAAAAAAGGTCCGGTATCTCCGCCGGCTCTCCCCCGCCGCAATGGCGGAAAGTCTTTCGGCGAGCTCGGCCGCCCAAGGATGGGTCAGTCCAAGGAAGGAAACATGGTCGATTCGCTCGAGCTGCTCCCGGACGGCCGCCACGAGCCGGGGATGGCGGTGGCCGTGGACATTGGTCCAAATGGAGGAGTTGCCGTCCCAGTAGCGCCTCCCCTCCTCGTCCCACAGATAGCTTCCTTCTCCCCGGACGATGACCGGCAAGCGATAGGAAGGATCCCGCCAAGGCCGATCGGGCGTGAAGGGATGCCAAACGAAGCTCTTGTCTCGCTCCTCCCAGCTCATGGCTCCTCTTCCCTTTCGAGCTCTCTCCGAAGCAGCCGAATCTCCTCCGGCGTGTGGAAGGCACAGAGCGAAATGCGCAGCCTAGCCTTCCCTTTGGGAACGGTGGGGAATCGGATGGCCGGAGCAAAGATGCCCTTTTCCTTCAGTCGGGCGGAGGCCGCCACCGCCCGCCCCGCTTCTCCGTAGAGCACGGGGAAGATCGGACGCTCGCCGCTTCCTCCGCCGAAGAGGGCGATCCGTTCCCGGAGCCGTAACCGGCGCCGCTCTCCCTCTTCCGAGCGCAGCAGCGGGAGCGCCGCCTTCGCCGCTCCGGCCGCCGGCGGCGGGAGG
>NZ_CABFUZ020000240.1 GCF_902143385.2 Methylacidimicrobium cyclopophantes
GTGGCGGCCGGATGTCGAGTCGCGGCATCGGCAGGGACGGAGGCGGGACGGAAGCTCGCGAGGGAGCAGGGGGCCGAGCTCGTCGTCGATCATCGGTCGAAGGAGCACGGCCGGGAGGTTTTGGAGTGGACGAATCGGGAAGGGGTCGCGGTGATCCTGGAAATGTTGGCCAACGTCAACCTCGGCCGGGACCTCGATCTTCTCGCCTTGGGAGGACGCGCCGTCGTGATCGGCTCGCGGGGCACCGTGGAAATCGATCCACGGGCTCTTATGGCGCGGGAAGCACAGATCGTAGGGGTATCTCTCTTTCTCGCCTCGGATAAGGAGGAGGGGGGCCTCCGCTCCGCGCTCGAAGCCGGCCTGAGCAACGGCACGTTGCGGCCGATCGTCCGCGAGGAGCTGCCGCTGGAGCAAGCGCCTCTGGCCCATCAACGGGTCCTGGAGCCGGGAGCCCTAGGCAAGATCGTGTTGATCCCTTGAGGGATCCCGGCACGCTGCCGCAAACTTCTGGAGGGAGGCGGAAGAGATCCGAGCCTTTTCGATTCCGGATCCGCTTTTCGCTCTCATGGTCCCTAACCGTCTTTGGCATCGCGGACGCGGTTGCCGGTCTTTGCGATTACCGCATCAGGGCTGCCAACTGCTGGCGATTAAGTCGACACGCATGCCCGAATATGCAGAATAGGCG
>NZ_CABFUZ020000241.1 GCF_902143385.2 Methylacidimicrobium cyclopophantes
CTCTCAACCTCGGTTCACGCCGAATGACCGCATGAATCTTCCGAGTTCATCGTTCGTTCCCCCTTAGCGTTGTCCGCCTTTATAAACCAAAGGCTGAAAAATATTGAATTTCTGCCGATCTGCGAGCAGAATTGCTGGCGGTTTCGATCACTGGCGAGGGTGATATGGCAGGCATGGGTCTCGAGGTTTTGGCGCGGATCAAGACGGTTTCCGACATGACCACGGCGTTCCGGAGCGAGGAGCGCTGTCGGCATCTGCTTGAACAGATGGTTTGGCCGCGCGGTCGACTGTGCCCGGTGTGCGGCTATCGGGAATCGACCGCCCTGAGAGGCCGCGATTGCGGCGGAACCCGCCGCCCAGGCCTGTATCAATGCGCGAACCCGGAATGTCGGCACCAATTTACCGTGACGACGCGGACACCGCTGCACGCGACGAAACTTCCGCTGCGCATCTGGCTGACCGCCATGTGGCTGATCCTGCAATCGGACAAGGGAATCTCGTCGATCCGGCTGGCCGAGATGCTGGGCGTCAGCCAGCCCACCGCCTGGCGGATCGGCCACGCGATCCGGCTCATGCTTGCCCGCGAGCACCAGTTCGGCGGTATCGTCGAGACCGATGAATTCTACATTGGCGGCGCGCTGCGGAAGGATCGCGACAGCCCGAAGCCCGGGCGCGGACGCAAGGGTCAGCCCAGGACGACGAAGCGTCTGGCCCTGTGCGTGGTCGAACGCCCGCATGAAATGTCCCCTGGCGCAGCGGCCGGCAGCGCTCGCGCCCGGTTGATCGAGGATCGGTCAGCCAAGGCAATCGGAGGCGCTCTGGCGGAAAACCTAGATCTCGGCTCTCACCTGATGAGCGACGAATGGGGCGTCTTCTCGGCGATCGGCCACAATTTCGCCGCCCATGATGCGGTCGGTCATGATCGCCAGGATTTTGTCCGGGGCATGGTCCATGTGAACAGCGCCGAAGGATTTTCCGATCGGGTTCGACGCACCGTCGTCGGGGTGTTTCATCACATCAGCCCAGCGCACGCCGATCTCTACTTCAACGAAATCGGCTTCCGATGGTCGCAGCGAACCGTCGCCGGGCAAGCCATTCGTCAGACGCGCAAGGGCCGGACCAAGGTCCAGACCCTGTGGGATCGAATTCCGACAGCTTTACAGCTTCCCGCCGCGTTCCAATCCATCGTCGGCCGTCAATTGCGCCGCACCCGTCAGGGCAGCATCATCATCAAATGCCACGTTGCTGCCTTTGGTTTATAAAGGCGGCGTTGTCTGGCGCATAACCGATGCTATGGCCACTATATCGGCCACACGGCACCAAAAGTGAAGAATAAGGTCGCGGAAGCGATGGACGGAATCCTGTTCATAGATCGGA
>NZ_CABFUZ020000242.1 GCF_902143385.2 Methylacidimicrobium cyclopophantes
GCCGAAAGGCAATGGAGACAGTGGAATTTCTCCCGTTTGTCTCGCGGGAGGTCAAGCGTCGGGAATGAAGGAGATGCCGAAAGGCAATGGAGACTTTTTTACCTAACCGGCAAAGCCAGCCGGATTAATTCTGTCGGGAATGAAGGAGATGCCGAAAGGCAATGGAGACGAGACCGTCGAATTCGTAGATCGCCTGAGCGAGGCGATGTCGGGAATGAAGGAGATGCCGAAAGGCAATGGAGACCATTGAGCGCCCGCGTTAACTCTTCCGCGGGCCGCTCAGGTCGGGAATGAAGGAGATGCCGAAAGGCAATGGAGACTCTGTCGGGCCAAAGCGAAGTCCTGCAGCTCAGACGCTGCGGTCGGGAATGAAGGAGATGCCGAAAGGCAATGGAGACACGCATCAACATCTGCAACTCACGAGCCATCTTATCGAGTCGGGAATGAAGGAGATGCCGAAAGGCAATGGAGACGGGAGACCGTCGCACTCGTACACCGCCTCGGCGAGGCGGT
>NZ_CABFUZ020000243.1 GCF_902143385.2 Methylacidimicrobium cyclopophantes
GAAAGGCAATGGAGACCCATGGAGGAGATCCCGCTCCTTCCAGTCTAGGTCCTCCCGGTCGGGAATGAAGGAGATGCCGAAAGGCAATGGAGACAGACGGCCTCCGCGAGGCCGTCAATTGCCTCAAACAAACTGTCGGGAATGAAGGAGATGCCGAAAGGCAATGGAGACTCCTTTCGCTGTTGAGTCTTCAACTTGTCCCGGATGTGTCGGGAATGAAGGAGATGCCGAAAGGCAATGGAGACTCATGCGACTTCTCGTCTATCTCCTGAACCCATGATGGGTCGGGAATGAAGGAGATGCCGAAAGGCAATGGAGACCCGGCTCGATCTTCTTCAGACTACCTGGTGGAAACGACGTGTCGGGAATGAAGGAGATGCCGAAAGGCAATGGAGACTGCTATCTCAGACGCAGGAGATTCGCTTTCCATTTCTTCCGTGGTGTAGGCGAACATTGCGCACTCGGGATCAATGAGCCGGATCCCTTCCGCGATTGCCCTCCAGGAGAGCATTTGACGGGGGTAGCGCTTCCACGTGTCTCCCTTCTTTTCGAATAGCCCGGCGGCTCGAGCCATTTCTAAGGTCCAGGTGACGGCGATTTGTTCGTTGCCTTTCTTCACGATCACCGAACATTCCTTGTCCGTTCTAGTCTTGAATTCGACTTCGCCTCCGCGCTTCTTGAAGCGAGCGAGCAATGCCGCCGATTTGATCGTGACACGTCCGTCCGGGCTTACATCCCACTCCGCCAGGGTCTGCATCGCTCCCTTTCCGCTTTCCCGCGACATGCATAGCAAGGTGAAAGCCTGTTCGATGGTCTTGAAGCCGAAGATGCCGGACGCGACCGCCGCTTTTGCGTATTTCCAACGCACCATGAATTCGTCGTCTTCTTTCTGAATCAATGATTTATTTTGTTCTTCGTTTTCGTTTTTTGTCGTCATTTTCATGCGCGGGAGACCCCGGCCTTCAGGC
>NZ_CABFUZ020000244.1 GCF_902143385.2 Methylacidimicrobium cyclopophantes
GCTGGCCGCCGGTTTGCCCGCCGAGCGCCCCAATCTGGTACTAGGGACGAACGTCCAGGTCGTTTGGGAGAAATTTTGCCGCTATTTCGAAGTCGAGCCTCGATGGATCCCGGTGACGCCGGGCTGTTACGTCACCACGCCTGCCGGTGTCTCCACCTATGTCGATGAGAACTCGATCGGGGTCGTCGGCATCCTCGGTACCACCCTGACGGGCGAGTACGAGCCGATCGAGGCGATTCACGACGAATTGGTCCGCTGGAAAGAAGCGAAGGGATGGGAAGTTCCCTTGCACGTCGATGCGGCGAGCGGAGGCTTCATCGCTCCGTTCCTCGAGCCGCACTTGCGGTGGGACTTCCGCCTACCGCTGGTCCAGTCGATCAACGTTTCCGGTCATAAATACGGTTTCGTCTACCCCGGCGTTGGATGGGTCCTCTGGCGCTCCCAGGACGCGGTACCCGAGGAGTTGATCTTTCGCGTCAACTACCTGGGAGGGGAAATGCCGACCTTCGGGTTGAACTTCTCCCGCTCGGCGCGCCGGTCGTCGGCCAATACTACAACTTCCTGCGGCTTGGCCGCACCGGC
>NZ_CABFUZ020000245.1 GCF_902143385.2 Methylacidimicrobium cyclopophantes
CCGGCACGCCATTCAGCCTCAACCTCGTGGCGCTCGCGATCTACCTGCGCGTCATCCATGCGGTCAGCTACCGGCGGCTGTCGCGCCTGTTCACCGAGTTGTTCGGCCTGGCGATCAGCGAAGGCGCGCTGGATGCCGCATTCCGCCGCGCCAAGCCGGGCTTCGATGCCGATATCGGCACCATCCTCGCCCGACTGCGCCGCGCGCGGGTCGTCTGTTCCGACGAAACCTCGGTGCGGATCAACGGCCGGACCCATTGGAACTGGGTCTTTCAGAACGACGACGCCGTCATCCATGTGATCCGGCCAAGCCGGGGCGCCAACGTCGTCGCGGAGGTAATGGACGGCCATCGCCCCGCGATCTGGGTCTCCGATCTCTATGGTGCCCAGCGCGGCCATGCCGATCACTGGCAGATTTGCCTCGCCCACCAACTCCGGGACTGCAAATTCGCGATCGAAGCCGGCGATGAGATCTTCGCACCCCGAATGAAGGCTCTGCTGCTCCGCGCCGTCGTGCTGGCGCGGCGCCATCGCACCCTCGCAGACGCCACAAGGCGTGCCTGGCGGCGTCGCCTCGACCATGACCTCGACGCCGTCATGGCGCTCGCCCCGATCAACCGTCACGGCAGACGATTACGCCGACGATACGGCAAGCTTCGAGATCATCTGTTCACCTTTCTCGACCACCCCGAGGTCGCTGCCGACAACAACGGATC
>NZ_CABFUZ020000246.1 GCF_902143385.2 Methylacidimicrobium cyclopophantes
CCGAGCCGCCAGCGGCGGGTGAATGCGGCCGAGGTCGTAGGGCTGATCGCGCGTCTTCGTTCGAGGCAGGATCTCCCTGTTCAAGGAGTGCTCGATGCGTTGGACAGACTGCGGCTGAACATCTTCTGGTGGAATGCACTGCGCGAGAAGGCAGAAGAGGATGCTTCCGCTGCGGGAGTCGAGTGGAGAAAGCGTCGCAGGGCCCTAGCGGCGATCGCCGAGCCGCTCTTGATCGGGAGCATGCCCATCGTGCATCGATTGGTTTGTGGGCAGCAGAAGCCGGAGATCCGAGATGCGATGCAGAGCGATGGAGTCATCGGCATCTATCGCGCCCTGGAACGATTCGATCCGAGCCGAACGGGTTCTTTCCTCCAGTACGCCGTCTATTGGGTACGCAATGAGATTGCGGCCGGGGCGCTCCGATCGCGCGTCGTCTCATCGAGCGACTATGGCCAACGCAGGGCGCGCAGGGAGAACCGGATCGGCTTTGCGGACAGAGGAGAGGAGCCGACTTTCTCGGAGCCCATCCTGCTCAGCTTGGATACGGCAGGATCGGCTGCGGGCTTGGAAGAGGAAGAGAGCACGCTTCATGAGGTTTTCACCGATTCTCAGGGAGTAGCGCACCCCTTTGAAGGAAAGGAGCTGAAGCAAGAATGGCTGGAAATTCTTCGAGACTGCCCCTCCCCGCTCCGTCCCTTCCTTCTGCTCCGCTACTATTATCCCGTTTGGCACGTCGAGGGGGAGCGCACGTTCCGGGGTGCGGAGGCTCTCGACGCGCTTGCGCCAATGGCGCGCGAAAGATTGATCGCGGGAGCATCCTCGGGGCAGGATCGGGTGGAGGGCATCGCGCACTCCTGAAGAGTGGCGCCGCCCGCCCCGGTAGCCGCGCTTCCTTATCGAGCATGAAAGAGGCGACCGATCCAATGCACCACGGCCTCCATCGCATCGCCCGTCATGTTCCACCCGTTGCGAAGCCAGGAATGGATCGGGTCGGGAGCAAAGCGATCGATCGCGATCGCCACGAGCAGTGCAAGGGAGATGTCGATGATATAGTGTCCAATCTTTTGGCGCATGCGTTACGTCGTTCTCCAATAGCGAAGTCTAAAACGAGCTCCGTATCTCTCCGCCCCTTTTCCCAGGCTTGCAGAACCCCCGTGCTCCCCCGGCGTTTCTTTTCGCCAGCAGCCCAAAAGAAGCGGCATTGGGTTTGCCATAGGTAAAGCGCGACGGCAAGGAAAGAGCGATGGATGCCAGCCTGCTCCTCCTTCTGTATGGCGCGCTGCTTTTTGCCCTTCGTGGGGTCCCTTCTCCGCCGAGGCCCTCCGGCCAATTGCAAATCTTTCTCTGGCATCTCGTAACCAGCCGATGGTGGCCCCATGGATCTCTCCTCTCCCGGGATTCAAGGACAAATTGGGTCGTCCTAGGTTGGATTGCGGGGAGTTTCCTTCTCGGCCGGGCGAGCTTCTTCGCTCCACACTCCCCCCTCGCCTACTCTTTGGACCAGCTCGGCGGGTTGACTGCCGGACTCTGTCTCCTTTCGGGTTTCGGTTTAGTCGCTTTGCAGCTGCGCGATCGTGCGGAGCGTGTGACCGACAAAAAGCAGGAACAAGCCCCTCCGCCGCGGGCGCTCGTGGCGCTTCGAGAGGACGAGGCGATTCTGCGGTTGCCTGGATATTCGGCCCAGTCGATCCAGAGGCTCGCGTCTAGGCTTTATCGGATGCCGGGGGAAGCGGTCGCTCTGCTCAACAAGGATCGGATCGTAAGCGTTCTGCCGTGGCCGCCCGAGGCCGATTCCGTGGAAGCCGCATTGCGGGCTCTCGAAGAGCGGCTCGCGCAAACCGAGGAGCGGGCGCTGGCGCTCAGCATGGAGAGGAATCGAGCGAGCGAGGCGCTTTTCGCCCTGGAAGGCAAATTGGAGGAACTCGAGAGAGCACGGCATCGGCTCGTCAAGGATGTCGCCCGCATGCGGGCCGAGAGCCGTCTCGGGAACCAATCGGACTTCTATCGGCTCTCCGAAGCCGAATTGACTCAGGCGCGCGAAGTCCGGCAAAAGGAGATCGCTCTGATCGAGCAGATCCTCGAAGTACGGGAGAAAGCGGGCGGGGCCCAAGCCGATGCCCTCGCGTGAGCCACGGAGCGGATCATGGGCGAGAGGACATTGCTTCTTCCCTTCTCCCTTCTGCGGCCTAGCAGCCTATCGCGCTTGGCGGAAGAGCCTTCCAGGGGATCTCCCGGAAGCCCAGTAGGATAGGCCCGCCTTCCTCGCCAACTTCCTCCTGCGGCTTTCTATGGCAAGAGCTCGACGCAGAACTCTGGGGAATGGAGCCTAGCGAAAGGCGGGCGGTTTCGGCATGGAAGCGGCCCGGGACGACTTTCGACTCGAGGAAGAACTGGTCCAGCGGCACCCGGTGCAGAGATCGAAGAGGGTGATCCGGCGCCAGCCGACATGCAAGAAGGGGAAGAGCACTCGGAGCACCCCACGCGCCAGCGAGCGCCCGAGAGACATTCGTGGGAAAGGTGTCAAGCGCCATCCGAGGAGCCAGTGAATGGGTCGGGAGTGAATCTTCGCTTCCCAGAGGCCGCACCAGATCGGATAGAAGAGCAGAAAGAGAATGTCGCCCCAGCGCCTCGCTACCGAGAGGGAGAGAGCAAGCAGAACCATGGCCTCTGAGAGGCTCACCATGCCTCTTTCCCAGAGCGCCGGCCGGTAAACTCGCCCTTCCACTTTCCGTCTCCGCCGGACCACATCTCTTTCCTAGGATCCTCGGCCTTCGGATCCCGGTGTCCTAGTAGATGGCGTGGTTGTGCCGATATGCGACAGGCACCAATTGCTTGCTTCTGCCTCACGGTGGCTCTCATGTCCGAAAGCGGATGCACGACGACCCCTCGGGATGCTTTTCCGCCCGCCTGCTCGGTCGATGTCCCGTGTCGCGCCAGCGACCCGCTGCTCTCTTCTCAGCCGGTTCGGGTCCGGCCTTCTCGCAACGGTTTTGTTCTCACCGAGCCGCTTCGCTTACATGGAAAGCGCCTGTTGCCCATGGGGGCCGAACTCCGTTCGGAGCGGATTTTCATCCACTCCCTGCCTCCCCGCTATTTGGTTGATGGGCTTCGGATCGATCCGAAGTCCGTTTTCGTGCCGGCGACCGGCAACGTGATCTATGAAGCCGGGGTCTACTGGGCGACTCTCAGCACCGCCTGCATTCCACGCACGACCTCCTCTCGACGCTAAGCCAACCTATGGAGGGTAACGGAACCATGAGCAAGGACGAGGGAGTTGGAGAGGAGCGGGGTCTCCTCGGTTCCGGACCAATGGTTTTGGCTTCGACGAAGCGCGAGCTCCAGGCGAACGATCCCCTGGTCGGAAATAGCGCCATCCCGCCGACCGCTGGCGTGGAGCGCGGCTCGCCTGGGGAGCAGGCGTTTGTGGCCGATCGCCAAGGTCAGGGTTTTCCTTCGTCCGAGGGAAAGTCCGAGGATATTCCGTCTTCTCCGAGGAGTCTCGGGGAAAAGGAAGAGAGGGGGAGATCGGAGAAATCCCCCGGGGACGAGCTTCCGGCTTCGGGCCATCGGCGAAGGGAAAGCCCGGAAGTCCTTTCTCCTCTGGATTCGCCGCTTCGGCCCGAGAAGAGAAAACCCCCGCTTTTCCGGAAAATGGAGCAGAGCGCCACGACGGATGCGAACGGAAAAGCGAAGGAGGGATTCCCTTTTGGAGCCTCCGTGCAAAGCCTCGGTCCGGCGCTCGAGCTCCTTTGTCGCCTTGCCGGATGGACCGCAATCGGGCTGGGATCCCTCTCTTTGGTCGCCGAAGGGCTGCCGGCGCTCATTGCTCCTAGCTGGTGGCATTCGGGAGCCGAAGAACGCAGGCTCATTGGTCTCCGGCAGGAAGCGGAAGAGATTCTCAGAGCCGCTTCTTCCATTGAACAGGAGTCCGCGATGCGTAGCCGGCTCGGCCCCGTGGTTGCGGCGGTGGCGTTTTCCGCCGTCCCGTCGCTCCTCGTGGACGAGATGGAAATCATCGCTCCTTCCTCGACGCAAATGGGACGCGTCCAGATAAAAATCCGGAGTTTCGACGCAGACGGAATGGGAGCCATGGCGACCTTTGGAGCGATGGTCGGCATGGCCTTGGAACGGAGCACAGGTCGAAAGATTCGGCTGATTCCGACCGGGCTGAACATCCCCTACGCCTTGGAGAAGGGCGAGGGTTCTAGTGCGGAACCAATCCGGGCTATCCTGGTAGCCCCGCTGCGTCGGGAGGATCTGCAATGAGCCGGAAGACGCTCGTTTTTCTTTTTGCTTCCCTGATCGTCAGCCTCGTCTTTTTCTCCCTTGCTCGATGGGTCTGCGCGGAGGGGAAGAAGCGCGAGGCCGTATGCCGACAAGCCGAGGCGTCCCGAGACTTTCTTCGGCGGCACTCCCAGAAGATCGAAGCGGCGCGAAGGCGCTTGGCTCAGTGGGCGGAAGATGCCGCGGGCCCCGTCGAGGCCCGGCTCGTCGATGCCGTAAGCCGGTTTCAGCGGCGTAGGGATGACTTTCGCCTGGTCGGATTGAGCCGTGCTCCAGAAGGAATCCTGATGGAAGCGGAATGCCGTTCGCAGGCGGCCGTCGAGTTTCTCTTCTTTTGCGAACGGGAACTGAGCGACTTGGCCTTCGCTCGAATTTCCCTTGGCTGCCCTCCGGGAACTCGGGTTGGGAGCCTGCGGACCGAATTTGTCTTTCGCGTTCTCGCCCATCCTCCTTCGTTCCCCCTTCCCCGTTCGACTTCCACCGCATCGACCTCCCCTTTCTCCTTCTTGAGTCCGCGACCCTTTGAGGTAGGTCTCCGGCAATGACGACAAGAGAAGAGCGATGAAACCGAACGATTCCGCACAAGAGACAAAGGGCGATCGCCCTTCCGTACAAAAGATCACGCCTTCCCTGACAACGCTCCTTCTCTTGAGCTTCCTAAGCGTTTCGCTTTGCTTCCTCTTCTTTCCCGCCCGAAGGAAGGGTTTGGAACTCGGCAAAGTCACCCATGCGGCGATGGGGATGGATGGAAGAGCCGACCTTCCTCGAGAGCTATCCCCATCCGCCTTGCCCCATCTTTCCGCCCCTTCTTCTCCAAAAGGTGAGGGGAGCGCAGCCATTCCCCCTCCGGGTGGAGTGGATGCTTTCGGCCTGCCCGCAAGCGGCGCCTTTGAAACGGGATCGGGTAGGAGCGCAGACCATCCCCTCTCCCTTTCGAACCTGGCTTCCTACCTGCCGATTTGGGGATACCTCGAGGGGGAAGAAGTGATCGTCGGGGGTCGAGTCTATCGTCCAGGCGAGCAGCTCGTGATCCGAACGCCCTCCGGGCTTTGCAAGGCTCGGATCGCCCAGGTCGATCGCCATTGCCTCGTTCTTCAGGACGAAGAGGGAACGGAGGTGCGCGTTCCTTGGCCTCGTCCGAGCGGAGCGTCGGGCACACCGAGCAATGAGATTTTCATCGACCCATTTTCTTCTTCCGAACGATGAAAGCGCTCCGCTTCTGCCCTCTTTGGGCAGGCATCCTCGTCCTTTTCGTCGTTTTTCCCTCATCGGGACAAGAACGAGAAGCGCAACCGCACAAAGGCCCCGCTGCTTCCTTCCAACAGTTCGACATCGATTTTCGTCCCGGTCGGAGTCTCCTTTCCGCTCCGAGCGTCGAGACGCCGCTAGCACGGCCGGATGAGGCTGCCGCAAAGGCCTACCACATTCTCGGAATGCCGCTGAATGCCTTTCTCCAAGCAATGGCCCAGCGTGCGGGTGCTAATTACATCGCTACCCCGGATGTCCGGGGAATGGTCAACTCGATCTTCTACGATATTGATCCGATATCGATGGCGAAGGCGGGAGCACGGGCGAACGGATACGCTCTCGAATCTCTGGATGGTATCTTTGTCGTCCATCGCCTTCCAGTGGGAGAACTTTCCGCTTTGCCGGGGGAGTTCCGCCAAAAGATCACCCCAAGAGATCCCGCAATCTCACCGCCTGCTTCCTCTCAATCGGGAACGGAAGCGGCTTCCGCTCCGCGGGAAAAGTCGTCTCGCCTGCGGCCGGTCCGACCCCAAAGCACAGCGGCCCAAACCCATCCACCCGCTTCTCCCAAGAAGCTTCCCATTGCACGCCTCCCCCCCCGATCTCCGGAAGAGAAAAAGCTCATGGCCCTCACCAAAAAGCTCGCCCGGCAAAAAGAAGAGCAGAAGAGGCTTTTGAAAGAGGAGCAAGAGCTTCACCGCCGCCTTCGCGAGGAAGAGCGCATGCTCCTCGTGCAACGAAAGGCGACCGAGAAGGCCCTTCGGGAGGAGCTGGCGCGGTATAGGAAGGCCGCGGAGGAAGCGCGGCGGCTTCAAGCGGCTGAATAGCCCCTCGGGTCCGCTTGTCGCCCGGTTGCGGAATGGTCCCGGTCGTCACGCCGCCGAGCGGCGCAAGTGGGACGGGAGGATCTTGAGCGCCGCGCGGTACTTGGCGACGGTCCTGCGGGCGAGCGTAATTCCCTTTTGGCGCAGGGCATCGACGATGTCTTGATCGGAAAGAGGACTGCCCGGATCCTCCTTTCGGACCATCTCCTCGATGGCCGCCTTGACCGTCTGGTTGGAAAGGAGATCCCCTTTGGCCGTCTGATAGCCGGGACGAAAGAAGTACTTGAGTTCGAAAATCCCGTGGGGAGTTTCGACATATTTGTTGGCAATGGCTCGGCTCACCGTCGTCTCGTGAATGCCGATCCGCCGGGCGATCTCTCCCATGGTGAGCGGCCGCAGCCTGCTCAATCCATGATCGAAAAACTCGGTCTGGCAGTCGACGATCGCCGCAGCCACCTCCGAAAGGGTTTGCTGTCGAAGGCGCAAGCATTTGAGAAGGAAGCGGCCGGACCGGATCTTTTCTTTTAGGTAGTTGCGCAATCCGGGATCTTGTCCGCCGGCGTGGAGGAGCTCCTTGTAGGCTCCGCTGATTCGCAGTCGGGGGATAGCCGCTTCGTTGGTCAGAACGGTCCATTTGCCATCGATCTTTTCCACCCGGAGATCGACTTCGACGATCGCCTCTCGCTCGGTCCGGCGGAAGCTCCCCCCGGGATTAGGCTGGAGCGTGCGGATCAATCGGGCGGCCGCAGCCACGCGGGGGAGCGGGACTCGAAGAAGCTTTGCAATTTCGGAAAATTTTTTCCGAGCGAGGAGCTCCAGATGGCTTTCCACGATCTTGGCTTCCACTTCGCTCCCTTTCCCTTGTCGGCGCAGTTGGATCAGCAGGCATTCCTGGAGGTTGCGGGCGGCGACGCCCGCCGGATCCAATCCCTGGACCAAGCGGAGAGCTTCTTCTACCCGTTCGAGGGAGAGTTCCGCCAAGCTCGAGAGATCTTCGAGATCGACCCGCAAGTAGCCGCGGCCGTCGAGGTTGCCGATGATTTCGGCTCCGACGCGGAGAATTTCCGGATCTCCGGTCGTGGCCCGAAGCTGTCGGGTCAAAAAATCGGGCAGCGTTTCCGGAACCACCTGCGAGTCGAAGAAATATTGCCGTTTCTCATCGGCATCATCGGGAATCCCGACCTTCGCTTCCATGGGACCCAGGTAGTCGCGCCACGACTCCTCCGTTTCCGCGAGCGCTTCCAAGGAACTCTCCCTCTCCTCTTCTCGAGAGGTCGATTCGATTTCCTCTTCGAGCACCGGGTTTGCCAAGAGCTCCTGGGCGATCACCGAGCGAAGCTCGATCGAAGGGGCCTGCAGCAGGGCCAGAGACTGCTGCATCTGCGGAGAGAGAGACTGATTGAGCCGGACCGACTGGAAAAGGCCTAGAGAAGGCACGGAATATGCTAATCATTGACGGGCCTTCCTGCCAGGAGAAAAAATGTCCTCCATAGGCTCCAGCGGCTCTTCTGCGGCCGCTCTTCCTTCCCGTTTGGGCTCGCCTCTTCCCCCTCTTTCCGTTACCTCGAAAGGATGCTCCGGCTCACGATCCTCGCTAGCGGCAGCAGCGGAAATGCCGCACTGCTGGAAACGGAGAAGAGCCGATGGCTGGTCGATGCGGGGATCAGCGCCCGCCGGTTGGAAGAGCGCCTTCGGGCGGTTGGCGTCGATCCGGGAAGCCTTTCGGGAGTCTTCCTGACCCATGAGCATGCCGACCACGCCCGGGGCTTGCGGGTCTTTCTCCGGCGCCATTCCCTTCCCTTGTATTGCAACGAATTGACTTGGCTTGCCCTCGCGGAGGAAAAGACGATCGATTGGCGGCGGTTGGAAACCGCGAGACGGTTGGAGCTGGGTGATCTGGAAATCGAGAGCTTTCCCGTCCCCCACGACGCGGCGGATCCCGTCGGGTTTCTCTTTCACCACGGGACCGGGACGGTCGGCTTGGTAACCGATTTGGGCTACGCTACCCGCTTGGTTCTTGAAAAAATGAGCCAGTGCCGAGCCCTACTCCTAGAAGCGAATCACGACCCGGCGCTCTTGCAAGCCGACTCTCGGCGCCCCTGGTCGGTTAAGCAGCGGATCCTTTCCCGCCATGGCCACCTTTCCAACCAGAGTGCTGCGCAAATTGCGGTGGAGATGGCCCGGCGCAGCCTGCAAGAGATCGTCTTGGGTCACCTGAGCGAGGATTGCAATCGGCCGGAGTTGGTGGAAAGGGCCATCCGAGAGCGGATGGAGCAGGAAAGCCCGGCCCCCCTGTCGGTTCGAGTCTGGACCGAGCGGTCGCCCGCCAGCCCGCTCTGTTGGAAGTAGCTCCCGCTACTCGGGATCCGGTCGCCTCCAGGCAACCCGCAGAGGAGGGAGGAATATTCTTATTCTAAGAAAGATGCTCTTCGTCCCGTTTGTCCTACTGAGGGATCATGAACTCAGAGGCCGGGCAAGATTCCCTGTTTCATGCATTACTTTCCGCCTGGGAAGGCAAACTCCTCCTCTACGCGGACTCGATCATTGGAGATTCGGAGTCAGCCCGAGATATCGTGCAACAAAGTTTCCTCAAGCTCGCGAAGGCACTGCGCGGAGAAAGGCGGGACTCGGCCGGGGGAGGCCTGCCGATGGAAAAAGACCCGCAGAGACGGTGGAGGGCTTGGCTCTTCACGGTCACACGGAATGGCGCTTTGGACCATTTACGGAAGCGCAAGGCCCTCGTCCCAGAGGAGGTTTTGAGGAACGTTCCCTCCAATGAGCCGACTCCTCGAAGCTCGCTCGAGAGGAGAGACCTGGTCAACCAAGTGTTCGAGCGCCTCGAGAGCTTGAATCGATTGCAAAGGGAGGCTATTCGGCTCCGCTTTCAAGATGACCTCTCCTACAAAGAGATTGCGCAAGTGATGGATGTTTCGATCAGCAATGTCGGCTTTTTGCTCCACGTGGGGCTGAAAAAATTGCGGGAGCTTCTCAAAGAGGAGCTTCAGGCGATGCCCTCGGAATGCGACGGAGGAAGTCTATGAATCCAGAGGATCCGAAAGTTGTGGCTCTTCTTCTCGGAGAAGCGGAAAGCCTCTCGCCAGAAGAGCGCGCGGAGGCAGAAGCCCTCCTCGCGGGCGAGGGAGAAGCCGAGGAGATTCGCAAGGCGATCCGGCTTCTTCGCGAAGGCTTCTCGCGCGAGGAGCTCCCTCAACTGCTGGAGGAGCAGAGGCGAGTGATCCTAGAGGAAGCGAGCCGTCTCTTCCTTTCCCAGAAAGAGCTTGCGCCTTCGTCGAACCCATGGGCCTCTCGGCTCTCGCGGCTCCTGCAGTTCCCGCTCTGGATCCCCGCGCTGGCGGTGATCTCCCTCTCTCTTCTCATCCTCGCCATTTTTCACCCGTGGCCTCGGGAGCAGAGGAGTGCAGGGGCCGGAGCGAAAAGGCAGATCGTTGCCTCTTCGACCGAGAGGAGAAACGAGACGACCCATGCGCCACCGGTCGCATCCGCAACCCGCACTGAGGAGATCCCGCCCTCGGCTGTCCGCGCTCGCGCCGAGGAAGCGAAGCCAGCCCCAACTCCGCCTCCCGGATCGGTGGCCCAAGGCAAAAGCCCGAATGGGATGGCGGGAGCGGCGGAAGGCCGGGCGGAGCAACCCCTCCCGGCCCGGCCGCACGAGCAGAGTCCGAGCCCGGTCGATGACACGACCACCCGGAAGGAGGTGGCGCAGGCGCGGCCGAGCCATCGGCGCAGACACAGGGGGAAGAATCGGGTGGCGGCCACTCCCAAAGAGCGGGAGGCAACGGCAAGCACCGATCCGGCAACCGGAGGAGCCGATTTGGGAGCCGCAGTAGAGGGAGCCGCAGTAGATGCTGGAGCCGCAATAGGTGCTCCTGCTGAAGCCGCAATAGCTGTAATGCGCGGTGTTCTATTGGGCCACAGAGTGCACAGTTGGGAATTTTCAGCGGGATCCGAGGGCGATCTCGACTCGAGGCCCCCTTGGAACCGGAACGCCTTCGATGCCAGCCCGGAGAATCAGTTCCTCTTCGTGCGGGAGCATCCCCTTTCGACCTTTAGCGCCGACGTCGACACGGCGAGCTATACGATCGTCCGTCGCTTTCTCTTAGAGGAGAAGCAGTTGCCCCCCAAAGGGGCGGTGCGGATCGAGGAGCTGATCAACTATTTTGCCTATGATTATCCGGGACCCAAAGGGGGAGATCTCTTTGCGGTGAACATGGAGGTCGCCTCCTGTCCCTGGGCTCCGAAGCATCGGCTGGTTCGGATTGGGGTCAAGGCACGGGAGCTGCCTCCGGAGTCGCTTCCCCCCAGCAATCTGGTCTTCCTGATCGATGTCTCTGGTTCGATGGGTATGCCGAAAAAGCTGCCGCTGGTCCAAAAGAGCCTCGACTACCTGATCGATCAGCTCGGCGAAAAGGACCAGGTGGGGATCGTCGTCTATGCGGGGGCCAGCGGTTGTGTCCTCCTTCCGACCAGCGACAAGAGGAAGATCCGGGAGGCGCTCAAAAAGCTGGAAGCCGGAGGGTCGACCAACGGTGCTTCGGGCATCGAAATGGCCTACGAATTGGCGGAGAAAAACTTCCTCAAGGAGGGGAACAACCGTGTCATCCTGGCGACCGACGGGGACTGGAATGTGGGGACCACCAGCCAGAGCGAGCTGCTCGATCTGATCGCCAAGAAGGCCAAGAAGAAGATCTATTTGACCGTGCTCGGATTCGGCATGGACAACTTGAACGACTCGATGCTGGTCAAGCTGGCCGACCGGGGGAACGGCAACTACGCCTATATCGATACCTTGGAGGAGGCGCACAAGGTCTTCGGGGAGTCGCTGCACAAGACCCTCTTCACCGTGGCCAAGGATGTGAAGTTCCAGGTTGAGTTCAATCCAAAGGAGGTCGCGGCCCACCGGTTGATCGGCTACGAAAAGCGGCTCTTAGCCAAGGAAGACTTCAACGATGATACCAAGGATGCGGGGGAGATCGGGGCGGGGCATACGGTGACGGTGCTCTATGAGATCATTCCTGCGGGAGGCGAGCTACCGCCCCATGCCGGAGTCGATCCGCTCAAGTACCAGGCCAATTGGAAACAAGAAGACCGCGGGAGTGCTCCCCTTTCCGAGAATGGGACTTCTGGCGAGCTGCTCACCGTGAAGATCCGGTACAAGAAACCCGACGGCGAGAAGAGCGAGCGGTTGGAGTTTCCACTCACCGATCGTGGGCTCGAGTGGCAGAAGAGCTCGGAGGATTTCCGCTTTGCGGCCGCCGTCGCGGCCTTCGGGCAACTCCTGAAAAATTCCCCCCTCCGAGGGGAAAGCAGCTGGCAGCTGGTGAGGAGGCTTGCCGAAGAGGGCCGAGGGAAAGACCCCTACGGCTACCGGAGCTCCTTCCTCGAGCTGGTGAAACAGGCCAGCTCTTTGCCAGCGCAAACCAAGGAGGGAGACGAAGAGGGATGATGGGTGCATCCGGAGAGCTCCCGGAAGACCCATGGTCGCTCGTGTGGCGGATCCGCCTCGAAATCGCTTCTCAAATCGGCATCCTAACCCAGATCTTCTAGGAGAGTCCGCACCAACCTCTCCCACTCCTGGTCGAGGGGAGAGGTGGCTTCGGGCTTCCCCGCCCGGGCATACCAGTAACGGGCGTTGCCCAAGTCCCCTTCCCGACGATGGAGATAGGCATGGACCCAGGCGGAAGCGGCGTCCGATTGGGCCTGCACGATCCGGTGGGCCCGGTCCCACTCTCCTGCTCGATCGTGCCAAAGGGCTTCGAGAGGGGGACGCAAACCCGAGGGGATGCCGCCCGTCGGGTCGACGAGTGTTTTGAGAAACTCTTCGTAGCTCATCCGGCCTTTTGGAAGAGACTCGCTTGCGGCTTTCGAAAGGCAAGAAGAAAGAAAGTGGCAATCGGATGTGCGGTCGCTCCGTTGCATTCTCGGCGGGAAGCCCTTAGCATCGCTGGATGATCTACGAGCTGCGGGAATATCGCATCAAGCCCGGATGTCTGCAGGAGTTCGTCCGTTTCATGGACGAGGAGCTTTTGCCCTTTCAAGCGAGCAAGGGGGTGACCGTGGTCGGCTCCTTCACCGTGCCGCAGGATCCGAGCCGATACGTCTGGATCCGAGCCTTTGCGAACGAACGGGAGCGAGAACGGATCTGCCAAGCGGTCTACGGAAGCTCCGAGTGGGAAGAGCGGTTTGGGCCCAAGTGCGACGAGCTCATGGAAGCCCAAGGCCTTCAAGTATCCCTGCTCGAGCCGACGCCGGGATCGAGGCTCCAGTGATCGCTCGAAGGGCTTTCCGGAGGTCGGCGATCGCTCCGTTGCGTTCTGGGAGGGAAGCCCTTAGCATCGCTG
>NZ_CABFUZ020000247.1 GCF_902143385.2 Methylacidimicrobium cyclopophantes
CCCGCCGGCAGCGGCGGAGAGGCATTCAGATCACTTGCTCTTCGGCATGGTAAGAGCTCCGCACGAGCGGCCCCGATTCGACGTAACGGAAGCCGAGGCGGAGAGCCAGTTCTTTCCAAGAAGCAAACTCCTCGGGGGTCACCCACCGATCGATGGGCAAATGGTTCATCGAAGGCCGTAGGTATTGGCCGAGAGTGAGGATGTCGACCCCGATTTCGGCGATCTCCCGCAAAGTGGAGGCGATCTCTTCTTCCCGCTCTCCGATGCCGAGCATCAAGCCGGTCTTCGTCGGAAAGCCTTCCCGTTTGGCGGCGCGAAGCACCCCCAAAGAGCGCTCGTAGCGGGCTTGGGGACGGACCAAGCGTTGCAGCCGGGGAACCGTCTCCACGTTGTGGTTGACGATGTCGGGTTCCGCCGCAAGGACGATGCGGAGATCGTCCGTCTTTCCGCGAAAATCTGGAATCAGGATTTCGATCCGGGTGTCGGGATTCCGCTCCCGCACCGCCCGAATCGTGGCGGCCCAGACGGCCGCCCCTCCGTCGGGTAGCTCGTCGCGCGCGACGGACGTAAGCACCGCGTGACGCAGTCCCATCGCGGCGACCGCCTCCGCTGCCCTGCGCGGCTCATCCCAGTCCACTTCGCCCGGACGGCCGGTATGCACCGCGCAGAAACGGCAACTGCGCGTGCAGATGTCTCCTAGGATCATGAGAGTGGCGGTACCCTTCGACCAGCATTCGCCCAGATTCGGACAGTGGGCGCTCTCGCAAACGGTGTGGAGCCGATTGTCGGCAACGAGCCTGCGGACCGCGTCATACCGGCTTCCGGAAGGGATCTTGGCCCGGAGCCATGGCGGCTTGCGATCGGTCGGCCAGGCAGGGGCTGCCGAAGAGCAGTCCATCGTTCCTACATGGAGGAGAATTGGCCTTGGCGCAAGCCTCCTTTCACCGCATATGGTGGAATCATGAGGATCGTCGTTACCTGCGGGCCTTCGTCGGAACCGTTGGACCGGGTACGACGTCTGACCAACTTTTCGACGGGAGCCCTCGGCCTCTTTCTCTCCTCCCTGTTCGCCGAAGCCGGTCATGAGGTGATCTGTTTCCGAGGCTCGGGTGCCACGGCCTCTTTGCCGACTCCAGTCTTCCCCATCGTGCCTTTCACCACGACCGAGGATCTGGCAGGGGAGCTGCGGACTCTTGCCCGGGGTCGACCGGTCGACGCCGTTTTCCACGCGGCCGCGCTCTCCGACTTTCGCGTGGGGGCCATTCGAGACGAAGCGGGTCGGCCGATTCTTTCCGGCAAGATCTCCAGTCGTGCGCCCTGCGTGCTCACGTTGCTCCCCGCTCCCAAGCTGCTGCTCGAGCTCCGCGATCTCTTCGCGGGCGCCTTTTTGACCGGTTGGAAATTCGAAGTAGAAGGAGACCGAACCGAGGCGATTGCGCAAGGGAAGAGGCAAATTCGCGCGGCGCGAACCGATCTTTGCGTGATCAACGGCCCCGCCTACGGAGAGGGCTTCGGCCTGCTGACGCGCCGCGGGGAGCTCCTTCCGGCCGTCGACCGGGAATGCCTCGCGCGGCTGCTGCTCGAACGACTCGCTTGTTGGAAGAAGGAGCGCGGAGAGAAAGAGGGCAGCCCTTAAGCGGGCGCGATCGCCCCGCTTCGGCTTCTTCCCTTGAAAATCGCCGCTAAGGTGCCGATTCCGACAAAGCCGAAGCCGAAGAGGTGGAGGAGGCAGCCCGGCAGGGCAAGCCACCAGCCATGCCGAATCGCCGTCACGAGCGCCCACAGGAAGCCCGCAGCGACCGAAAGTTCCAAGAGCGGCAACCCCCAACCATGTCGGGCTAGGTAGGAAAAGCCTGGAGTAGGGCAGCTGCCATCCCCCCGTTTTGGTGTCCGGACGAAGCTGCTGGGAACATTGAGCGCCCCCTCAAGGACCGAACGGGTATTGGCGAAGCTCATGCCCAAGGAAAGTCCCAGGGAAGCCGGCAAAAGGAGCCATGCGCCCGCGTCGAGTCTCCCTCGGTGCAACCGCTGGATCGCCAAGAGGTAGAGAAGGAAAGACAACGAAAGTCCTGTAAACAAGCAAGAGACCAGGGGCTGCATCCAAGACGAAGGATCGGGGGCTAAGAGGATCGCGAGGTTGAGCAGAACCAACACGGCCACCAACGGGTGGATCGTATGGGCGAGAAGATGAAAGCCGGCCTCTACTTTGTGGCGCCAGGGGAAGGAGCCGCGAAGAAGGGTGGGAAGATGGCGGCGGGCGGTCTGAATCGCCCCTTTCGCCCAGCGATGTTGCTGGGTCCGGAAGGCGGTGAGGGGTGCTGGCAGCTCGCTGGGGACGACGATTTCCGGCGCGTAGACGAAGCGCCAACCGCGGAATTGGGCCCGATAGCTCAGATCGAGATCCTCGGTCAGAGTTCCGCCGTCCCATCCCCCCGCATCTTCGATGCACGATTTGCGCCAGAGACCGGCGGTTCCATTGAAATTGAAAAAGAGTCCGCTGTTCGAGCGGACCGCCTGCTCCAAGAGAAAGTGGCCGTCGAGAAAGAGCGCCTCGCAACGGGTGAGGAGATTTTCCTCTCGGTTGAGAAACCCCCAACGGGCCTGGACCATTCCGACCCGCGGATCGGAAAAATAGGGGACCGCTTTTCGGAGGAAATCCGGAGGGGGTACGAAATCGGCATCGAAAATCGCGACGAATTCTCCTCGGGCCCGTTCCAATCCGTGCTGCAGGGCTCCGGCTTTGAAACCGGCTCGCGTCGCCCGGCGCAGATGCGCAACGCAGATGCCCGACTCCTGAAGCTCTGCGGCGATCCGCTCCACCTCTCCGCTCGTCGCATCGGTCGAGTCGTCGAGCACCTGGATCTCGAACCGGTCGGCCGGATAGTCGAGAGCGGCAACCGAGCGGAGCAGTCGCTCGACGACGAAACGCTCATTGTAGATCGGGAGCTGCACGGTCACCGTAGGCCACTCACCGTTCGGCGAGGGGGGCGGTCCCGATCGGAGGCGGCGAATGCGAATCAATAGGGAGAGACGGTGCGCTGCATGAGGCAGCATGGCAACGGCAAGAACCAACAAGATCACCCAAATCATACGCTCCCTGCAGCTCTTGCAGAGCAAGATGCCCCACTTCGTCGCCCCTGCCGGCGCTGGGCGGACGAGGCACCAATCCCGCTGGCTTGTTTTCCGGTGGCGGGAAGGCGCCGAATCATTTCCGATCATCCGCCGGGGATCAAGAGAAACCTTCCACACCACAGCCGGCCGTCGGAAGTCGGGAAAAGCCGTCCGACCGTAAAATGGAGTTGCCGCGCTCCCTGCCGGTAGCCCATAGAGCTCCAAGAGTCGGATGTCTCGGCCCGGATCGGCCGGCTTTCTATGCACCTCGTCCTTGCGTTCGTCGATCTTGCCGGCTTCGCCGCCCTGCTCTTATGGGGAGTACGGATGGTGCGGACCGGCTTGCAACGCGCCTTCGGCGCCCGCCTCCGCCTTTTGATGGGAAGCGCGCTCCGGAGCCGGTGGCGCTCCTTTTTGGCCGGCATCCTGATCACGGCCCTGTTGCAAAGCAGCACGGCCACGGCCCTCATGGCGACGAGTTTTGTCGCCAAGAAAGTCGTCGGCCTCGTTCCCGCTCTGGCCGTGATGCTGGGAGCGAACGTGGGAACCACCCTCATCGTCCAGCTCCTCTCCTTTCCCGTCTTCGCCGCCGCTCCCGCCGCCTTTCTCGCGGGGCTGATCCTTTTCCGCTCGCGCCATACGACGGCTCACGACCTCGGCCGAGTCTTCATCGGGCTGGGTTTGATCCTGCTCGCTCTCCATCAGATGGTGCAACTTTCCGAATCCTACGCGCAGTCCGAATCGTTGAAGGCGCTTCTCGAGACCCTCTCCCGGCAACCGCTCCTCGAAGCGCTCTGCGCGGCCCTCTTTGCCTGGCTGGCCCATTCGAGCGCCGCCACCGTCCTCCTCGCGGCTTCCTTTGCGGCAAAAGGGGTGGTCTCGCTGCCCGCCGCTTTCGCCTTTACCCTCGGAGCCAACTTAGGAGCGGCGATCAACCCGATATTCGAAAGCACCACTGGGAGAGATCCCGCCTTCCGCCGCCTGCCGATCGGCAACTTCCTCAACCGGCTCATTGGAGTTTTGGGAGGACTCCTCTTCCTCTCTCCGGTCGTTGACTGGATGGCAAGCTGGGAGCCAAACCCGGCGCGGGCGGTGGCCGACTTTCATAGCCTCCTCAACCTTTTCCTGGCACTCCTCTTCTTCCCCTGGCTCTCCGGTTACGGGCGGCTTCTGGCCGCTTGGCTTCCCGAGCGGCAGAGCAAGGAAAAGCTGGCTCAGCCCCTCTACTTGGATCCGAGTGCGCTCGGGAGCCCCTCCGTCGCGTTGGGGAGTGCTGCCAGAGAGGCGCTTCGCCTCGCCGATTTTCTGAAAAGCATGCTCGAAAGGATGCGAGATCTCTTTCTCCAGGGAGATCGGCGAGAGCTCTCCCGGATCAAGCGGATCGCCGACGCGGTGGACAAGCTGCATCCGGCAATCCGGCGTTATTTGAGCGCACTCGACCGGGACATCATGAATGAATCGGAGCGGAGAAAGCTTCAGGACATTCTCTTCTTTTGCCAGAGCCTCGAGGAGGCTGCGGGTTTTGTCGCCAAGGAGCTCCTCGAGCTCGCCGACGAGCGGATTCGGAAGAATCTCGTCTTCCCGGCGGAAGCGCAGCTCCAGCTCTCTTCGGTCATCGACCGCATCCTTTCCAACTTGCAGAAGTCCTCTTCCCTCTTCGTCGCGCCCGATCTGGAAATCGCTCGAGCTCTCGCATTGGAAAAGGTGGTCTTCCGCGGCTTCGAAACGGAGGTCTCCACCGCCCATTTCGAACGGATGCGAGCGAATCCGGCAGATCCGGATCCGGTAGGAGCGTTGCACTCGAAGGTGGTGAGTCAACTGAAGCGGATCAACGGACAAGTAGTGGCATCCGCCGCCTATCCCATTCTCGAAAAGGAGGGAGAGCTCTTGCCGAGCCGCCTCCGCTCGGTGTCCGACGAATATTCGCCCGCCGGATAACCTGGAGGATCGGAGAGCGTGGGCAGCCTTTTTCCTTGCGGCTCCGAGAGATTCCTCCAAAAAAAGAGGATCGGATCGATTCTCGGCCCCCGAGCCAAAGAGAGGAAGAGCGACGATGTCCGAAAGTGCCGTTTTGCTGATCACCTGCCCCGACCGAAAGGGGCTCGTTTCCTCGATCGCCAACTTTCTCTTCCAGCACGATGGCAACATCCTCCATGCCGATCAGCACCAAGACGCCGAGCTCGGTCTTTTCTTGATGCGCGTCGAATGGGATCTCACGGGGTTTGCGCTCGATTTCTCGGAGATTCCCGTCCGGTTCGATCCGATAGCCCGCCGCTTGGGAATGCAATGGCGCCTCGCTTCGTCTTCCCACAGGCCCCGGGTGGCCATCTTCGTCTCCCGCCAGACCCACTGCTTGGCCGACTTGCTCTACCGCTATCGGGCCGGAGAGCTCGCTTGCGAAATTCCCCTGATCGTCAGCAACCACCCGGACGGACGATGGATCGCCGACAGCTACGGAATCCCCTATTACCAAATCGAGATGATCGCCGGGCGAAAAGACGCAGCGGAAGTCCGACAGCTGGAGCTCTTGGACGAGCATCGAATCGACCTGGTGGTTCTTGCCCGCTACATGCAAATTCTCTCTCCGGCGATGGTGGCGCGCTTTCCCAATCGGATCCTCAACATCCACCACTCGTTTCTGCCGGCCTTCTCGGGCGCGAAGCCCTATCACCAAGCCTATGAGCGCGGAGTCAAGCTCATCGGAGCTACGAGCCATTATGTGACCGAAATCCTCGACGACGGCCCGATCATCGAGCAGGACGTCGTCCGCATCTCCCACCGGGATGGGGTCCGGGAGCTGGTGCAAAAGGGCCAAGACTTGGAAAAAGTCGTCCTCTCCCGTGCGGTCCGTTGGCATGTCGAGAACCGAGTGCTGGTCTACGGGAGGAAAACGGTGGTCTTTTCCTAGCCGAAGCCATCCTCCTTGACCGAGGATCAGCCGACCGCTAGCCTGCATTTGTCTCTCTCACGAGGCTGGCACCCGAGACGCGGCAGACGAGCCTCGATCCCGCCCAGCTTTGCCGCGGGATCCGTGGAAAGAGAGAACGCGAGGATGGAAGGGAAATTCCGACCGAGGCAGGCAAGCCCGGCTTGCCAGCCGCAGAAGAAACCCAGGGAGAAATGCCACTAGTTCGGGGAAATGCACCGTCCCGACCAGGACAGGCCAAGCCCTACCCGAGAGGAGAACCCGTATGGAGATCAGCCCGCTCGCCGGCAAGTTGCTGCCGCCTTCGCTTCTGATCGATATTTCCAAGCTTGTCTGCGCTTATTATGAGATTTCGCCCGAAGTCGGGGTCGAGGAGCAGCGGGTCCAGTTCGGAACGTCGGGCCATCGAGGATCGAGCCTTCACGCTTCCTTCAACGAAGCGCACATTCTGGCGATCAGCCAAGCGATCTGTGACTATCGGCGCGAAAAAGGGATTTCCGGACCCCTCTTTTTGGGAAAGGACACCCATGCGCTCTCCGAGCCGGCCTTTGCCACCGCCTTGGAGGTCCTCACGGCCAACGAGGTCGAGGTGCGTATCGATCCCGATCTCGGCTATACGCCCACCCCCGTGATTTCCCATGCGATCTTGACGCACAACCGGGAGGGAAGGGGGCAAGCCGACGGGATCGTCATTACCCCTTCTCACAATCCTCCGACCGACGGAGGTTTCAAATACAATCCCCCCCACGGAGGTCCGGCCGACAGCCAAGTGACCCGCACGATCGAGCAGAGGGCCAACGCCATTTTATCGGGAAACCGCTCCGAAGTTCGTCGGCTCCCCTACGAACGCGCGCTCCATTCCGCCCATGTGCGGCGCCACGACTACCTTCGTAGCTATGTCGACGATCTCGCGTCGGTGATCGACTGTGCGGCGATTCGCTCCTCCGGTCTGCGGATCGGCATCGACCCATTGGGCGGAGCGGGAGTGCATTATTGGAAACCGATCGCCGACCGTTACGAGCTCAACGTGACCATCTTGAACGAGAACGTGGATGCGACCTTCCGATTCCTGACCGTCGATTGGGACGGCCGAATCCGGATGGACTGCTCTTCTCCCTACGCGATGGCGGGCCTGATCGATCGGGCCCGGCAGTTCGACATCGCCTTCGGCTGCGACACCGACCACGACCGCCACGGGATCGTCGCGCCAAGTTGCGGTCTGCTCAATCCTAACCACTTCCTCGCCGTTGCCGCCTCCTACCTCTTCGGAGGCGCTCGGCCCGAGTGGAAGCCCGAAGCCGCCTTGGGGAAGACCGTCGTCAGCTCGAGCATCCTCGACCGGGTGGCGCAAGCGGCGAAGCGGCCGCTTTTCGAGGTGCCCGTCGGATTCAAGTGGTTCGTCGAAGGACTTCTCTCTCGAACTCTTGGATTCGCGGGAGAAGAAAGCGCCGGTGCGACGCTCTTGCGTAAGGATGGGAGCCCTTGGACGACGGATAAGGATGGCATGGTCTTGGGGCTTTTGGCGGCCGAGATCACCGCCCGGGGCGGTCGGGATCCCGGGGTTTTCTACCAAGAGATCACGGGAAAGCTCGGAAACCCCTTCTACGAGAGGATCGATGCCCCGGCCAGCCAGGAGCAGAAAAAGAGGCTCCTCTCCCTATCCCCGGAGGAGATCGCGATGCCGACCCTCGCCGGGGACCCCGTAACGGCGATCCTCAATCGCGCGCCCTCGGGAGGAGAGATCGGCGGCATCAAGGTCATCACCGCCAACGGCTGGTTTGCGGCGCGGCCGTCGGGAACCGAAGAGGTCTACAAGCTCTACGCGGAGAGCTTCCGCAACGTCCTCCATCTCCGGCAGATTCAAGAAGAAGCCCGATCGATGCTGGCCAAGATCTTTGCCCGGTAGCCGAGCTTTCTCACACCTGGAGCCTCGAGCCTTCGAGCGCTTCCGGATGGAGCACGAACTCGTCTAGACTGATGATCGCTTGCTCCACAGAGTCGGCGCTCGCCACTTCCTCCGGATCGAGGGTGTGGAGAAAGCGGCGGAATTGGAGGAGCTCCTTCAGCGCCTCTCCCTCGCTCCGGACCCGCTCCCGGATCCGCCGAATCTCCTGGCGGGCATCGATCTTCCCTTCCAGGACGAGCGTCTTGGCCAAGCTCAGGTTCTCCGAAACCGAAAACTCATCGAAGTAGATCCGTCGCAGGATTTCGAGCAGCCGGTCGCCGGCGCGCGCGCGTCTTTGCAGCATTCGACAGTTGCGCTCGATCTCGTCCATCGAAATCTCGACCATCCTCTGGAAGCCGAACAATTCCTGCGGATGGAGAGGGGGAAAAGAGAGCGTGGCCAACCGCTTGAGCTCCTCCTCGATCGGCGTCTGGTTCAAGATCTGCTTGATCGACGGGAGTGGGCGGACGCGCAGGGGCTCGAGCGCCTTCTTTTTCAGGGTGCGGAAGAGCCGTTCGGTAACGAAGCCGCGCGCCTCGAACCGTGTTTCCAGAAATCCGACATACCCCGCTTCCTGAAGGTTGGGGCGGCCGGCACGACCGGACATCTGCAAAAACTCCGTCTTGGCGATCGGACCGGAGATGTAGCGGGCCAACTGGGCGAAGAGGACGGTCTTCACCGGAAGGTTGATCCCCAGGGAAAGCGCATCGGTGGCCACGACCGCCAGCAGCAGATTTTCCCGAGCGAGGCGCTCGATGAAGAGCTTTTCCTTGTAAAGCAGAGTGCCGTGGTAGATCGCCACGCCTCCCGTCGCCAATCGGAGCAGATCCGGCCGATCGATTCGGTAGCGCTTGGCGAGCTCCCGGATCCGTTCGCGCTCCGGCGGCCGGATTCGTCCATGCGCCGCCTGGTAGAGCTCTCCCGCCAGCCCCATGACGCCTTTGTAGGAAAAGACGAAGAGGAGCACCGGAGACAACTCCTCCCAGAGCTTGCGGGTCGAAGGCTGCCGGTCCAAGTAGTGAATCGGGACGGGACGGCGGCTCTGCTCCACCAGCTCGATTGGCCGCGCCGCCAGCCGAGACAGATAGGAGAGGAAGCGCCGAGCGTCTACCGTCGCCGAGAGGAAGAGCAGCTCGCTTTCGGGATGCGTCCCGGCGATTCCCTCGGCGTAGGCGCGCGCTCGGTCGGAATTGTGGACCATGTAATGGATCTCATCGACGATGACCCGCTGCTGCGGCAGGCCGCAAAAACGGTTGGCATAGACTTCCTGGGTCATGCAGAGGAGAGGGGCTTCCGGATTGCGCTTGACGTCTCCCGTGAGGATGCCCACCGCATCCCCGAAAAGAGCGCGGAGCTCCAAATATCGTTCATTGGAGAGCGCCTTGATCGGAGCCGTGAAGATCACCCGTCGATTCCGGGCTTCCCAGAGCTCTGCCCAGCGATAGGCGACCACGGTCTTGCCGCTCCCCGTGGGCGCGGCGATCAGCGCGCTCCGATCCCGTATGCGCGCCAGCGCCTCCTCCTGCCACGGGTAGAGGTCGATCTTTTTCCCGTACAGATTCCTCATGGTGTAGGCCGCTGGGGCTTGGCTGGGGAAGGCGTTCGGGAAACGAGAGAAAGCATCAGGGTAAGGTTTACTCTTTTCCAGCCTTGCTCAAGAGAATAAAGGAGGCGGAGGCCCCGTTGCCCGGCTCGATTCGCCCATGTATAGTCGAGCCGTGGGCGTCCCCATCCATTCGGCCGATGACATCCTGGCAGCTCTCCGGGACCATCCGGAGTGGCGCAGAGATCTGCTCAAGGCGCTCTTGGCCGATCCGCTGGAGGTGGAAGAAATCCGAAAGAAGCTCCTGTCCAGGGAGTTGCTCGCCCTGCCGGAGACGTTCGCCGCAGCCGAGGAAGCCAGGAAGGCGGACTCCAAGGCCGTATGGGAGGCGATTGGGAGACTCACCGAACGCTTCGAAGCAGCCGAGGAAGCCAGGAAGGCGGACTCCAAGGCCGTATGGGAGGCGATTGGGAGGCTCACCGAGCGCTTCGAAGCAGCCGAGGAAGCCAGGAAGGCGGACTCCAAGGCCGTATGGGAGGCGATTGGGAGACTCACCGAGCGCTTCGAGGCAGCCGAGGAAGCCAGAAGGGAGGATCGCAGAGCCGTCTGGGAGGCGATCGAAAAGCTCACGGAAAAAGTAGGCAGATTGGAGGAAGCCCAAGAGCGGACCAGCGCCACCCTCCGAGCTTTCATGGATGCGACCGAGAAGCGGTTGCATGGGATTGAGTTGGAACTCGATTTCTTTGCTGGTAAGAGCATGGAAATCGATGCGAGAAAGAAGCTCGGCAATTATTTGCGCACAAAGGTTCGAAAGATCCGGCGGTGTGAGGAGGATGTCGTCGATTCCTTGATCGACACGGCCTTGGAGAGTGGTCTTCTCAGTGAGGAGGAAGGCGACGAGCTGGGCGAGGCGGATGCGCTGATCGCTGGGAAAGATCGGGAGACGGGGGAACTCACGTGCGTGGCGGTCGAGGTCTCGAAGACCGTGGACAAGCACGATGTGGAGCGGGCCCTGCGAAGGTCCAAAATCTTTCTGAAAGCGAGTCGAGCGGCGATCTCGCGGAATGCGCCGGAGTTTCTGCAGGTCTTTCCGCGGCCGCCGGAGAAAGCCTATGCCCTGGTAGTAGGTAGACGGATCACGGAAGGGGCACGACAGGAAGCAAAGAGGAAGGGGGTTCTTTTCGCCAAATATACCAACGGCCACGACCGAGAGGGAGGCTAGGAGATGGTTTTTGCTCCCATGCGATTTTCGAAGCGTTTCGCCGATGGATGTCCGGCATCCGTTCGCCATCGAAGGGGGGAGCGGGCCGACCGGCCGCCCTCGGCGTGCGCGATAGAGCTCCTTCTTCCCGTCGGGCGGAAAGGGTCCAGGAGGGAAACATTTCCCTTCCTCCGTTCGGGCTGCCATTGGGAAATTTCTCGGAGGAAAACAGATTTCTATGAAAAGGGCTCTCGCCGATCTGCCACTGCACAATGGGAAAGCTCCCGCCGCCCTTTTCGATCGGATGGTGCGGCTGGCGGGAGCCGTCGTGATGGCGATCGTGAATGCCTATGGCTCCGAGGAGATGCTCCGTCGCCTCTCTGATCCTTGGTGGTTTCAGGCCTTCGGCTGCCTGCTAGGGTTCGATTGGCACTCCTCTGGATTGACGACGGTGACTTGCGGTGCCCTCAAGGAAGCCTACCGAGCCTACGGAGCGGAGCTCGGAATCGTGGTGGCCGGTGGGAAAGGGGCGACGAGCCGGAAGGCCCCCGAAGAGATCGCCCGGGCGGCCGACCGGCTGGGGATCTCCCAAGGGGAAGGGCTCGTCTACGCCTCCCGGATGAGCGCCAAAGTCGATTCGGCCGCCGTCCAAGATGGCTATTCCCTCTACCACCACAGCTTCTTTTTTACGCCCAAAGGGTCCTGGTGCGTCGTCCAGCAAGGAATGAATGATGCGCGGGGAAGAGCCCGTCGCTACCACTGGATCGGCGAAGCCGTCGAGGATTTCGTCTCTGAACCCCATGCGGCGATCGGCGATCTCCTCCTCTCCCCGGAGGAATGCTCCTCTGCCGCTTCGGGAAGCCTCCTCAACATGGTGGCACAAGAAGCGGGTCCGAACCGGGCGGCGAGCGTTGCTCTGGTCCGCGAAGCCCCGGCTCTGTTCCTGGAGACCGTGCGGGCTTCCGTGGAAGGACCGACTCTTTTTGCCCCCGCCCGCCACGCCCTGCTTCCGATCGATGTCGACCTTGCCAGGCTCGGTCGAATCATTGCCGCCGCTCACCGAGCCGCTCCGAAAGACTTCGAGGCATTGCTTGGAACGCCGCAAGTGGGACCCAAGGCGATCCGGAGCCTGGCCTTGACCGCCGAACTCATCTACGAAGCTCCTGTTTCCCACCGCGATCCCGCCCCCTCCCGGCGATGGGCCGATTATGCCTACGCACACGGAGGGAAGGATGGACATCCTTTTCCAGTCGATCGGCGGCTCTACGATCAGGATGTCGCGGTCGTGACCGATGCCGTGCGAAAGGCGAAGCTCGGTCGCACCGAAAAGCTCGAGGCGCTCCGGAGGATTGCTCGGTTAGGGGATACGGCGCCTCATTCTCCGTAGAGTTGCAGGAGGCGTCGCACACGACGGGCCCCCACCGTGAAGGCGGCCGGAGGAAGGGCGATCAGGCCGGGATAGCGCCCGATCTCCAAAAGAGAGGCGATTGGTTTTCCCTCCCCATTTCGCACTTCCATCCGCCAGATATCGCGCCATTGGGTGGCGGAGAGCCACCAGCGGCAGCGCCCGTCGAGCCAGACGACGAGGGGCGCAGGGCCGAGAAATTGCCCGAGCCATTGCTCATCGACGGGCAGAAGTGGATGGAGCAGGAGGTTGATTTCTCCCGGAAGGCCCTCCTGCTCCCAGGACTTCTGCTTCGAAGCCAACTCCTGGAGGAGGGCCGCGCCGGCGACGGAACTCGGCGGCAAGGGCAGCCCCGTGGCAAGGGAGGGAAGCAGGGCGAGCCGCTGGGCAGCGAAGGACGGGAGTATCCCGACATCCACTTCATGATCGAGACGGTCGGGCGCTCTTTTCCTTTCGGTGAACCAGACGCCGCTCAACATCGTCGCGATGGCGGTCTGCTCTCTCTCCCCTTGGTCTTCCACGATCGCCGTCCCCTCCCCGAGGATTCCAAGAAGGAGCTCGAGCTCTTCCGGTTCGAGTCCGGAAAGCGGAAGGGAAGAGGGTTTTTCCCAAACCCGCTGGGCGACAAGCATCCGTTCGAGGGCGAGGAGAGTTTCTTCGATTCGCGGGGCGTAACTCAGCAACGGACCATCGGTCAGCGAAAGCGTCACCCTTCGCTTCGCTTTTTTAGCCTTCTCGACGCTGAATGGAAAACTTCCCTTTTCCACCTTGGCTGCCGACGGCATCTCTTTTGGAGCGCTCATGAAGAGGTTCGAACCGAGGAAGAAACAAAACATTGCTCCCGAACGGAGGAAATTCCCGGCTGCGCCATTCGAGTCCGAGAGCGCGGTCTCCCACGAGAGGCGGATCGCTAAAAAACGCGCAGGGAAAGGAAGCGATCACGTTTTTAAACCTTTAATGCGATCGGAGGAACGCGCAAGTGTCGCTGCTTGAGAAATTCCCTTCTCCCGCATGCAGGGTTCTGCTTAGATCTGTTAAGGGAATACCTTATGTGAGTTTTAAAATTATTGTGCAAAGGAGAGGTGGCGGCGAGGGAATTCTTCCCAACCGACTTCTGCCGCGGCACTCGGCCGACAAAAAATCTGCGGCTCAACCGAACGAAATCGCCATTGTCGTCCGCCGTCCCCAAACGTACGCTGAGCTCGCGGCGGAAAAAGGCTCCGCTTAAGCGGAGAACCAATAGGGACAGGTGGCAGAGGGGTTGATTGCGGCGGTCTTGAAAACCGCTAGTCCGCAAGGGCGCGTGGGTTCGAATCCCACCCTGTCCGCCATTTCAGCACAAGACGGAGCTTCCGAACCCTTCGAGTGTAAACGTTTGCAGTAGAACATTGATAGATTTTTGTTCCGCCTACAGAGCCCACTTGGGTGCGTGAGCAAAGTGGGGAAAGAGGTCGAGTTTTTGGAGCAATACGTTGCGTTCTGGGGGGATCCAGGAGAAGAGCCCGATCCAGGGTCGTCCTTTTAATGAGGAGTTGTACCAAACGGATCGCTGGAAGGCGGCGGAGCATCTTGGGTACTTCTTCGAGGAAGCCCTTCGCGATCCATTCGGTTCCGAGCCAGCACGGATCTAGAAGGCCAAAAAGCAGAGCCGCATAGGGCTGTGGACTCGGGCTCCCCGGCCACCAGCGGCAGACCGGACGGAATTCTCGGGAACTCTTGAGCTTAGGATATGGCCGCCTCGATCTCTGCGAGCCTCTTCGGTTGCCTCTTGGATCCCGAACCTTCGCCGGAGCGCCACCCAAAGCCCCACCAGCTTCGTGCGATCCGCCCGCTTTCCTCTGTGGTGGCAAAGATGCCTGGGTTACGGGTTTATGAACCCGCGCACTGGCGTGTACGCGATCGAGCGGACTCTTCCGTTCAACATGGGTTGAGCGAATACCCACCCGGCCAGGGAAGTCCTACCCCGTTCGGATAGGAAGCATGCCGCGGGAGCGACGCCGCTGCGGTGATCGACGGTCTGGGGTAGGGTCTGTCGAAGGCGCCGGCTTCTTCCGCTACACTTCGCCGAGCCGCCCAAAGTGAGCCTGAAGGGGCTGCTGGCGTCTGCGCCGCTCGATGGGATCGACCTCGATCGCAGTCGTGATCTCGAGCGTGACGTCGATCTGTGAGCTACCTAATCGACAGCAACGTCATTTCCGAGCTTCGGAAGGGCGAGCATTGCGATAGGCGCGTATCCGCATGGTACGCCTCGATCGCTGATGAGGATCTCTTTCTGAGCACGCTTGTCCTTGGCGAGATCCGAAAGGGTCGCATGAGCGCCCTCGGGCCTGTTCCGGTTGTCGATGGGCTGCTTGCAGCGACCGCATCGGTCCATGGCCTGACGCTCGTGACGCGCAAGGATCGCGATGTCGCTGGCGTGGGCGCGATGGTGCTCCATCCATGTACGTACTCCCCAAGTCACCGTCAATCGTAGCAGCGGTCGCTCACGGATCGCTTTAGCGGTCTCTAGCACAGAAACGGCAGGGTGGTCGCCACGACGGACGACGAGGAACACGATATCTACGCTATCGCCCTCTCGCCGCAATTGGCCATGGCGGCTCCCATGCATAGCCCATGTTTGGGCCAAGAGTGGTGAGTTATTGGTAATAAGGATATTTATTGACGCTGCAGGGCTATTTTCTTGGATTGGGAAGGATCCCTGGTTCGCGGACAGAGATCCGCTAGGTGGAGAGGATTTGCTGGAGCGGAGGATTGCTCGTAGTCGCTACGCGGCGCTTTTCGTTTCCGAGAGAAACTTCTACAGCAGGCATCGTTCGCAGAGTCGGCCAGGCTTCCTCGGTCGAAAAGGGGGCATGGCCGTCTTGAGCTTTTTCTCCAGGGCAGGCCCGCGCAGGAAAGCCAAGGCGGCGACGAAAAGGGCCTGGATCCGCCTAGGATCATGGGAATCGATTGGGCGGAGCTCCAAGACATCCGGAGGCTTCCGAAACGTCCGCTCCCCTTCGGTGAGCTCCTTTCCTTGTAGGCGCGGACCGCTTCCACGGGAGAAAGATCCTCTTCCTCAGTCAGGCAATCAACGCTTCCTGAGCAGCATCCAAGAATCGGCTGATCCGTTTACCGAGGACGCTGTCCAGGAAGCACTTTTCGGCCCCTGGCAGTACAATGACGAGAATCATTCGCTCGGTTGGGATCCGCAGGCACAACGCTTGCCTGCACTTCGGAACAAGCTGCCCGAAAGGGATAGGTCGAATCGCTCTGTCCGCGCCGTTGTATTTCTGGCGACAAAAGCACTCCCGCTCTTTCCATGCTTCGTTCGAGGCGGGAAGCTCTCGACTACCGGATTCTACCGAGAGGGCGAGGAAGACTGGTTCTCCTGGCCGATCTGGCGGGTCCCCATGTCCGTGAAGACCCTAGGCTCGCTCCTTGCAGAGCGCTTTACAGCGGATTTGAGGAGGCGATGGCGCGACGAGGAGCTCCTCGGAACCAGCGTTTACTCCGCTTCGAGCTGGCAAGAGCCGGCATGATAGACGCGGAGCTGGGCGCTGCTTTCCCATCTTAGGTTCGTAAAGGCCAAGGTGCCGCATTGGGCGCAGCGATACCAGACGAGCCACTCCCCGGTCCGCTGATCCCGATAGCGGATAGACGCCAAGTCGCTTTCGCTCGGGCTCTCGACGATGAGCTTCGGGCTCGGCAAAGCGGTCAGCGTGAGCCAAATCACCATCGACTCTGGAGGCAGTTCTGCAAGACCACCCTCCGGGAAGCCGATTGGCCGCCACTCGATTTCCGGCTTCCTCTCCGTTCGAGCCGCTTGTTTCCTCCGTGGCATGCTGCTCATTGTTCCGCACCGTCGACAAAAGGAACTAGCCCTCTCCAAGCCCTCTAGGGCGAGGGGACGAGCCAGCCGAAGCCCATCGCTCCCTTTTGCGGACTCCGCATCACGAAAGGAATCGGCCATGGGGAGTCCATCGAAACCGACTTTGCCTTAAGACAATCCAGATGGTTCTGGAAGGATCGACGGGCGCTCCCGTTTTCTTTCCCTATGGGCATCTGCGCAGATTTTCGGTCGATCCAATGGCTCCGGTCGAATCTTTCCATACCTGGGTCCCGGCTATTCTCAAAACTTATTGGAAAGACAATAGGCATCCACTATAGCGCAAGCCGGAGCCATCGGAAGCAGATTCTCTCGGCTTTCCTTCCCGCCAGAGTAGATAAGCAGATCGCGTGCCGAGGCCTCTCACCGAGTCGGCTCCGATCCCGCAACCGATCGGTTGCCAATCCTCCGGCCGATCCGCTATCAATGCCCGATGCGTCGCGCCTCTCTTGCTCTTGCTTTCCTCATTGCACTCGGCTCGTTCGCTCTCGCTCAGCCGCCGATCCTTCCCGATCCCAAGCTGACTCCGGGCGATACCTTCCCGGTGACTCGGGCCGACGTCTGCGTGCCGGGTTACTCAAAGAAGGTCCGAGACGTCCCGATTGCCCTCAAGCGGGAGGTCTTCCGCCGCTACGGGGTACCTTGGGAAAGCCACCGGGATTACGAAGTCGACCATCTGATCCCCCTCTCTCTCGGAGGATCGAACTCGATCCGCAACCTCTGGCCCCAATCGCGCAAGACCTCTCCCTGGAACGCCGGGAGGAAGGATTTCCTCGAAGACCGCCTCCACAAGCGGGTCTGTTCCGGAGAAGTCGATCTGGGCGAAGCCCAGAA
>NZ_CABFUZ020000248.1 GCF_902143385.2 Methylacidimicrobium cyclopophantes
AATTTGGCCGTGAGTTCCACGGTGTCAGCCTGTGGAGAGGAAGGCTCTGGCGCACGTCGCAAGACGCGCGTGAAACCGGCCTCGAGGAAGCAGGAAGTCAGCTTTGAACCTGTGTGAGCAGGAATGAGTAAGTCTGACAGAACGGAAACTTCTGCTGCAGCCTCCGCCAGATCGTCCGTTCGCATTTGGAGTAGTAGTAGACCGGCAGGCCACGCCGCCGGGAAAGAAATCCCCATGCCTCGCGGAAGGCCTCCGTCTGCAGCCGGGAGGAGATGGAAGCGCTCTTTGGCTCCCGGTTCGTGATCGACCTTTACGAGATCGTGCGGAAGAAGACCGAATGGCCGACGAGGGATTTCTCGATCAAGACCCTCGCCAAATATTGCGGGTTCGTCTGGCGCGACGCCCATCCCTCGGGCGCCGCCTCGATCGAATGGTTCGACCAGTGGGTCCGGAGCGGAGACGGGGAGGTCCAGCAGCGGATCCTCGACTACAACGAGGATGACCAGGTGCGCGGCAAGCCCCGCCGTTCAGGGCGGGGAAGGATAGCGCGGACGGCGTAGCCGTCCTGTTTCTGGATGTCGGGCCGGTCCTCGCGCAGCAGACGGCTGGACACGCCTTTGAGGCTGTTCACGCTACTGGAGACGGCGACCGTGGGCGCAGTGCCATCCGTGTCGAATATCGTTGTCACCGCTAATAGACAAAAGTATAATTGAGTTATGCAACGAGTTCAAGCCTATAAATACACGCTACGGCCCAACGGCTGGCAGGAGTGGCAGATGCGCCGCTTCGCTGGCCGTTGGGCATCAATTCGTATCTGAAGGCTTGGAGGCGTTGCATAGCCGCAATTATACTCTTGGTCAATTCTTGCTTGCCGAACCCACGGCTTTATGCGTTGATGTAGTGAAGGGATGCACATGACAGAAAAACTCCAGCACATTGATTTGGAGCTCGTAAAGCTCCGAGAAGGAGAAGGCGACAAAGCGAAAGGAAACTAACATGAACATGGTAATTGGGTTGGCGGTGTTGGCGTGGATTGGTGGCCCTGGTGGCGGGGGTGGAATCACGTTCCACGGGCCTAATGGGAGCGTAACGTCTGGCTTCTTAAACGGGAAGCCCTTCAATTCCTTCGAAACCCCGCTCGGAGGCGGAGGAATTGCCGATGGGAAGCTCTTCTCCTATATCCGAAATCAGAACGGCGGTTATGTGGGAAACTGGGGCGACAAGCCCTTCAACTATTTCCCGATGCCGAGCTTGGGAGATCCGCCGGCCGGCAACGGCATTTCACCCTTCAATTTCATTGGAGACATAGACAATGACGACGAATAACGACAGTCAACTACCCCGCCCTAAAGGGCGGAGCTTGTTGAAAGACAGGCTCGGTTGACCAGGGAGAGAGAAAGACACTGATCTACGTCACACACAGGTCGTTCAGACGCACCAGCGAATGCTTCCTCAGTTCGCTGCTCTGCAAGGTGAGGATCATGCTGGCGAAAGGTAAAGCGTCGAAGGTCCTCACCGCTGCCGCGAGGCAGGAGCCGGTGTGTGACATTCCCGAGGGGAGATGCCCGCAAGGGCGCGTCACCGGTCCCGTAAGGGGCGAAGGAGTTTGAAGTGGCAGTATTTGTATTGGACCGCAGGAAAAAACCGCTGATACCGTGCTCGGAGAAGCGGGCGCGGCTGCTGTTGGAGCGTGGTCGGACGCGGGTGCATCGTCTGGTGCCCTTCACCATTCGGCTGATCGATCGCTTGCAGGAAGATTCCGCCCTGCAGCCTGTTCGGCTCAAGCTCGATCCCGGCAGCAAGACCACGGGTGTTGCCTTGGTGCGAGAGTCGCAAGAGGTCGATGCCGACACGGGCGAAGTTCACCGCCGCGCCCATGTGCTGTTCTTGGCTGAACTCATGCACCGGGGACATGCGATCCGCGATGCGCTCAGACAGCGTGCGGCGTTTCGCAGGCGTCGGCGCAACAACCTGCGTCATCGTGCGGCGCGATTCGACAATCGCCGCCGCCCGCAGGGCTGGCTG
>NZ_CABFUZ020000249.1 GCF_902143385.2 Methylacidimicrobium cyclopophantes
CCGGGAAAGAACGGCAGGAGCCCCTTCCCTAGGGCTTCACTTCTTTGAGCCAAGCGGCAACGGCATTCGCCATAGCCGTGGCGTGGGCATCCGGAAAGAGATGATCCGATCCTGGAATCTCGATGAGCCGCTTGGGCTCCGAAGCAACGGCAAAGAGATCCCGCGAATCCTGCGGAGGGACCACGTCGTCGGCCAGGCCGTGCACGAAAAGCCAGGGCACCCGAATCTTCCGCGCCACCTCGACGACGCTACCGATCCGGTTCATGTCGTCGACGAAGGCCCGAGAAAGCGGAAATTGCGGCATCTCCCACATACAACCCGCACCCGGGGTGACGGTGCCGAACTCGCGCTGGACGAAAGCGGCTGCATGGGCCATGCCGGCAAGCGAGATCAAGAAGTGGATCCGCGGATCCTGGCTGGCCCGCAAGACGCCTACGATCGCGCCGAGGCTATGGCCCGCATAGCCGACATGCCAGTCGCTGAGAGCATCGAGAACCGCGCCCAGGTCCCCTACCTCCTTGGTGGGGGTGAACTCTTCGAACTTTCCTTCCGAAGCTCCGTTGCCGGAAAAGGAAAAGCGCAACGAGTGAATTCCGTTTCGGGAGAGAACGTTGGAAAGCTCGATCAACATCGGCCTGTCCTTGTGGGCGGTAATCCCGTGACCGATGACCACGAGGGTCGGATTCTCGGGCGATCCACCCTGATAGGCAAAATCGAGTCGTTCCCCTTGCGCATTACGAATTTCGTGTGGAATGGATCGTTTCATGCCCCCGTTTACCATGGTCGCTCGGAGGACCGCAACCATGAGGAGACCGATCCGAGACGAAAGCCGCCTCTTTCTCATTCCTCCAGCAAGGAGGAGACGCAGCTTTCTTGAAGAAAGGCGAGGAAGTGAATTTCCCAGAGCGCCTTTTGGAGCTCACGCGACTGGACGGTCAGAGGATTCCATTCCATCTGTTCCTCGGTAACCCCGTGCGCGACGGCGAGCGTGATCCTCCGGTCGTTGAGCATGGCAAGGAACTCGTCGAATTCCCCTTCGCTCAACGTCAGCGAGGCGGGGGAAGCGCTCTGGAGGGGGCTCCCCTGCGCAAGCCACTTGTCCAGGAGAGCCACGCGCTGTGGACGCCAACTGAGGCGCTCGGCCTCCAGCTCCTCGGCCGCCCCCGGGATCTCCTCGGCTCCGTCTCCCCGAGTCAAGGTGCCACGCCAATGGTGCTGCAGAGCTTCCGAAAGCTGCGAAAGCTCGGTCTGGTAGTGCTTGCGCAGCGCGAGGAGAGATCCGAGGAGAATCTCCCGCTCTCCCGACTCGAGGCGCAAAACGATCTGGTCTCGATTCCGCGCGACCTTCACCCTCGCTCCATGGTCGCTTGCAAGCCAAATCGTTGCAATTGATGAACGAGAAATTCCGCCCGCTCCCGCGTCTCCTGCGCAACGCGGCTCTTCCCCCTGTGATGGACTTCCAGCATATGCCGGGTCGCTTCCTGTTTGCTCATTTTGAGCACACGCTGAAAGACGAAGACCACGTAGCTCATCAGGTTGACCGGATCGTTCCAGACGATGACTCCCCAAAGGCGCTCGAACGCCTCGCGGACCTTCTCGTCAACAACCTCTTCTTGAATGGTTTCTGGTACCGCTAGCTGCTCCATCGCTTCCGCCGCTTCCAATACATCGTTTCGAAGATGGGTTTGCTAACCGAAAATACAATTATAGCGATCGCTTCGCGGCTCACAAGAGCGCACGCGCAGCCTTTTTTCATTCAGCCGCTTTTTCGCTTTCGCGAACCTGCTCGTTCGCTAGTAGCGCGGGACGGAAGGATCGATCTCCAGGCTCCAAGCCTCGATCCCCCCCGCAAGGTTCTGAACCTTGCGAAAGCCCGCGTCGAAGAGGAGCCGACAAGCTTTGGCGGAGCGGGGCCCGAGCTTGCAAAAGAGAACGACTTCCCGCGCGCTGTCGAGTTCGTGGATGCGCTGATGGAACTGCGAAAGCGGGATCACCTTCGCCCCGGGAATCTGGGCGATCGCCACTTCATGTGGTTCGCGCACGTCGATCAGATCAAACTCGACTGCCCCATCCAATCTCCGCTTGAGCTCTTGTACGGTAATCTCGGGGACGTCGTCGGCGGCAGCGGGCGTTCCGATTCCGCAGAAGGCCTCGTAGTCCACGAGGCTTTGGATGGAAGGCGCGCTTCCGCAGATCGGACAGCCCGGATCCTTCCGCAGACGGAACTCCCGAAACTCCATGCCCAACGCATCGAAGAGGAGGAGCCGGCCGATCAACGGATCTCCCAATCCGAGAATGAGCTTTACCGTTTCGATGGCTTGCACCATCCCGATCAACCCCGGCAAGACGCCCAGCACCCCTCCCTCGGCGCAACTCGGCACCATGCCGGGATCGGGGGGCTCGGGGTAGAGGCAGCGATAACAAGGCCCCCGCTCCGCCCAAAAAACGGTCGCCTGCCCCTCGAAGCGAAAGATGCTCCCGTAGACATTCGGCTTTCCCAAGAGAACGCAGGCATCGTTGACGAGGTAGCGCGTGGGAAAATTGTCGGTGCCGTCCACGACGACGTCGTAATCCTGGAGGATTTCCAAGGCGTTCTCCGAACGGAGCGCCGTCTGATAGGGAACGACCTCGACGTTGGGGTTGAGCTCCTGAATGGCTTCGATGGCCGATTCAATTTTCGGCTTTCCGATGTTGCGAGTCTTGTGGAGTACCTGGCGCTGGAGGTTCGAGTCGTCGACCGTGTCGAAATCGACGATGCCCAACCGCCCGACGCCCGCCGCCGCCAGATACAGGAGCAGAGGCGATCCCAGACCCCCTGTTCCCACCGCGAGCACGCGCGCGGCCTTGAGCTTTTGCTGCCCCTCCAACGTCACCTCCGGCATGATAAGGTGGCGGCCGTAGCGCCGAATCTCTTCGTGGGTAAAGCCGGCGGCCGGGAAAACCTTGTTGACTCTCGGTAAATAGCTCATGGAGCGCTCTCCTTCTTTTTTCCAAGACCGTCGGGATCGTACCAAATCCACCCTTCCTCAATGTTAGGGAGCTCCCAGGCTTGCGAAAGAAAAAGTTTCCCTATCTACTGCTGGCGATGACTCTTCGCAAGCTCTGCTTCGGAAAACCCAAAGGGTTCCCCAAGTCGGCACGGACGGCCGCGCTCTGGATCGATTCGGATGCGGCACTTTTCTCCTTCACCAAGGAGCTCCGGCCGCAACGAGCCATCGCCCTCGATGCGGAATCGGCTTCCTTCCATCATTACCGGGCCAAGCTCTGCGTGCTCTCGATTCAACAGGGCGAAGCGGTCGCCGTGGTCGACACCCTCTGCGTCGATCTTGCGCCCCTTTGGGGAGCGCTCTCTCGTTCTCCCTGGATCCTTCACGGAATGGACTTCGATCTGAGGCTCTTGCGGGGGGCGAGGGCGCCCGATCCGCTCTCCATCTTCGACACGATGATCGCTGCGCAACTTTGCGGCTTTCCGGCGATCGGCTATGCGGCCTTGGTCGAGCGCTTCTTCGGCGTCGCGCTCGTCAAGGAGAGCCAGAAGGCCGACTGGACCCGGCGCCCGCTCTCTGCGGAAATGCTCGACTACGCGGTCCAGGATGTTCGTTACTTGGAATCTCTCCAAGAACGGCTTACTGAAGAGCTCGACCGGCTCGGCCGCCTCGGCTGGCATCGAGAAAGCTGCGCGCGGCTTCTGCGCAAAACGGGGGAGCCCTCCCCGGAAAAGAACGCAGCGTGGCGGATTCGTGGGTGGCGCGAGCTCCCCGCCAAGGCGCTTCCATTCCTTCGCGCACTCTGGCAATGGCGAGAGGAGGAGGCCGCTCGCCGCGATCTGGCTCCCTTCCGGCTGGTTCCGCCCGAGCTGCTGCTCCGGATGGCTCTCTGGGCTTCCTCTCGCAAGGATCCGATCCCGGCGAAATGGCTCCCTCGGCACCTAGGGGAAGCGGAGCGATCCCGGCTCGCGGCCGCTCTCTCCTCCCCCTTGGGATCTCCGGAAGAGTTGCTCCCCCCGAAAAAGCCCAGGATCAAGATGACGGCCGAAGCCAACCGGCGCCTGGAGGAGCTCAACGAAGCCCGCAGCCGGCTCTCCACACGGCTCGGGATCGAAGCGGGATTGCTCGCCCCCAAACCGCTCCTACTCGAGCTCGCCCGAGACCCGCAGGGGGCTCCGGAACGCCTGCTGGCCGAAGGGCGGTGGTGTCGCTGGCAGCGCGAGCTCTTCGCCAATCCCTGATCGTGCCCGTCCGCTCCGACCCGACGGCCGGAGATCTCTGCCCCGAAGGCAAAGGTTTGACATTCCTCCTTCGCCGCCTCCAATTGTAGCGGAAAGGAAGTACGGATGGCGGGACATAGCCACTGGGCAAAGGTTCGGCACCAGAAGGGGGTGACCGATGCACGAAAAGGAAAGCTCTTCAGCAAGCTGGTCCGGGAGATCGCGCTCGCGGCCAAACTGGGCGGCGGGGATCCGGGATTCAATCCCCGTCTGCGGCGGGCGGTAGAAACCGCCAAGGCCGAGGGGGTCTCCTCCGAGAGCATCACGCGGGCGATCCAGCGCGGCACGGGCGAGGTCGCCGGAGAGGCCTATGAAGAGATCCTCTATGAGGGGTATGCCCCCGGGGGTGTCGCTGTCCTGGTCGAAGCGGCGACCGACAATCGGAACCGAACGGCGGCGGAGGTGCGCAGCCTTTTTACACGCCACGGAGGAAACCTCGCGGGGGCGGGCAGTGTTTCTTGGCTTTTCCAGCGCAAAGGGATCATTCGCGTCGATTCGACCAAAGCCTCTTTCGACCGCGTCTTCGAGGTAGCTCTCGAGGCATCGGCCGATGACGTCCAGGCTTCGGACGGGTCGATCGAGATCCTCTCCCCCCCCGAGCGATTCGAAGGGATCGTCAAAAGCCTGGAAACGGCAAAGATTCCCATCGAGTCGGCGACCCTCGGCTACGTTCCCCAGAACCTCGTTTCGATCAAGGATGAGGAGAGTGCGCGCGCCCTTCTCCGGCTGCTCGACTCCCTGGAAGAACATGAGGATGTGCAGCATGTCTTCGCCAACTTTGAGATGAGCCCCGAGATCTTGGCGCAGGTGGAAGCCGCGGCCTCGGTCCCGGGTAGATAGAACAGCGATGACCTCCTCGGAAATCCGCGAGAGCTTTTTGCGCTTTTTTCGGGAACGGGCCCACACGATCGTTCCGTCGGCTCCGTTGCTGCCCGATTCTCCGAACCTCCTCTTCACCAACGCAGGGATGAACCAGTTCGTGCCGATCTTCCTCGGCCAGGTTCCTTGCCCCTACTCTCCGCCGCGGGCCGCCGACACGCAAAAGTGCATCCGCGCGGGCGGGAAGCACAACGATCTGGAAGAGGTGGGGTTCGATACCTACCACCACACCTTTTTCGAGATGTTGGGGAACTGGTCGTTCGGAGACTACTTCAAGAAAGAGGCCATCTCGTGGGCCTGGGAGCTGCTGACGCACTGCTGGGGATTTCCGCCGACCCGCCTCTACGCGACCGTCTACGAGCCGGGACCCGAGGAGCCGGGCGAATTCGACGCCGAGTCTCACGCGGTCTGGTCCTCCCTTTTTGCCGCCGCCGGCTGCGATCCGGAGATCCACGTCGCCAAATTCGGCAAGGCTGACAACTTTTGGATGATGGGGGAAACCGGCCCCTGTGGTCCCTGCTCGGAGGTCCACGTCGATCTCACTCCGGAAGGGAAAAGCCGCGGACGGCTTCTCAATCAAGCCGATCCCCGCTGCTTGGAGGTCTGGAACCTCGTCTTCATTCAATACGATGCTCGGGGCGACGGCTCCCTATCTCTCCTCCCCGCCCGGCATGTCGACACGGGCATGGGTTTGGAGCGGATCGCTTCGATCGTCCAAGGCACCCAGGGGTTTCGCGACTTTTCCCGAAGGATCTCCAACTACGATACCGACCTCTTCCGCCCCCTGCTCCGCACATTGGAAAAGCTCTCCGGCCGCCCTTACGGAGGAGCCGTTCCGGAACCCGGCGGGCTGGCGGAGCAAGCCGATGTCGCCTTCCGCGTCATCGTCGACCATTTCCGGGCATTGGCCTTTGCCATCGCCGACGGCATTCTCCCCAGCAATGTCGGACGCGGCTACGTCTTGCGCCGGATTCTCCGGAGGGCGACCCGCTTCGGCCGCACCCTCGGGCTCCGCGCCCCTTTCCTCCCCGAGCTTCTTCCCGCCCTGCTTTCGACTATGGGAGAAGCGTTTCCCGAACTGGTCGAAACAGAGGATCGGATCGCCTCCGTCCTCGCCGCGGAAGAGACCCTCTTTGCCAAAACCCTTGAGCGGGGACTGGCCCTCTTCGAGGATCTCGCCGCCGAGGCGGCCAAGCGGAAGAACCGGATGATCGCCGGCGAGGAAGCCTTCCTCCTCTACGACACCTATGGCTTTCCCCTCGACCTTACCGAGCTGATGGCCCGAGAGCGGGGTCTTTCCGTCGACACGCAGGGATTCGCCGAGAGCATGGAGAAACAACGAAACCGTTCGGCGGCTGCACGCGAGGAGGATCTCTTGAGCGTCGCGGCGCAGAGCGAGTTTGTCGGCTATGAGGAGCTGGAGGCGGAGGCGGAGGTCGTTCTTCTCTTGGCGGGAAATCGCGCCGTCTTCGACCGCACCCCGTTTTACGCCGAGATGGGCGGCCAAATTGGAGACTCCGGCACGGTCGAGTATGATGGTCGCCGACTCCCGGTGCGCGATACAACCCGGTCGGCCAGTGGCGCCCACCTCCACCGTTTAGAGGATCTCGACCGTTTGGAGCCCGGCTGCCGGGTGCTCTTGCGCGTCGATCGGGAGCGCCGGAAGCGGATCGCCATTCACCATACCGCGACCCACCTTCTCCACTGGGCTCTTCGCGAGGTGCTGGGCCCGCAAACGGTTCAGCGGGGCAGCTATGTCGGTCCCGACCGGCTCCGCTTCGACTTTTCCCATACCGGACCGCTCTCCGCCGAAGAGATCGCCCGCGTCGAGAAGCTCGTCCAGGAACGCATCGCCGAGGATGAGCCGGTGAGCTGGGAGGAACGCCGCTATGCGGAGGTGAAGAACGATCCGCGCATCCTCCAGTTCTTCGGGGAAAAGTATGGCGAGCGCGTACGGGTCGTCTCCATCGGGGAGTGCTCCCGGGAGCTCTGCGGCGGGACCCACATCCGCCATACGGGCGAGATCGGCTTTTGGAAGATTCTCTCCGAAACCGGCGTTGCGGCCGGCATTCGTCGGATCGAGGCCGCCGGCGGCGCGGCTCTGCTCGACTCCCTCCGCGAGCAGGCGGCCGCACAGGAAAACGCTTGGAAAGGATTGCAGCGGAAACATCCGGGAATTCCTCCGCTCGTCCCCTTTCCCTTCGACGCCTCCCCCGCCCTGGCGGCCGAGTACCTGGCGCGGCGCCGGGATGCGCTCTTGCTTCTCGAGCGAGAGCTCCGCGCAGCGGAAAAGCAGGCGACGAAGAAAGCGGAAGAGGCCCTGCGGGCGCGAGCGCGGCAGGACGCGGAGTCGGCCGTCGGAGCCGCCGAGCGCTTCGGCTCACTTCCGGCGGTCATCCTCGACTGCGGATCGGCTCCTTCCACCTATCTCCCCCTGCTTTGGCAAACGGTTCAAAGCCGCTGGGAGGGGGTCGCGGTGCTCGCCACCCGCGAGCAGGAGCGCGCCGCTTTTCTGATCGGAGTCTCCCGAGCCTATCTTTCCCGTGCCGATGCCACCCGTCTTCTCCGGGAAATCCTCTTCCCCCTCGGTGGGAAGGGAGGAGGTCGCCCAGACCTAGCTCAGGGAGGAATCCCCCACCGGGAGAAGATCCCCGAGGCCCTCAGCCGAGCCAGGGAGCTTCTCCTCGCCGCCGGCACCCTTGCTTAGAGCAGCGTCCCATGCAGCAGATCGGTCGGCTTCTCTTGATCCTCGGGATTTTGCTCGCAGCCGTCGGGCTGCTGCTCAGCCTTGGGATCGGCACCAAATGGATCGGGAGACTCCCGGGAGACATCCGGATCGAAAAGGAAAACGTGCGCTTCTACTTTCCGATCACCACCTGTCTGCTCGGCAGCCTCCTCCTCAGCGCAATCCTTTGGCTTTTGCGCCGGTAAACCCACCTTCCCCGAGTGACCTGTCCGCTAGGGTTTGATATCTTCGTCCGGGATGGCCGCCAGATCCGCGTCGGTCAAGGGGGATGTCCGCTGCGCATACTCGGCGCGGGCGGCCTTCACCTGCTCCGCGGTGACCGGAGTCCCCTTGTTTCCCCACGCCTGGCGAACGTAGGTCAAGATCGCGGCGATCTTGTCATCGGAAAGGATCGCTTTCCACGGCTGCATCGGACCGTTGTATTGCGCTCCGTTGACCGTGATGGGACCTTGCAGTCCGTTGAGGACGATCGCCACCGCCCGCTTGGAGCCTCCCGTCGCCTGGGGAGCACCGGCCAACGGAGGATAGACGGCCGGGATCCCGGTCCCCGTCGGCTGGTGGCAGGCGGCGCAGTTCATCGTGTAGAGCTGCTCGCCCTGCTTCACGTCTTGCGAGAAGGAGGCCAGTGGGGCCAGGGCGAGCGCTCCGCCCAGGATCGCGACCCAGCGATTTCTGCCGAGAGCGTTCCTCCGAGCTGATTCCAGGGAAGAAAACGGCGAACGAGATCCAATCCGATTGCGCAAGGATGTCTTCATCGTAACCCACTGAAGATCGGTTCCTTACGTCCTTTGTCAATCCTAAAGCGGCAACGATCTTCTTTTCGCCGAACGCGGGCTCCGTTTATGGTGCGAGCCGCGTCCGCTTCCATTGCCCATCCCCTATGCGCGCGTAGAGGAAGCGATCGTGGAGCCGGTTGCTCCGCCCCTGCCAAAACTCGATCTCGTCGGGCACGAGGCGATACCCGCCCCAAAACGGCGGCAGCGGGACTTCCTTTCCCGCGAAGCGCTCCTGCATCTCCCGGAGACGGTTTTCCAAGAAGGCGCGTTCGGCCGGGATCGGCTCGCTTTGCGGCGAGGCCCAGGCGGAGAGGCGGCTCAGAACGGGTCGGCTCTGGAAATAGGCGTTCGACTCCTCGGTCGATACCTTTTCCACAGCGCCCCGAACGCAGACCTGCCTCAGCGAAACCGGCCAAAAGCAACAAAACGCCGCCTGGGGATTTTCCTCGAGATCTTTCCCTTTGCGGCTCCGATAATTGGTAAAGAAGAGAAAGCCCCGCTCGTCGATCGCCTTGAGGAGCACCATCCGACTTCGCATCCTCCCTTCCCGGGAGGAGGTCGCCAGCGCGATCGCGGTCGGGTCGCCCGCCTCGGTCCGCGCCGCCTCTTGATACCAGGTAAAAAATTGCCGAAGCGGATCGGCGTCGAGCTGCTCGAGCGAAAGCGGAGGTCCCGCAAACTCCTTTCCCGATCCCTCCAGAAAGATCATTCTCCGTTCCCTCTCGCCTCTTCGATATCCCGCTATGGGTGGACCCTACCTTGAGAACGACTCGGATCGCAAGAAAGGGTTGTAGGTCGATGCCAACCTTGATTTACTCTTCCACATGAGCAATCGCATTCTCACTTCGCATGAGAAGGCGCTTGCGGTCAACCTTGATCAAAAGATCTATGGCACCATTGCAGAAATCGGCGGAGGCCAAGAGGTGGCACGCTGGTTCTTCACGGTAGGCGGAGCGGCTGGCACCGTCGCGAAGTCGATGTCCGCCTATGATATGCACTTCAGCGACGCGATCTATGGTCCGACGGAGCGCTATGTTTCCCGCGAGCGACTCTCGGCCATGCTCGATCATGAATATGATCTGCTCTTGGAGCGATTGCGTCAAAAGCGGGGAGACGAGACCCGGTTTTTCGTATTTGCGGATACCGTCGCCATTCGCGGATTCCAACCGCGCAACGAATGCCACGGTTGGCTCGGCGTCCGATTCCAGCAGAAGCCGCTGGCAAAACCGAGCGAAGTGATTCTTCATATTCGACTCCGCGATAGGGAACGAATTCGCCAGCAGGAGGTCCTCGGAATCGTCGGTGTAAATTTACTTTATAGTATTTGCTATTTATGGACCGACCCCTATCGCCTCCTCGAATCTCTCCTCGATAATCTCGATTCCGAGCGATTAGAGATCGATCTGGTCTCTGTAGGGGGCCCGGCATTCGCCGAATGCGACAACCGCCTCTTGAACCTCCATCTGATCGTGCTCGGTTTGGCTCGCGTCATCCTCTTCGATCCGACGGGCCAGGCGCACCAGCCGGGCGAGCTCCTCCGCCGAAAGGCGGTGCTCATCGAGCGCGGAGAGTTTGCTCCGGTCACCCGGATGCACGTGGAGATGCTTCAGTTGGCCCGTGAGAAATTCTTGCAGGACCCTGCGATCGAGCGCTTCTCCAAGATCGAGCTCTTGGAGATCACGACCAAGAACCTCCTCCTGCCCGATGGCAAGGTTGATTCCCACGATTTTCTTCAGCGCGTCGAGCTTCTCTGTGCGATCGGCTACCATGTCCTGATCTCCAACTATGCCGAATTCTATGAGATCAGCTCCTACCTGGCCCGCTACGCGGAGGGGCTGGTCGGCATCGTCCTCGGGATTCCCCTTTTGGAAGAGATTTTCAGCGAGCGCTACTACTCCTACGTCGAGGGAGGGATCCTCGAAGCCATGGGTCGCCTCTTCAAGAAGAACGTAAAGCTCTACGTCTACCCCACCCGCAAGGTGTCGGACGGGGAGATCCGCACCGTGGAGCAGCTGACGCTGGAAGGCCCTCTCGGCCACCTCTATGCCTACTTGCGGGAGACGGGCCGAATCGAGCCCCTCAGCCCCCGCAATCCCCCCGACGCGCGCTTTTCGCCTCGCCAGGTGGGCGTCCTCATCCGGTCGGGAGACCCCGCTTGGGAAGACTACGTCCCCGTCCGAGCCGCCCAGCTCATTCGGGAAAAACGGCTCTTCGGCCATGGCATGGCAGCGGCGACGCCAGGGGAAACCCGAGTCCCGTCCGGCGAGCCGTCGCTCCCTGTCTAAGGACGGTTCGGAGCGCGGGGTTGGCGCAAAGCGCTTTCGTCCCCGCGGGCGGGAGCGTACCCTCATTTTGCATGGCTCGACGATCGGCCGCTCTTCTCGCCGTCCTGCTCTCGGCAACCTTGCCTTCCATTGCCGAGCGCCCCGAGCTCGATTCGCACCCCGCTTCCGAGGAGAGGAAAAACCTCCCCCCTTCCGCCGTCTTCCGTGGAGAGGCGATCTTTGCCCGACTGGTCTCGGAGGCGGAGCGGCAGCGCTGGCGGGAGCTCCCCATCGGCCGCCGGACGGTCGAAGTGGGCTTGGCGCTCGTCGGTACCCCATACAAGAACTGGACGTTGGAGATCGACGATCACATCGAGGCCCCATCCGTCGATCTCTACGAGATGGATTGTTGGACCTTTTTCGAGATCTCCCTCGGATTCGCCCGAATGTTGCGGGAGAAGAAGGGGGACTACCGCCCCGGCGATCTTCTCCGCATGATCGAAATCGATCGCTACCGCGGCGGCCATTGCGATGGAACCTACTACTCCCGCCTCCACCATCTCGAGGATTGGATTCGGGACAATGCCGCGCGCGGCCTCGTCATCGATCTCACCCGGCAGCTGGGCGGAATCGAGATGACCGGCCACTCGCTCCACTACATGGGCGAGCATTGGCAGGAGTTCCGCTACCTCCGCCACAACCCCGAGCTCATTCCCCGTTTTCAGGCGCTCGAAAGAAAGATCTCCGCCCAACCCGTCTACTACATCCCGAAGGAACGGGTGCCTTCGATCGAGCCTCGTCTCCATGACGGAGATGTGCTCTGCATCGCGAGCAGCTGGCCGGGCACCTTCACCTCCCACGTCGGCTTGGCCTATCGAGATCCCCGAGGTGTCCTCCATTTCCTCCATGCCACCTCGATCCAAGCGGAGCGTCGGGTCGTGATCGGACCCAGGCTCAGCGACTACCTCTTCGCCCACCCCAAGGCGGCGGGCATCCTGGTCGCCCGTCCGCTCGATCTGCCAGGGACCCGCCCCCATCCCTCCTCCGAGAAGGCCACGGAAAAGCGGCTTCAGGGAACGCGCACGCAGTCTGCGTCATCTTCTTAATATTAAGAAACCAGGACCGGCTCCCAGCTCTCCTCCGCTCCGCCGAAGTCGCCCCCTTTGCGCTTCCTCCCACCCGAGATGCTCGTCCAGCCGGAAAAGTTCTCTCCGCGCGAAGAACGGGAAACGATCCTTCCTCTACCGCCTACCGGCTCCCCTCGCGAGGGAACGAAGGGAGGAGCCAGTCTGGTGGAGAGGCGGCGAGCTCACTCATCTCCGCGACGCTGCCGACCGGCACCCCCGCCTGCCGGCGCAACCAGACGGCCGTCTCCTCGCGGACCTTGGCCGACGGCTCGGCGAAGCCGTTGAGAAGGATTCCCGCGGGGGTGAGGCCGGCCGCTCGAATGCTTTCTACGGTCAGCAGGGTATGGCTCAAGACGCCGAGCCGGCAAAGAGCGACGACGATCACGGGTAGCCCGAGAAGGACGGCAAGGTCCCGGACCGTCTCCGTCGAGCCCAGCGGCGTCTTCCAGCCTCCCACCCCTTCGACGACCGCATAGGGAAACTTCGCCAGCCAGAGCCGGATCTTCTCCGCGACTTCGGGAAGGCAAAGCGGCCTCCCCTCCTCCTCTGCGGCGATTGCTGGAGCGACCGGGCGGCGGAAGAAGAAGGGATTGATTTCCTGCAAGGAGAGATCTTGGCCGGTGGCTTCTTGCAAAAGAGCTGCGTCTTCTCGGGAGCCCGTGGCGATCGGCTTGAGGCCGACCGCTGCCAACCCCGACCGGCGCCAGGCGCGGAGGAGCGCGGCACCGAGCAGGGTCTTGCCGACGCCGGTGTCTGTGCCGGTAATAAAGAAATGGAGTCGTTTTTCCGGTTGCAAATGTCGAAGCGCTTCGTAAGCTTACTCGAATCCTCCGGAAGGCAATTAAAGGAATCCTTCTGGGCGAGACAAGAAACCGCAAGACATTATGGCAGATCTCACCAATCGATATCCGGACAACGTCGCCGGCAAGTACTACGTCGACTCCCAATGCATCGACTGCGATCTATGCCGGGAGACGGCACCCTCGAACTTCAAGAGGAATGACGACGGCGGTCACTCCTACGTTTACAAGCAACCCGAGACTCCGGAGGAAGAAGAGCAGTGCCGCGAAGCCAAGGAAGGCTGTCCGGTGGAAGCGATCGGGGACGACGGAGAGCTCGCGGAAGCTGCAACCCAGACGACGGAAGCCCGCGAAGGCTGACGTCCTTTTGAGCGACGAGGCGACCTCTCTTCGGCGGACGTCGGAGGGATTTGCGGCGCCGTCTCCCGTTTGGTTGTCGCTTTTTCTCTCCAAGGCGATGGAACCAATCCAAAGCGATCGGGAACGGCGGGAGGACAGCCAAGGGCTTCCGCAGACGAAGCAACCGCGCACGATTCTCCGCCCCGCTCGACCGGGGGAACGGCTCGACCGTTTTCTCGCCTCCTCCCTCGGCCTGTCACGGACGGCCGTCCAAGAACGGCTGCTCCGGTCGAGCGCCATTCGAATCAACGGGGTATGCGCCGTCCGGCCTCCTTCCTACCGACTCCGCGGGGGAGAGGAAATCGAGGTCGATCTTCCGGCTCGTCTCCCTCCCTCCGACTCCCCCCTCCCGAAGGCCGAGGCGATTCCGCTGGACGTGCTCTACGAAGACGACGATCTTCTCCTCCTCAATAAGCCTTGGGGCCTGGTCGTCCATCCAGCCTACGGGCATAGGAACGGAACCCTCGTCAACGCGCTCCTCGCCCGCCGGCCGAACCTGCCTGGAGCCGATCCGATCCGACCGGGGATCGTCCACCGGCTCGACAGGGAAACGAGCGGCCTTCTTGTGGTCGCGAAGACCGAAGCGGCCCGTGCGAGTCTTCTCGACCAGTTCGCCTCCCACACCGTCGAGAAGCGTTACGAGGCGATCGTCTGGGGAACCTTCCCGCGCGGAATTGTCTCCTGCGCGCGAAATGTCGGCCGAGATCCCCGGAACCGTCGGAGGATGGCGGTACACTCCCGGTCCGGACGGACGGCCCTCACCGAGTTTCGCCTGCTCGAGCAGCATTGGAGGGCTGCTCTGGTCGAATGTCGGCCCCGGACGGGACGGATGCACCAGCTCCGCGTCCATCTCTCCTATCTCGGCCATCCAATCGTCGGCGACCCGCTCTATGGAGGGATTCGATCTCCGGAAAGTCCGCGCCTTCTGCTCCATGCGCGGCAATTGAGCTTCCTTCATCCCCGCACGGGAGAGCGAGTCCGCTTCGAAAGCCCCGCTCCGAAGGAATTCTCCGCCTGGTTGGCGAAGAGCGATGACGAACGACCCTGAGCAACTTCGGACGACGCTCGTCGCCTACCTCCGCGCCTTGCGTGCCACCGGACGCCAATGGGTCCGCCTTCCTCCGGACTGGAGCAAAGGGCTCTCGCCGATCTCCCCTCCGTGCCGAGAGGCTGCTCCCCTTCCGCGACCCGTCGCACCGCTTCCGCCTCCGCACTCCGATCCGCCGCGGGAGCCGATTCCCCCTCCTGCTCCCGTTTCGCCGGCCCTCCCCGAATCCTCGGCCGATCGGGAAGAGCGCCTCGACCGGCTTGCGGCTCTTCGCAAAGAGGCGATCGGCTGTCGCCGCTGCCCCCATCTCGCTTCCTTCCGCTCCCAAGTCGTCTTCGGCGTGGGCAACCCCAATGCCCGGCTTTTTTTCGCCGGCGAGGCCCCGGGGGCCGAGGAAGATCGGCTGGGAGAACCTTTTGTCGGGCCCGCGGGGAAGCTCCTCACCCGCATGATCGAAGCGATGGGTCTCCAGAGAGAGGATGTCTATATCGCCAACATCCTCAAGTGCCGACCCGATCTGCCCGAAGGCGCCCCGGGCAATCGAAAGCCGACCCCGGAAGAGATGGAGACCTGCCTCCCCTATCTACGCGAGCAGATCGGCATCATCCGGCCCGAGGTCATCGTCGCCCTGGGCGCGACCGCTCTGGAGGGTTTGACGGGCCTACGCAAGGGAATCAGCGCCCTCCGGGGGAGCTTTCTCGATTTTCAAGGAATCCCGCTTCTTCCTACCTTCCATCCGAGCTATCTGCTCCATAAGCCCGACCTGCGACTGAAGCGCCAGGTTTGGGAAGATCTGCTCCTGGTCATGGAACGGCTGCACCTCCCCATCAGCCAACGCCAGCGCTCGTTTTTTCTTACAAAAGCCCAACCCTAACCTAGCTCGAGGTCACGAGCGTCGTCTTTTCTCCCGATCCATGTCGCCGCACACGTTTCGATTGGATTTCGCGCATCTTTTTCTTCGACAAACCGCCCTCCGAACGAAAAGCTTGCTTGGATGAAGAATCCGCTTTCCCCGGGAAATCCGTTCCCGTTGCAGAAAGACGGCCCGCAGAAAAAGAGGCCGCAGGGGTTTTTCGGCTCGAATTGGCAGCTCGCTCTGCAGATCTTCGTCGCCCTTCTCTTGGTGTGGCTCTGGCAGGAGAGCGTCCAACGAGCGACGGTCACCACGATTCCCTACAGCGCCTTCCTCGACAAGCTGGCCAAGAAGGAGATCGTCGAGTGCACGATCACGCCCGATGAGATCCTGGGGAAAATGGTGGTGCCGACTCCTCCGAAGAAGGAAGGGGAAGCCAAGAAGGAATCCAAGGTCACCCTCTTTCGAACCGTCCGTGTCGAGGATCCCAACCTTGTCGCCGAATTGCAGAACGCCCATACCATCTACGCGAGCGTCCGGCCCAGTCTCCTCTCCCAGCTCATCTTTTCGTGGGTTCTCCCCATCGCCATCTTTTTTCTGATCTGGGTCGGCTTGAGCCGGTGGATGACGCGCGGAGCCGGCTATTCCCTCCTCAACGTGGGGAAGAGCCGAGCTCGGCTCGTCGCTGAAGAGGGCACCGGGGTCACCTTCGACGATGTCGCCGGCTGCCAAGAGGCGAAATATGAGCTCCAGGAAGTCGTCGATTTTCTCAAGAGCCCCGGCCGTTATCGCGCCCTCGGGGCCAAGATTCCCAAAGGAGTTCTCCTGATCGGACCGCCCGGCACCGGCAAGACACTCTTGGCCCGCGCCGTCGCCGGGGAGGCCCACGTCGCTTTCTTTTCCCTCAGCGGGAGCGAATTCGTCGAAATGTTCGTCGGAGTAGGCGCCTCCCGTGTGCGGGATCTCTTTGCCCAGGCAAAAGGTCGGGCACCCTGCATCATCTTCATCGACGAGCTCGATGCCATTGGTCGGCAGCGGGGTGTGCGAATCGGGATGGGCCATGACGAACAGGAGCAGACCCTGAACCAGCTGCTCGTGGAGATGGATGGATTCGATCCGAACGAAGGAATCATCCTCCTGGCGGCGACCAACCGACCCGACATCCTCGATCGGGCCCTTCTCCGCCCGGGACGCTTCGATCGGCATGTCGTCGTCGATCTGCCGGATGCTCAGGGCAGGCTGGCCATCTTGACCGTCCATAGCCGGGGCAAACCGCTGGCTCCGGCGATCAACCTAGAAGAGATCGCCCAGGCGACCTCGGGCTTTTCCGGCGCCGATCTGGCCAATCTGATGAACGAGGCGGCTCTTCTGGCCGCACGCCGAAAGGCGCAGCAGATCGAGCAAGCCGACCTCTTCGAAGCATTGGAAAAGGTAATCGCCGGACCCGAGCGCCGAAGCCTCCAGCTTGCCGCGGAAGAGAAGCGCCGGGTGGCCTACCATGAAGTGGGCCATGCACTGGTGGCCGCCGCCACTCCCGGCGCCGATCCGGTCCGAAAGATCAGCATCATCCCCCGGGGCCGGGCCGCACTCGGCTACACCCTTCAGCTCAACCCCGCACAGCAATATCTCTTCACCCGCACCCAACTCCTTGCCAAGCTGCGGTGCGCCATGGGCGGCAGGGCCGCCGAGGAAATCGTCTACGGCGAGGTGAGCACCGGTGCGGAAAACGACTTGGAGACGGCCACCACCCTCGCCCGCCAAATGGTCTGCCTCTACGGCATGAGCGAATCGGTCGGCCTTGCCCATCTGATCCCGAGCCGTCCCGTCCCCAACGAGATCCCCGGGCTCGATGGCCGTGCCGAATACAGCGGAGAAACTGCGCGTCTGGTCGATCAGGAAGTCCAGCGGCTCCTCGGGAATGCCTACGAGGAGGCCAAGACGATTCTGCGGGAGGAACGGGCGACGCTCGAAGCGGTCACCGCCGAACTCCTCAAGAAGGAAACGCTCGGGGCGGAGGAGTTCTTCGCCCTCTTGCCGGAATCCGCAAAAAAGGCGGCGGCCGCTCACTAAGGAAGAGTGAACGGAGCTTTGCATTTCCGATTGACCCGAGTGCGTTGCTCGCCGTATCTTGCATGCCCGGATGAGTTCTCTTCCTCCCGGGCATGAGGCCGAATCTTTCGATGGTTCCCAAGAGGAGCCGGAAGCTTGGTCTCCTCTAAAAGCAAAGGCACCCTCCCAAGCGGGCTATCCGCAGCACCCCCCCCCGCAGCCGGGACCCGAAAACGCCTCCCCCGCAAATGCCTCCGGCTGGCCCTCCCCATTCTTTCTGCAGCAGAACGCAGCCGTTCCCCCAGCACAGCAGGGAACAGATCCACAGTCGGCGTCTCCGCCCCAAGGGGCCTTCGCCTCCTTCTTTTACCCGCCCCGTCCCATGCACCAGACACCCCCGGCCCCCACCGGCCAGCCTTCGCCCCAAAACTTCGGCAACGGGATGCCGGCCAGCGCCCCTCGCCAAGCAATGCCTTGGTCTCCTCCAGGTCCTCCGGCCACTGGTCCTGAGCAATCCTGGCGCCATCCCGCTCCGCCCCCCCAAGCCTCTCCTCCTCCGCCACCGCCTCCACCCGCCAACGGGTCGGTTCCGCCAAACTCCTATTCCCCGCCGGCCCCCCCTCCACCGCAAGCCCGTGCGGTCCCGCAGCCCCCTCCTCCGCAGAGCGCGCCGCCGCCGTCGGAAGAGCCCAAAAATCCTCGTTCGGCACAACCGCCCGAGGAATCGACCGCCCGCTCCACTGGCAGCCGCTCCATGCCGCGCCACTCCACTGCTTCTGCCGGTGCCGCGCAGCAGCAGCCCCCTCCATACGCGGTGCGGCCCGCGGCCCGGACGGGGGAAAAGCCGAACAAGACAAAAGAGAGCGCGAAGCCTACTCCGAAACAGAAGAGTCGAGACGATGCAGGCTCCGATTCGACAGGGCGCTTTGGAACCATCGCTCTCGCATTGACCGCTGCGCTTGTCAGTACATTGACCGCGATTTATCTTGCCCTGGTTTACGCAGACGTGTTCTAAGAACGGTTCACCGCGAACAGCGGAACCAACATCACGGAGGAGCATCTGCTATGGCTGGTCTCGTTCAGGAAATTACCGAGAAAAATTTCGAGCAGGAAGTTACCCAATCGCCGATCCCGGTGGTCCTCGATTTCTGGGCGGAGTGGTGCGGCCCCTGCCGCATGGTGGCGCCGGTGATCGAGGAGCTCGCCGGTGAGCTGGCCGGTAAGGTGAAGTTCGGCAAGGTGAACGTCGACCAGGAACAGTCGCTTGCTTATCGCTTCTCGATTCAATCGATCCCTACCCTTCTGATCTTCCGGGACGGGCAGATCAAGGGCCGGCAGGTAGGGGCGGCTTCCAAAAGCCACATTCTGGCGAAGATTCAACAGGCCCAGTAACGAAGAGATACTTTTCTTCTTGCGCGGCGCTCGTTCTTCGCGCAGGGTATAGCACTCTCAAGATCGCGGGGTGGAGCAGCCCGGTAGCTCGTCAGGCTCATAACCTGAAGGTCGCAGGTTCAAATCCTGCCCCCGCAACCATCTCGTGGGTTTCCCAACAGATTCGGGCGGCCCTTTCAACAATTCCTCTGCTGCTCGGTGGACCGTTGCAGATTGCGACAGAGAGACGAACAAATCGGCCTCGCCTGTCCCTTGGCCGGGCGACCATGGGGCGACGCTCGACAGGAAAATGGGGGACAACTCCCCTACGCTCCCCTTTCCTCCTCCAATGATCTTCGCAGACGGAGCAGGAAGAGAACGCAAGTGCTCCCCTCGATCAGCGCTGCTTGAGAAACCCTTCTAAGGAAATCTCCCCCTGCTCAAGGATGCTTTGCAACGTTCCCGGTGGGGTCGCGTCCTGATTCGAGACCATGATTCGTCTGCCATGACCTTCCCCGCGGAAATCTGCTCCGCTCTGCCGAGTGACTCGAAAGCCAAGCCGCTCCTAGACTAAGACCATTTCCCTTCCAGAAATCTCCCGCGGCAATTTCACCAGCCGTTCCCCGACCTACTCCTGGAGAAAGACGTATTGGAGCGACGTGGGGACTCTCCCCTCGTCGAAATGGCAGAAGAGAGCATCCCAAATGGCGTCTTCCAATCTTTCGAAAGTATCCGCTTGGGTGGTGTGATCCCTCCTTTTCCCGAGGGATCTTCCCAACGAGCAACGTGCCACTCGTCTTTCAATCTTACATGAAAGATCCTTTCCTCCTCCACAACAAACCTGTTCGCGGACGTCGACGCTTCTCGGGATGGCTCTTTCCTTTCGATTTCGAGCATCATGGTCGGCATCCTGATCATTCTAGTTCGACTGGCTCTGCCGCCGACTTGATGGGCAGCAAGCGCTGACCGATCTCTTCGTTGTTCCTCAAAAGCTTCACGAAATAGTCGCCGGCGCGAGAGATCGGGAAGCTCGGGAATGGGATCGGGAAGTCCTATGCGTGTCTAGGGCCGAATGGAGCGGCACCGGGAGGGGGCCGAAACGTGAAAGTCGCACTCGCCATCAGATGCCCGCTTTCGGCCTGTTCGATACGAACCGTCCCCTTCAGCTTCTCCGGCTTCCCGTGGAGATGGGCCACGCGCGCGGTGATGAAGAAAAGAGCCGCTTGGAAGACGGCCTGGACGGTGCCGGCCAAGCGTCGCGCCTTCTCGCCACCGAAACCTCCAAGCTCGAATGAAGCCGGTGGATCGCTGCCGCGCCTTGCGAGCGCTCGGCGGCCCGGAGCGATTGCGCCAATCGCATCAAGGCCAAGGCCGGCGTCACTCGATGAAGTATTGGAAGCAGTGCGTTGAGCTCTGCGGGGTTCCGGGGGAAGAGCCCAATCCAGAGCCCCCCTTTGGCGGCGAGTTAGACCAAACGGATCGCTGGAAGGAGCGGAGCACCTTCGGGAGTTTTTCGGGGAAGCCCCGGCTGCCAATTCGGTTCCGAGCTTGGCGCTGATCCAGAATGCCAAGAAGCAGAGCCCTTCATATGGTTGAGGACCCAATCCATGTGACGAGGAAGAGTTGTGAGTTTGGCAATCCGAATCCGATTCTTCCCATGGGCACTACAGGGCTGCCTTTGAGCTCTTTGGAAGACGCCATGGTTCGCGGGACGAGACACGCAGAGCGGAGGGGATTTGCGCGCACGAGGATTGCCGGCGGTCATTCCTTCGGCGCTTTGTATTTCCGACGGCGACTTCGACAACAGGAATCGTTCGTAGGAAGGCCCAGGCTTGCTCGGTCGAAAAGGGCGGCTTGACCTCCTTGAGCATTTTCTCCAGGAGCCAGCCCAAGCAAGAAGGCCAAGGTGGCGACGAAGGCGTGGAGCTGGGCCCGCTGGAAATCGTGGGGAACGATCGGACGCACCTCGAAGACATCCTTGAGCTTCCGGAAGGCCCGCTTGGGCTTTGGTGACTGCCTTTGTAGGCGCAATCGGTTTCCACCGAAAAAGAGAGCCTCTTCTTCGGTCAGGATCCCATTCTCGGCCACGAGGAAGCTTTTCGTTCTCCAAGGGCGCTTCGAAGGAGTCAGCCGACTGGAACGGAGGCTAGCAGTAGCGATGCCCGCGATGGGCCGAGAGGATCCGCCTAAACATAGGCCGGACAGACCGCATTTACAGGCCGATAGGGGTGGGTCGTCGAGCCTCCGGCCGCAGGAAGAGCAAGGCCATGCTGCGGGCCAACCAGCGATGCGTCACGACGATTCGAGCGCCGCGTAAGCCTCGGCAGCTCTCCGAAGGCCGATTCACGATCGATGTTCAGTGCTCCGCCCGCCCGCTCGAATCGGTTTCGGAGCCATCCCTGGCGACAAAGAAGCAATGTTTGGCAATCAGCTCGAGAATTTCTCCCCGCGCCCGCTCCTCGGTCTCCTTTCCCAAACTGAAGCGCTCCGCCGCGGCGAAGAGGTCCTGGGCCAGCTCCTTTCCATCCCCTTTGCCTTTGTAGCCTACCTCCCGATTTTGCTCGAAGATCCGGTTCCAAGCGGTCCGGACGATCTTCCAAAAGGGGGACCTCTTCTGCAGAAAGCTCTCAGCGGCCGTGAAGTCGGCTCCGCTTCCCTTCCGGTAGGAAATGACCCCCAGTTCCCGAGCCAGTACCTCTTCCCCCGTCTCGCTCCGACGCACCTTGTCGTTCTCCTCCTCGAGGATCCATCCCCCGCCGCCAACCAACTGGTGCATCACCGACCGCTGGAGGTCGTAGTCCGACCTTCGGGAGAGCTCGCGCCGCGGAAGTGGCCTCCACAAGGGATGGGAGACCCACTCGGAAAAACCTTCCCGGTGGCGCCATCGTCCATAGCCCGCATATCGGGGAGCATCATCGACGTTCCAGACCGTCTGTATCCAACTCCCTTCGACCTCCCCCGGCGCGAGATCGACGGATTTCCACCGGTCCTTTCCGACATATTCCCAGAAAGAGCGCCTCTGGTAATCCCAATCCTGCCTCCAATGCTTGGTGACCGCTCCCTTGCCATCGATCAGCAGATGTTGGAGCGCAATATGCCCGCCCTCGTCCTCGAGCACCACCACCTTTTCAAATCCCGCGATCTTGTACGGCGGATGCACGGAGTAGCCGGGCTTCAGGGAAAAGATCTCCTCGAACCGGTAGGCGACTCGCCAATCCCCCGCCATCGAGAGGATGGCTTTGCGATCGGCCTCGAACGGAGTTCTCTCGGGCTCCGGACCCGCGTGCAGGCTTTTGCCGGGAGGCCCCTCCGCGCCGAAAAGAGAGAAGACGGCGCCACCGAAAAGCAGGAGTGAAATTCCCGAGGAAAAAAGAGATGCCATAGCAACTCCTTAAAATACTCTCCGAAGCGAAACGGCACCAAAAAATGAAGATCGGTGGAAACCGTTGCGGACGAGATCGACGACTGGCTTGGCGAGAAGGGGATCCGCTTCGAGCGGAGCGTGGCAAAGCCGGGGCGCTCGGGACGCGTCTGGACGGTCGACTACCAGACGTACCTGCCTCAACGCACGTCTCTCATCTTCCTGCTGGCGACGGGATCGCGCGCCGCAGCGCGTCGAGTCACCGAGCATGTCGTGGCCGGTCTCTACGACCTGAGCCACCTGAAGGCGCGCCCGCCTCAGCCGTGCTTCGTCTCGCTCTTCGACGACACGGAGGACGTCTGGCAGGCGGAGGACTTCCGACTCGTTGAAGCTCTATCTTCCGTGGCCCGATGGTCTCGGCCGGACGAGCTTGAGGCGATCCTACGCGCGGCGCGGGAAGGCTAGTAGAATAGGCCGATGAGCCGCTTAGCCGACTCAGACTTCCAATCCGCCGCCCTCGCCCGCCTCGAAAGTAGTGGTTGCCAGGTTAGCCACGCCTCCGAGATCACGCTCGGAGAATTCGGGGCGGAGGGATCGGCCTATCGCGAGGCGATCCTCGAAGGTCGGCTCCGCGACGGCCCCGCCTCGCACTACGGACGGAATTGATTGCCAGGCGCTTTCGGCTATCCTGGCACAGGGAGGGCGCTTCTCCTCCCCCTTCGTGGCGAACCGCCCGAGGAAGGCACGCCCGGAAGTATCGCAACCGGCAAGGAAGGAGGCTCTTGGGCGGGAGGCGACGAAGGATCGAGGAGAAGAAGGACCCCTGAGATTGCCGATTGGGAATTGCCTTTGGCCATGCCCCCTCCGATCACCGCATCCTTGCTCTACGACCTCATCCAATGCCCCCACCGGCCGTGGATGGATCTCTTCGGCGATCCAGCAAAGCGCGACCCGGAGAGCGCCTTCGTCAGGCTCCTTTGGGAAAAGGGGACCCTTTTCGAGAACGAGGTCCGCTCTCGGCTTACGCTTCCTCCCCTCGATCTTTCGGGCTACTCCGATGCCGAACGGGAGCGCCGCACGTTGGAAGCGATGGAAAGGGGGAGCCATCTCCTCTACTCGGGCCGGCTCTCGTGGGGGGATCTCCTCGGCGAGCCCGATCTGCTGCGCCGAGAGGGGAGCGGCTATGTCGCCGGCGATATCAAATCCGGCTCGGGCGAGGAAGGAGCCGAGGACGAGGCGAGGCCCAAAAAGCAGTACGCCGTACAGCTCGCACTCTACACCGATCTCTTGGAACGGCTGGGAAAGAGCACCGGAGAGAAAAGAGCCTTCGTTTGGGATGTGCGCGGGCGGGAGGTCCCCTACGACCTCGCGGCACCGATGGGACCGAACAATCCGACCACTCACTGGGATCTCTACCGGGAGGCCCTTGCACAGGCACGGCGGATCGCCGCCAGGAGCGAAGCGAACCTCCCCGCCTACGGGGCGGTCTGCAAGCTCTGCCATTGGCATACCGCCTGCCTCGAGGAGCTCGTGCAGAAGGAGGATCTCACCCTCTTGCCCGAACTCGGCCGTTCGAAGCGGGATCTCCTGATCCAGGAGCTTCCCACGATCGGCGACTTGGCCCGTTGCGATCTCCACCGGTTTCTCGTCGGAAAGAAGACCCTCTTTCCGGGCTTGAACTGCTAACGCCTTATTTGCGCGTTCTTGCGCGCACATGTATGCACATGTATCATTCGAGCATGACTCGCAAGCTGGGCAGCATCCGAGAAGCTGGCGTGAAAGAGGCCGTGGAGGAATCGGGGAGATGCTGACCGCCCACAAGATCGCGCTCAGGCCCAACAATGTGCAGGCTACCGATTTCGCCAAGGCGGCGGGGACAGCCCGATTCGCCTACAACTGGGCGCTGGCCGAGTGGAAACGGCAATACGAGGCGTGGAAGGCCGACAAGAGCCTGCCGAAGCCGGCGGAAACGGCGCTCCGGCGCCAGTGGAACGCAATCAAAGAATTTCCCTGGATGCGGGAAGTAACCAAGAACGCCCCACAGATGGCAATCCTCCAACTCGGTCGGGCGTTTGACAATTTCTTTGCGGGTCGTGCCCGCTATCCGCAATTTCGAAGGAAAGGCGTGGACGATTGGTTCACGCTCACCAACGATCCATTTCGAATCGAAACCTCGCGCATTCTGATCCCAAAGCTTGGCTGGGTGCGGATGCGCGAGAGATTGCGATTTGATGGCAAGATTCTCTCGGCCACGGTCTCCCGCGTGGCCGATCGGTGGTTTGTCTCCATCACCATCGATACCGGGGAAGATCCCCATCCGCCGAAAGCCGAAAACCAAGGCGAGGCGGGCGTGGATCTCGGTGCCGAGGTGTTGGCGACGCTCTGGACGGGAGAAAAGGAAGAGAAGATTCCCGGACCCAAGCCGCACAAGGCGTTGTTGCGGCGACTGCGCAGAGAGTCGCGGAGACTCTCGCGCAAGCTCAAGGGATCGCGGAATCGGCAGAAAGCTAAGAGAAAGCTAGCCAAGCTGCATGCCCGTATCGCCAACATCCGCGCCGATGCGTTGCACAAGCTCACGACAGAGCTAACGCGGCGCTTTCACACCATCGCCATCGAGGACCTGAACGTGCGCGGGATGCTGAAGAACCACCACCTGGCCCGGTCCATTGCCGATATGAGTTTTTTCGAGTTCCGGCGGCAGTTGGAGTACAAGGCGGCCAGACGCGGCGTGCGAATCGTCGTGGCGGATCGCTGGTTTGCCAGCAGCAAGAGCTGCTCGGATTGCGGTAACAAGCTCGAAGCCCTGCCGCTGTCGGTGCGCAAGTGGAGATGTCCGGCCTGTGGAGCAATCCACGACCGCGACCTCAATGCAGCGATCCATCTGAGGAATTTGGCCGTGAGTTCCACGGTGTCAGCCTGTGGAGAGGAAGGCTCTGGCGCACGTCGCAAGACGCGCGTGAAACCGGCCTCGAGGAAGCAGGAAGTC
>NZ_CABFUZ020000250.1 GCF_902143385.2 Methylacidimicrobium cyclopophantes
GAGGGGCGGGGAGCACCCGCCCCTACTCTTGCAGAGGGGGAAAGTAAACAATGCAATATTCGCAAGTAGACGCGGAGGCGAAGGCGGTTGCGCGCAAGTTCGACATCGTCATCATCGCGTCGACATTTCTGGCGCTCGTCGGTGGGTTTCATGTCCACCAGATGTTGGTTGCCGGAGACTGGTCGTTCTGGATCGACTGGAAGGATCGGAACTGGTGGCCGATCGTTGCGCCGATCCTGGAGATCACCTTCCCGGCGGCGACTCAGGCGGTCTTGTGGACGAGGTTCCGGATGCCGATTGGAGCCACGATCTGCTGTTTGGGCTTGCTCTTTGGCGAGTGGATGAACCGGTACATCAACTTCTGGGGATGGACCCATTATCCGCTGAACATGGTCTTTCCGGAGACCTTCTTTCCGGCGGCGGTGGTGCTCGACGTGGTGTTGATGCTCACCGGGAACTGGGTTGTGACGGCGCTGATCGGCGGCGAGCTCTGGGGTTGGCTCTTCTATCCGACCAACTGGGTGATGATCGCTCCGTTCCATGTGCCGGTGGAGTACCAGGGGTCGCTGATGAGCGTCGCCGACGTGATCAACTACATGTACGTGCGGACCTCGACGCCGGAGTATCTCCGGATTGTCGAGACTGGGACGATGCGAAGCTTCGCGGGAGGGGTGACCGGTGTGGCCGCCTTTTTCTCGGCCTTCGTCTCGGTTTGTATGTACGTGCCCTGGTGGTTGATGGGAGCCCACTTCTTCGGCAGCACCAAGTTCTTCAAGACCTACGACGCTGCTACCGCGGATGTCCGGCATAGCTAAGAGGAGGAAGGAAGACGATGAGACAGAGAGTATTGAGGATGATGGGGAGAGCGGGGGCGCTGGCGCTGCTGGGGATGGTCCTGGTGGCGCCGACGACCCGCCTCTGGGCTCTCGGCGAGAAATCGCAGGAGGCCTTCCTCCGGATGCGGACGGTGATCTTTTATGACACCAAGTTTTCCGGACGGAAGTTCAAGGTCGGGGATGAGATGACGGTGACGGGGAAGTTCCAGCTTCTGCCGATCTGGCCGAAGGAGATCGCCTTTACGGGGATTTCCTGGCTCAACTTCTTCGTGCCGGGACCGCAGTTCCTGCGGGTGGGAAGTTGGATCAACGGCCGGTTCATGTCTTGCTCGCAGTTGCTGGAGCTGGGCGGAACCTATGAGTACAAGACGATCACTCGTGCTCGGTATCCGGGCCATTGGCCGGTTGGGGTGATGCTGAGCATGAAGGATGCGGGTCCGCTGATCGGACCGTCGATTTACGTCGACGTGGATGGAACCCACGAGGGCTTCACCAATCCGATCAAGACGCTCTTGGGCAACACGATCAACCTGGAAGACTACGGCGAGAGCCGGATGCTTCTCTGGACCCTCGTGACGACTCTGATCGGGGTGGCTTGGTTCGGATATTGGGTTGCGAGGCCGTTTGCCTCCCGGATGGGGATGGTAGCGGCCGGGCGGGCCAAGGAGTTGATCAGCGGCGCGGATAAGACCGTGGCGGTGATCTTCGCCCTCGGGTCGATTGCGCTGGTGGCGATTGCGAACGTGATGACCTCCTCGCAGTTTCCGCACACGATTCCGATCCAGGAGACGATCATCAAGAACCAGCCGTTGCCGCCAGAGCCTACCCATGTGGAGGCGCAGGTGCTCGATGCGACCTACGATGTGCCGAGCCGAACGCTCGCCTTCCGGGTCCAGGTGCACAATACCGGGGATCGTCCCTTGGTCCTGAAGGAGTTCACCACGGCGAACGTTCGCTTCTTCAATGAAGCGATTCCGGGGAATGTCTGGAATCCGGACTTCCCGGAGGTCTACGGTGGACCGATGAAGATCACCCCGTCTGAGCCGGTGGCGCCCGGAGAGACCAAGGTGCTGGAGGTGGTGTTGGCGAGTGCCGAGTGGGAGAACCAGCGGTTGACGATGTACCACGAGACGACGAACCGCTTCGGAGGGTTGCTCTTCTTCAGCGATCCGTCCGGGGAGCGGAGCATCATCGCGGTCGCCGATCAGTTGGTCATTCCGAAGTTCGGCATAACGCAAATGTAAGGCTTCTCGACTCTCTTCGGAGAGCCGACCGGCGCGCCCTTCTTCCCCTCGCGGGAAGGAGGGCGCGCTTCTTTTTTCTCCGGTCTCCGTGGAACGAGCGGAAAGCCAGCGGAACCGCCGGTACTTTTTCTTTCCCGGAGCTTCCCCTTTTGAGGAAACGACAGTGTCGCCTAAGCCCACAGAGCTTTCGCCATGGGGAGGTCCAGAAGAGACACGTCGTGCGTCTTACCGTTGAAAGTCCGAGTGGACTGGTCCGGCCGGAACCCGATGGAATCCTCGGGCGTTCCCCTACGAGAGCTCCTCTACTCCACGGCCGCGCGGAGGGACCGCCGACCTAGCTGGGCAGTGGGACTTGGTCCGATTGTTCGTCCTCCGGGCCTCCGTTATGGTTGCTCAAGAAAAACCAATTGGCGTATGCCTCTGGGTTTTGCCGGCATCCCCGGAGGATGACGGCCGCGTCTCGGGGGAGTGCATCCGGGGCGCAGTGGAAGAAATGGAGAAAGAAGAAGATATGGCACAAACACAAACAACGACAACGGCTGTAGCGCGGCCGCCGCTCACCGCCTTTTCCTGGAAAAGCGCGGGGATTGCGATCGGAGCGCTGATAGTCTTTGACGTGTTGATCAATGTGTACGAGAGGCTCTACGCGTTTTCGAAGGGTCTCGACTACACATCGCCAGAATATAATACCTACTGGTTGGGCATGCTCTTTGCGGAGCTTGTCCTGGAGGCGGTCACGGCGGGAGCGCTGTGGGGCTGGCTCTGGGTGACGCGGGACCGGGCGTTGGATCGCCTTACCCCGGCGGAGGAGCTCAAGCGGTACTGGGCCTTGGGACTTTTCGTCCTGACCTATACCTATGCCGTTTACGCGGGCGCGAGCTACTTCACGGAGCAGGACGGCACCTGGCACCAGACGGTGAT
>NZ_CABFUZ020000251.1 GCF_902143385.2 Methylacidimicrobium cyclopophantes
GAGTCTGGAGCTTTTCGACCAGCGCTTGCTCCTGGGAGCTCCGAGCCGCCGAAGGGCTCTGCTCCGGGTTCCCTTCGGCAATCCCAACCGCTCCCAACCAGAACGTGAGGAGGATCCCAACAACATGCTCCATCCCGATCGCTTCCATGGTTTGGCATCGTCCCGCCGCCCGTGGACTTTGGCCCAGGAACCGGGGCCAATCCACGATCCCTTCCCTGCTCAATAGCCCGCCTCGGCGCTCCACCTCTCCGCAACCGCATCCAGCGCCTGCTCCATCTTCTTGTCCTTTAAGGTCGCTGCGAGCACATCGAGCGGCGTGTATAGAAACAGGCCACCGGTATTACTAGGACTACCCTTGCCACTACGCTCAAACTCGGAAAAAGCCGGATAGGCGTTCGGTCCCTCGACAAACTCGGCGATCTCTTCCCAAAACCAGCTCGGCATCGCCGAAAGATCCCAGACGTAAAATGGATCATCTGGATTCTTCGGGTTCGGGTGTAGGTTCCGCGATAGATACACAAGCTCCGCCAAAAATTCGGTCGCCGACCAGCGGCCGGCCAGGAAGCTCCGAAACT
>NZ_CABFUZ020000252.1 GCF_902143385.2 Methylacidimicrobium cyclopophantes
CGCGCGAAGCCGTCCGCCGCTGCATCCAGCGCCGCGCTCCAGGAGGTCTCGCGCCCGCCGACCATCGGCGTCCGCAGTCGCTCCCGGTCGTCGAGCGTGGCCGCGAGTTTCGCGCCCTTCACGCAGAGCCGTCCGCGATTAGCCGGATGGGCGGGGTCGCCAGCGATTGTCCCCTCGCCGGCAATCAGCCCGCAACCGACGCCGCAATAGGGACAGGTCGTGTTCATGCCGGCGCCAGCGGAGCGGAGACGTCCAGCAGCACGCGTCCCTCGGCCACGCGTACCGGGAAGCGCGGGACGCAGGACGTCGTCTCCGTTCCTTGTCCCGTGCGCTCCGGAAGAAGAGGGAATCCATCGGCCTGATCGCGGAGGTCAAGCGTGCCTCTCCCTCGGCAGGACCCATCGCCCCGGATTGCGATCCCCCCAAGCAAGCGATCCTCTACGCCGAAGCCGGCGCCGACGGGATCAGCGTTCTTACCGACAGCTCCTTCTTTTCGGGCTCGACGGAAGATCTGCGCCGAGTCCGGGAGGCGGTCGATCTCCCGCTCTTGCGCAAGGACTTCATACTTTCGGAAGCGCAACTTTATCAAAGTGTCATCCTCGGAGCGGACGCCGTGTTGTTGATCGTGGCGGCGTTATCTTCGGAAGAGCTGCACGACTTGTATTCCCTCGCCGTCGATTTGGCACTCGAACCGCTTGTGGAAGTGCATAATGAACCCGAGTTGGATCGGGCTTTGGCCTTGGATGCACAGCTGATCGGGATCAACAACCGGGATCTCCGAACTTTCTCGATTGATCTGACGACCACGGAGAGGCTCATCGGGTTTATCCCGGAGGATCGCGTAGTCGTCAGCGAGAGCGGGGTTGTCCACGGGACGCAGGCGGCCTACCTTGGGGCGTTGGGCGTAGATGCGATTCTTGTCGGAGAGGCCTTGATGCGGTCGGAAGATCCGAAGGCAAAGGCGGCCGAGTTCCGCCGGGAAGCAACAATCCAGGGAGGCCGGCGCGCTCCGCGTAAGTAAGCCGGAACCTTGTTTCCATGCCGGTGCGGGTAAAGATTTGCGGAATTACTTCGCTCTGCGATGCGCGGATCGCGATCGAGGCGGGGGCCGATGCTCTCGGATTCATTCTCTATCCGGGGAGTCCGCGTTACGTGGAGGCGGAAGCGGCTGCCGAAATTCTCGAGGCCCTTCCCCCTTTCGTCGAGCGGATAGCCGTCCTGGTGAATCCCACCGTCTCCGACATGGAACGGATCGAATCGCTCGCCGGCTTCAGCGCCTGGCAATTGCATGGGGACGAAAGCGCGGAGTTCTGTTCCTCTCTTCGGCCCCGGAAGGTGATCAAAGCCCTCCGCCCACCTTGGCGGATTGCTCCGGAAGTTGCTTTCCCGGCTGCCGCTCTGCTTTTGGACAGCCCTTCCCCACTGTGGGGCGGAAGCGGGAACAGACTGGATTGGCCACTCGTGCGGAAATTTACGGAGAGGCTGCGCCAGCCATTTATCCTTTCCGGGGGATTGACCCCCGAGAATGTCCTGGAGGCGATCGCGCAGACCAATCCTTTCGGGGTAGACGTCGCGAGCGGAGTGGAGCTTGCTCCTGGCAAAAAGGATCCAAAGCGTGTATGGGAATTTGTACGAAGATGCAAGGCCCTCTAGCCAGCCTACCGGATGCCGGCGGCCATTTTGGACCCTACGGAGGAAAATTCGCTCCGGAATCGCTCGTGGCAGCCCTGGCAGAGCTGGAGGAGGTCTATCGGGCCGCCAAGGCCGACCCGACTTTTCAAGAGGAGCTCAACGAGCTTCTGCGGACCTACGCGGGTAGGCCGACTCCAATTACCTACGCCGCGCGCCTGACCGAAAGCTTGGGAGGCGCGCGCATTTATCTCAAACGGGAGGACCTTCTCCATACCGGAGCGCACAAGATCAATAACACGCTGGGCCAAGCGCTCCTGGCGGTGCGCATGAACAAGAAGCGAATCATCGCCGAAACCGGAGCGGGCCAGCACGGGGTAGCCACGGCGACCGTTTGCGCCCGCTTCGGGTTGGCCTGCACGATCTATATGGGCGAAGTGGATATGGAACGTCAGGCCCTGAACGTCGCTCGGATGGAGATCCTCGGGGCGGAGGTCGTCGCGGTGCGCAGCGGACAGCGCACGCTGAAGGAAGCGGTCAATGCCGCGATGCGCGATTGGGCGGCCACGGTGCGCTCGACTCACTACATCCTTGGCTCCGCGCTTGGCCCTCACCCCTTCCCGACGCTGGTTCGCGACTTTCAAAGCGTGATTGGGCGGGAAGCGAGAAAACAGATCCTCGAGGCGTCCGGAGAAGTTCCGCAGGCCGTGGTGGCCTGTGTGGGCGGAGGAAGCAATGCGATCGGCATCTTTCATGGGTTTCTGGACGATCCGGAGGTCCGTCTCGTCGGTGTGGAGGCGGGCGGACGGAGCAGCCGGCTCGGAGAACATGCGGCCCGCTTTTCGGCGGGAAGCATCGGGGTCTTACAGGGAACTCGGACCTTTGTGTTGCAGGATGCCGACGGGCAGATCGCTTTGACTCACTCGATATCGGCGGGGCTGGATTATGCGGCCGTTGGTCCGGAGCATGCTTATTTACGAGAAGTCGGAAGAGCCGAGTACGTGGTCGCCAGCGATGAGGAGGCTTTGCATGCGTTCTTCCTTTTGGCGCGAACGGAAGGCATCGTTCCCGCCCTCGAGAGCGCCCATGCCATCGCCCACGCCATCCGGTTGGCCAAAGAACTGCCGCCGGAGGCGGTGTTGCTCGTCAACCTTTCGGGCCGCGGGGACAAGGATGTCGAGCAAGTGGTCCGAATGCAGCGCCGCGGAGCGGCCAACGGCGGTTCTTCGACAAAGGAGGTTCCTCCTGTCTGATCCCGAGCGCTCGAAAAGGACTTTTCCCTGAGGGTCGGGAGAAGTCGGCTCCGTAGACGAACCGATGCAATCCATTAAAGGAGAAGAGAATTCCCTATTTCGCAGGGAAGGGATTCTTTTCGTGATTTCCGCTCCTTCCGGAACGGGGAAGAGCACTCTTTGCGAGAATTTGCGGCGGACGCCCGATTTCGTCTTTTCGATCTCTTGCACGACCCGGATGCCCCGTCCCGGCGAAGTGGAGGGAGAGGATTACTTCTTCCTGGACGAGCGACAGTTTTTTGAAAAGGTCGCGGCCGGGGAGTTCCTGGAGTACGCCAGGGTTCACGGCTGTTGGTACGGAACCTTGCGGCAAACGACGCTTCAGGCGCTTTCCCAAGGCACGGATGTCTTGTTGGACATCGACGTTCAAGGGGCGAGAAGTATTCGGAATCAGGAAGATCCCCGGTTAAAATCGGCACTCGTGGACGTCTTTATCATGCCGCCGACCTTTGCCGAGTTGGAGAGACGCCTGCGCAAGCGCGGAACGGAAAATGAAGAGGAGATCGCTCGAAGGCTGGAGCGGGGCCGGGAAGAAATGAAGGCATGGAAGGAGTTCAAATACACGATTCTCTCCGGCTCGGTGGAGGAGGATTTGACAAAGTTTCGTGCAATCATGCGAGCGGAGCGGTATCTGAGTCGGAGATTGACCTTGTATGTGTATGGAAAATAACCGTCCCACCGTTCTTCTGGGCGTGACCGGTTCTGTCGCAGCCTTTCGAACGATCGATCTGGCCAGTCAGCTCACCAAGGGCGGATATCGTGTCGATGTGGTGTTGACGCCGGGGGCTCTCCGGTTCGTCCGCCCCCTTTCGTTCGAGGCGGTCACCCATCGGTGCGCGTACACCGACGAAAGTCCCGGGATCCTGGAGGGCCGAGCCGTTCATATTGAATTGGCGGAGCGGGCCGGAGTCGTGCTCGTGGCTCCTGCGACCGCTGATCTAATCGGTCGATACGTGTGCGGGCTCTCTCCGGATTTGCTTACCTCTCTCCTTCTGGCCACGGAGGCACCCGTGTTGCTGGCGCCCGCGATGAATGCCCGGATGTGGAACCATCCGGCAGTTCGCGCCAATGTAGCGCTGCTCCGGAAACGGGGCGTGCGATTCATCGGTCCAGAAAGCGGTCTTCTTTCCTGCGGGAGCGAGGGCCCGGGGCGGCTTTGGCCGGTAGGCCGCCTCTATGAGATTCTCCGGGAGCTTTTGCCCGCGCAAAGCGATCGCATTCCTCCTTTCGAGCAGGAGGAGAAAGAAGTTGCCGCGCGGAAGCCAAGATCGATTTCCTTGTCCCGTGTCCAGGACGAGAGGAGGGGGGTGGACGAGATGGCAGAAAAGAAGAAGTCCCCGAAAAAGCCGGCGGTGAAGAAAATGGAGAAGAACGGCAAGAAAGGGGTCGCCGCGAAGAAAAAATAGAGAGCGGTTTCCTTTCCGAAGCGGGCGAAAAATCGCGGATGTTCGAATTGAAGGCCCGAAAATTGGGTCGAAGGAGGAATTTCGTCTACAAATACGGGGCTGAGCCCTCGGGGCGCGTTACGAGGGAGTCGATTTTCGCAGATATCGAAGAACTGAACGGAGAAGGGCTGAGCATTCGAACGTGAGCGAAAGTTTGCGAACCGAAGAAAGACCGCTCGTGGCGATCCTGATGGGGAGCCAATCCGATTGGCCGATCCTGCAGGGCGCATCCGAGGTATTGCAGCACTTTTCCGTCCCTCACGAGAAGTCGATCGTCTCCGCCCATCGCACTCCGGAAAAGCTTCGGCAGTATGCATTAACCGCGGCTGACCGCGGGATCAAGATTCTGATTGCGGGGGCGGGAGGAGCAGCACATTTGCCCGGGATGCTCGCCGCATATACGCCGCTGCCCGTCCTCGGAGTGCCTGTGGAAACGCGAGCGTTGCGCGGGATGGATTCCCTCCTTTCTATCGTGCAGATGCCGTATGGGATTCCTGTGGGTTGCCTCGCGATCGGGGAAGCCGGCGCCCGGAATGCCGCCTTGCTTGCCGTATCGATTCTGAGCTTGGAGAATCCGACGCTCGCCCAACTCTTGCGCGACTTCCGCAGTACGCAAACGCAACGGGTTCTGGATCAGAGAATATGAGTCCGAAGTTTCCCGGCTCTTCCATTGGAATTGTCGGTGGAGGCCAGCTTGGACGGATGCTTGCCGGAGAAGCGAGAAGACTCGGTTATCGTGTCGCGATCTTCGATCCCGATCCGGAGAGTCCGGCCGCCGGCCTCGCGGACCGTCATTGGTGCTCGGACTTTTCGGATCGGAATGCTCTGGCGGAATTCGCCAGTGCCGCCGACGTCATCACCTACGAATTCGAAAATCTCCCGGCGGAAAGCTTGACCTTCTTGGAATCGAAGGTCGCCCTCTTCCCTTCCCCGGAGATTCTTCGTATCTGTCAGGACCGTCGCCGCGAGAAGGCCTTCCTCTTGCAACGACGCTGTCCGGTCGCCGCCTTTTGCCCTGTCGAGCGGGCGGAAGATCTGACGAAGGCCCTGTCGCTCGTAGGGACTCCCGCCTTGTTGAAGACTGCGCGGCTCGGGTACGACGGAAAGGGTCAGGTGGAGGTATCGGAGCCGGCGGATTTGGAAGGCGCGTGGCACGAATTGGGAAAGGTTCCGGCCATTTTGGAGAAGAAAGTATCCTTGGAGGCCGAGCTCTCCGCCATCGTGGGACGTTCGGCCACGGGTGCTCTCGCGGTCTTCCCGATCCCTCGGAACTTTCACCGGGAAGGCATCTTTGATTATTCGCTGGTCCCGTCGGGACTGGGAGAGAGGATCGAGGGAATTGCGAGAGCAATGGCGGTGGAGATCGCTTCGGCTTTGAGCTTGATCGGGGTGATCGCCGTGGAGTTCTTTCTTGCCGAGGGGGGGCAATTGTTGGTGAACGAGCTCGCTCCGAGACCGCACAACTCGGGACATTTTACTTTGGACGGCTGCGTCACGAGCCAGTTCGAGCAGCAGCTTCGCGCCATCGCCGGGCTCCCTTTGGGAGATGTCTCGTTGCGAGGGCCTCTCCTCCTCCGCAATATCCTGGGTGACGCGTGGACCCAGGGGGAGCCGGACTGGGAAGCTCTCCTATCCTTGCCGGGCTTGCGTCTGCATCTCTACGGGAAGAGACGGCTGTCCGCGAAGCGGAAGATGGGTCATTACTCTGTGATCGCCTCTTCGATCCAAGAGGCTCGGGCGATCGACGAGCGGGCTCAAGCGATTCTCCGGTCGAGCCGGTAAGGTAACCTTTCCCGGCTTTTACCGGTACCAAGCATACCATTCCAAGGAGATCTTTTCGCAACGTTCCTTCTCTTCCGGCTCTCGAAAACGCCACCAGACCGTAAAGCCGCGCGATGCGTATCCGAAAGGGCGGATCGTGAACCAGGAGGAGAGAAACCAGGGGAAAAGGGTGGGCGTCGGCGAATGGCCGAGGCAAGGAATTGCCAAGAGCAGCGGAGCGAGATCGAATTGAAAAAGGAGCTCGGAGTTCGACGGTTGCCAGCCCCAGTGGGAAAAGTAGATTTCAAAGGAGTCGTTCCTCGGGCGATCGGAAACGGGATGGACCGGATATTCGGCCCGAATCCGAATCCGCTTGATTTCGTCCGCTTCGAAAACCGTCGGAATCGTCCAGGCGTAGAGCACGGGGTTTCCGCTTCTTTCCCCCAGGCGGACAAGCTCTTCGGGTGCCGCTTCGCGCAATGGCGGAACGGGCCTCTCATTCTCCCAAACGCGCAACCAGAGCGGAGGATTTGCCGGGTCCTCCTCGGAATAGAAGCGCAGCTTCGTGCGCTGGTGCCCGTTCTGCAAAACTACGTCTTCTTGATAGAGTACATGTGGGATGAGTTGCGGGGAAGGAGCCCCTGCGGAAACCGGCAGCCGTTCGCCAGGACTCAGTTGCGCATAGGCGCTCTCGGAAAGGAGCCGAACGGAGGATGAGTGCGCCGGGGCCGAGGGGAAGCAGCCTATGAGGAAAAAGAAGAGCGTCATCTCTTTGCTGAGGAGATTGGCGGTCGACATGGGAGTTTTCTATTCCTTTTCTTGCTTCTTCTCCGCGCGACTCAGTCCGATTTCACGATATCCCATCCATCCAACGGTCCCGAATACGGCGAGATGGAGAAAGAGGAGGAGGAGCGCGAGGAAGATTTGCGTTTGTCTGACGATGCTTCCCCAGCGCCGGTTGGTTGTCTGGCTCAAGGAGTCGACAAGCACCCATTCGATCCGCCCGGCCGGGTATAATCCCGGAGAGACGGCGAAGAAGTCCTTCATGTCTGCGGAGAGCTCTTCCGCCGGTGCCTTTGCCGAAAAACGAAGGAGGGAGGCGAAAAGCGGATGCGCTGCGGAGAAGCTTTCCTCGGCCGGATCGGAAGAGCTCGTATGCCGTCTTCTGCTTGAAAAAA
>NZ_CABFUZ020000253.1 GCF_902143385.2 Methylacidimicrobium cyclopophantes
TTCCGGCTGCCGCAACGGCGCCGGGAGAAGGGGAGGGGCCGGGACAGAGGAGCTAGCGTCCGCCGGCCATCCCGTCGATAGGAGGGAGGGTCGAGCTCTCGCCGGGAGCGGGCGGGTGCTCGGCCATCGTGAGCTTGCGCGGGAGGCCTCGGCGGAGCCCCTCCCGAAGGAAGGGATTGGGGAGGAGATCTCCGGAAAGGAGGATGGTCTCTGTCCGGAGGAGTTCGCCGCATCTGCCCGCGAAGGCTCCCAACGTCTGCCCGAGGGAAGCGAAGAGGGAGCGGAGGAGCAGCGCGTTGGGCACATCTGCCAGCTTGTAGCCCCAGAGGCTGCGGAGGGTCGTGCGCGTGTCGAGGAACCATTGCTCCTCTTTTTGGAGGAGGGCATAGTCCACCTGCAGGGTCGAAAAGAGCGAGGCGGTTTCTCGGAGATCGCTTTCCTCAGCCTGGAGCGCGACGCTGCAGACCGAGAGAAAGAAAAAGGGAGAGCTCTCCTCGCCTTCGAGAAGGCCTCGGCCGATCGATTCCACGGCCTCGTAGATTGCGGGGAATCTTCGCTGGAAGTTGGATAAAAGCCGTGGCGCGTTTTCGTCGATCGATCCGATCGCCGAGAGGATGCGGGCGCCAGTCGTAGGGAGGGGGGCGAACCGGAGGAGCGGGACGGGCGGTCGGCCCGGAAAGGAAGCGAAGAGTCCGCTCTCCGGATCGAGCTTCTCGAGACGGAGGAGAAGGGAAGCCGAGGGAGGGCTCATGGGCGTTCGATCCGCGTCTTCGTTTCGAGGATGCGGGGCAGGGGGGTGGCCGCCTTTTTCCGGACCCGAAAGCCGAGTCCGCGTAGCTCCTGGAGGATGGCGCTCAGGTAGCGGGCGAAGGGTTTCTCTAAGGGGGCGGAGAGGCCGAGGGCGGGTCCGCCGACCTCCGCGGGAACCATGCCGAAAAGAACGAGGTTGGGGATCGGGCCCAGAAGTGCCGCGACCTTGAGCACGTCTAACAGATCGACCTCGTGGGCCGTTCGGGCCGGCCCCTCCCGCTTCCAGAGCGCTTGGCCGGGAAAGCGGTAGATCGTTCCCGGGGGATCGAGGCTGGCAACCGCATCGAGGACAAGGAGCCGGGAGTGGCGTTCGAACTCGGATACGAGATCGAGGCCGAGCACCCCGCCGTCTAAGAAGCGGATGTCCGGATCGAAGGCGTAGTTGGTCTCGAGCACCCAGGTTGCCAGGACCCCGAGCCCCTCGTCCCGAAGGATCACGTTGCCCAGGCCGACGACGGCGAGGTCAGTCGGCGGCCGTTCCGGGAAGTCTGCGCGCAATCTTTTCGCCTCCGAAGGCGATCGAGATGTCGCCTTCGCGCCAGTAGACGGTTCGCCAGATCTCATAGTAGACGTGGAAGGCGATCCAAGCGAGGAGGAGGTACATCGTGAAGTGGTGGACCCAGCGGACCCCCATTCGGCCGCCGAAGGCCCAGTAGGTCCAGTCGGTTCCCACGTGGATGATCCAGGGCCACCAGCCGCCGACCGAGCTGAGACCGCTCTCCAGGCTGTAGACGTAGAGCTGGAGACCGGTGAAGAGCTGGAAGAGGAGCAGAAGGTGGAGCAGGCTGAACCAGACGGCGTTGAAGGTGTCGAGCTCGGAGGAGTCAAAGCGCTTCCTCCGGTTAAAGGTGAAGAAGTTCGCCAGCACCTCGAAGAACTCTCGCCGATGCTCCTTGGTGGGGAGGAGTTTGCGGACCGGGCGTTCGAAGCGGCTCAGGAAATAGAGATAGAAGGAGACCACGCAGAGGATGTCGATCGTGATCGCCGCATAGAGGTGGACCGCCCGGTTCCATCCCATCACGAACTTCCGGACCGCGGGCTCGGCGATCATGGCCTGGTAGTAGGGGCGGGCGATGTAGATGCCCGTGATCACAGCGGTAAAGACTGCGACGAAGTTGACCCAGTGGAAGATCCGCCAGCTTACGGGCATCCGGAGCACCCGAACGATCGTTCCGCTTTCTTCTCCTTTCATAAGCTCCTTTTCCGGTCGGATATGGGGTTAGAGGACGCGATAGGTGCCCAGATCTCTCCCGCGGAAGTCGACGATATGGACCGAGCAGGCCAGACAGGGGTCGAAGCTGTGAATGGTCCGGAGGATCTCCAAGGGCTGGTCGGCGTTGGCAAGCCTCGTCCCGAGGAGGGCCTCCTCGTAGGCGCCTCTTCGTCCCTTGCGGTCGCGTGGAGAGGCGTTCCAGGTGGTCGGAACCACCGCTTGGTAGTTTTCGATCTTCCCATCGCGGATCTTGACCCAGTGGCCGAGGGCTCCGCGCGGGGCTTCGGAGAGGCCGCAGCCCTGCGCATCCCGGGAGACCTTGGCGAAATCGAAGGGAGTCCAGGTCGAGAGATCCCCGGCGGCCGTATTTTTGGCGAGCTCTTGGGTCCAACCCGCCATCGCCTGGGCGATGAGGTCGGATTCGATCGCCCGGGCCGCCGTTCGGCCGAGAGTGCTGAAGAGGACGGTCAGAGGCAGTCCTCCTAGACGGAGCACCCCGTCGACCGCCTCGCGGACCCGGGCGTCCCCTCGGGCATAGGCGACCACCAGGCGGGCCAAGGGGCCGGTCTCCACCCGGTGGTCGTCGTAGGTCGGTGCCTTGATCCAGCTGTACTTTCCGTCGGTATCGAGGTAAGCCACCGAGCCTTCTTTCCGCAGACCGGTGAAGGAGGGATTGGTCACCCCCGAGTAAGGGTGGAGCCCGTCGCTGCCCCGATACCAGGAGTGGAGCACGTCCTCGGTCACCTTGGCCGGATCGAAGTCGTAGACTTTCGAGAGGTCGCCTTCGAGGACCATCCCGCTCGGGAAGAGGGTCTTCCCCCGGCCGGGCCCTTCGTTGTCCATGTCGAAGAAGCCGTAGGCCAGATAGGATTTGAGGCCCGATCCGATCCCGGCAAGTCCCTCCTCTCGGTAGGCATGGGCGGCCATGAGGATATCGGGCAAATAGGCCTGCCGGATGAAGCGATGCTGCTCTTCGAGCAGGGTCTGGAAGAGGGAGATCCGGCTCGGGTTTTCGATGTCCTGGACGCAGGTCACTCCCCCCACGACGATCGATTGCGGGTGTGGGTTCTTCCCTCCGAAGATCGCCATCATCTTGGCGGCCCCCCGCTGCATCGCCAACGCATCGAGGTAGTGGGAGAGGGCGACGAGGTTTTCCTCTGGGGAGAAGCGGTAGCTCGGGTTCCCCCAGTAGCCGTTTGCGAAGATCCCCAGGCGGCCTTGCGCGGCGAAACCGCCCAGCCGCTCCTGGACCTTCCGGTAGTGCTCGACGCTCGCGTTCCAAGGAGTGTCGGTAAACTGGTAGGCGACGTCGACCGCCTTGCGCGGATCGGCTTTGAGGGCCGAGAGCAGGTCGACCCAGTCGAGCGCATGGAGGTGGTAGAAATGGACCGGGTGGTCGTGGAGGTAGAGGGAGCCCGCGATCAGGTTGCGGACGAGCCGGGCGTTGTTGGGAACTCGGACCCCGAAGGCGTCTTCGACGGCACGGATGCTCGTCCAGTAGTGGACCCCGGTGCAGACCCCGCAGATTCGCATCGCCAAGAGGCCCGCGTCCCGCGGATCGCGTCCTTGGAGAATCGTTTCGATCCCGCGGAACATCGTTCCCGAGGCATAGGCGTCCTGGATCGTATTGGAATCATCCAACACGGCCTCGATCCGAAGATGGCCTTCGATCCGGGTGATCGGGTCGACGACGATGCGCTTGCTCATAACCGCTCCTTGGGAGGCGTGCCGGGTGCGTTCTCGTCCGATTTCTTTCCGTACTTGGCGCTCAGGAAAGCGTGGATCGCAATGCCGGCCCCGGCGGCGGTGAGGAGACCCACGCCCAAGATGTCAACGCTCTTCTCGATCCCGAGGTTCCAGAGGCCGGGAACGGGGATGTTCGCGTTGGCCATTGGTCGCTCGTAGGCATACTTATCCCAGAAACCGGGCTCCGAGCAGCCGATACATCCTCTGCCGACTCCGATCGGCCAATTGGTTCCGTCGTTGTAACGGATGATTGAGCAGTTGT
>NZ_CABFUZ020000254.1 GCF_902143385.2 Methylacidimicrobium cyclopophantes
CTCGAACGAATCGTTTTCCTCCTCTAACGATTCCCGAAAGAGCGGCGCGGCCAAAACTGCGCCGCTTCTTTTTTTCCGAAGCCTCGCTCCTACCCGGCAAAGCCCAACGGACTTCCCGCTCCACCGGCACGAGAGCAGCGCTGACACCTTCGCCTTGCCGGAATGTCCCCGCTCTCGGCGCACTTCGGGCTACCTGAGGGCGAGATCAAGGCGACCGATCGAGAGCCTACTCGTTCCGATGCGCTTCTCTGCCACTCGTCGCGTTCGGCAGGGAACGGCGGTAGACTCTGGAGGAAAAGGATTCCCCTGGACTCGCCTTCGCCGCCGCAACTTCTCGGAGGCACTCCGTTTCCGGGAATGCTTCGTTGCCATAGATCGTGCACGGCTGTCTTGGCTTGTCCGTTTCTCCTCCTCGCCGGGTCTTGGGATCCGGGTGATCGAGTGGGAGCCTCACTAGGCAGGAGTCAGGGCTTTTTGGCCCTTCGGCGCTGACGTTCCAAGATCTCGAGCCGCTCCGAGAGGAGATCGAGCGCCGTCGCCAGTTGCGTCACGGCTCGCCAGAGACGTGCGTTCTCGGAAGGGTTCCGCTCGTCGCCTTCCCCCATCCAGGGGGGGATGGCGCGGTTGGTCCCCATGAGGTTGCGGACCGCTTCCTGCGTCCGCTCTATTTCTTCCAGCAAGAAAGTCGACTCCTCGGCCATACCCTCGTCAGGATCCGCCGATTGCGCATCTAGCCCCGGCTCGATGCGGATCCCCTTTGGGTAAGGCAGCCAAGGAACCCAGCCCCGGAGCAAGCGCAACCCCCCTCGGTTGTCACTCAATTCCTCCTCTTTCCCCGCCCGTCGTCCCATAGGAGAGTCACCCTACCTCCGGTAGGCTCCATCTGTAACCTATCCCTTCGGATAGTTCTTTTCTCACTTCCCCTCGCTCATGCTTTCGCGATGGATTACCAAACCCTTCATCTGCATGAGCAAGAGTTCTGTATCCGAACCCTCACGAGCGAGACCGAAAAGGAACTCGCCTATCGGTTCCGCTACCGGATTTTTTGCCGGGCGCTCCGCTGGATCTCCCCCTCCGCGCCGGGAATCGACCGGGATCAATACGACGATTGGGCGACTTTGCTTGGGGTCTTCGATGAATCGAGCGAACTCCGCGCCCTGGTCCACATCCTACCGCCGACGGGCCCCTTCATGCTGGAAAGCGACTTTGCGCCACTGCTCGCCCCCGAGCATTCCGTCCGCAAAGCGCCCGACACCATTGAGCTCACCCGCTTTGCGGTAGACCCTTCGGCTGCGCAAATCCCTGGACTCTCCCAGAAGCTCTCCCTCCTCCTCTACAAGGGACTCTACCATTGGTGTCAGAGGAATGTAGTTCGATATGCCTACTTGGTCGTTGAAAAGTATTTCTTTCGCGCCATCCAACTCGCCGGCTTTCCGTGCCGCCGAATCGGCCCTCTTCTTCAGCTGCCTCCGGCCAATGTCGAATCGCTTGCCGGCCTCTTCGATATGAACTTTTTCCTTACCGAGGCGCGCACGAAACGCCCACAGCTACATGCCTGGCTGAATGACGTCGACGCTCAGAGCGCGCGATGCTCCATCGCGAGCGCGACAGCATGAGAGCGGTTGGAAGCGTGCAGTTTGCCCAGGATGTTCTTCACATGAAACTTCACTGTCGCCTCGCTCACCCGCAAGATCCGGCTCACTTCCCAATTGCTCTTCCCTTCCTTCATCCAGCGCAACACTTCAAGCTCCCGGAGCGAGAGCCCATCCACCCTAGCCGGATTGGCGGGAATGCCGCTCGCCCGGATGATCGCGCCACTCAAATGGGGTACCAGGTGATGGAGGACGGTTTGGTGGCGGATTTCTTGCTCGAGCTCCTTTCCAGAAAACGAGAAAAGCGTCGCCTGGGAAGTGCCTGCTTCATAGAGACCGCAAGTCAAGCCATACTCCATGCCGAAATCCGTAGCTTCGCGGACGAATGCTCTGCTCCGCTTGCTCTGCACCTTTTGAAGCAGCGGGGACCAGGAAACGATTTGGAAGCTCGCCGCATAGCTCTGGAGAACGGGGTCGATCCGCGAGTACCCTTGACAAAAATATCGCCGCAACCATTCCTCCGGGTAATCGGGGACCGCGCTCGTAGCCAGCCTCGCTTCTTGGCTCCTCACATCGAACTGACTGGCGAACGCCAGGATACTCGCAGCGGGAACGATCTTCGCGACGCGCGCTAAAAGCCCTGGGAACTCCACAGGATCACGAAGGGATACGAGCGCATGATCCAGTGCGAGCAGTTCCCCCATTTCCCTCTTGGTGAGAAGCGAATCCAAAGTCCTTCCCGAGAGACGCACTGGAGAAACTACGCGCCGACGCAGAACGATCCCCTCCCTTACCATCCCCGAAACCCGCAACCGCAGCGTTGGGATCGTCCATCGCTCTTCCCGTTTCGTCAGAGACGCGTCGGCCGGAGTTGCGGCAAGATCGTTCGAGAAGCGAGTACCGACCGCGTTCTCTCTGCTCCCTCGTTCCGGGGAGACGCTCTTCGTTGCTTCTTTGCGAGGACCCTCTGTCGAGAAAGCGATAGAATCCGTTGCTTTCGCCATTCGTTTCACCCCAGGTTTCCGTTTTGGTTTTGGACGAAAGCCCCCCTGGTACGCAAAACGCCCCGCTTCCCGACGGGTTTGTGAGCACCCGCGATCGACCGATTCGATCGGGTGGCCGGGCTGATGGAAAAATCCTCTATCCCTCGGATCGTGTTAGTAGGCTGCCTCTTCCTTAACGAGAGCGATCGATCTCGGCAATGTCCGGCAGAGTCGACCAACCCCCGCCCGGATTCCCCTTGACCAGCAAAAAACAAGCAAGTTCGCTTCGGCCTCGTTGGTATGCAGGCTGGGACTATTGCTTCCGGCGCTTCTCGATTGGTTTGGACGCGCTCCAACAGGGTCTATGGCTCGGCTTTCTCGACAACCGACAGCTCGACGAGCTCGGACGTCTCCAGTACGCCCGCTGGGAAAAATATACCCGGGACGAATACAACCTTTCCGGGCTGCAGACGTGGGAAGTCCAAGCCCTCTTTACCCACTTCCCCGCCGGCTCGGCCATTCTCGTTGCCGCCGCCGGGGGCGGGCGCGAGCCGGTAGCCTTGGCACGCTTGGGCTTTCGGGTCGACGGCTTCGACAGCACCCCGGAGCTGGTCGAAAACTACCGCAAGCTCATGGCCCGCGAAGGCTTTCCTGGCGATGTCTATCTTGCCGAGGCCGGGAGCGTGCCCGGCGCCATCCAGAAGCGCTACGACGGCCTCCTCATCGGCTGGGGCGGTTACATGCACATCCCCGGTAGGAAGAACCGTATCGATTTCCTCCGCTCCCTGCGGCAGCATGCCGATCCGGGAGCGCCTCTCCTCCTCTCCTTTTTCTGCCGCGGCGAACGCTCGCAACGACACGACTGGATTTGCGCAATCGCACTTCGGATCCGCCGCCTGCGGCGGAGCCC
>NZ_CABFUZ020000255.1 GCF_902143385.2 Methylacidimicrobium cyclopophantes
CGTCGTGAGCGACGGCGAGGCGGAGACGGGGCCCCTCTCCGGGAGTTGGCAATCGATCAACTTCCTCAATCCCAAACGGGATGGCGCGGTGCTCCCGATCCTCCACATCAACGATGGCAAGCTCTCCGGGCCTACCGTCCTCGGCCGGATGGAGGACGAGGAGCTGCGCATGCTCTTTTCTGGCTTCGGCTACCAAGTGCTCACAGTCGCCGGATCCGATCCCGCGAAGGTACATCCCGAGCTCGCCCTCTCCCTCGATCGAGCGTACGAACAGATCCGGGCCATCCAAAAGGAAGCCCGGGAGAACGGGGTCAAGGGGCGTCCCCGCTGGCCTTTGATTCTCCTGCGGACCCCGGACGGTTGGACCGGACCCAAGGAAGTCGACGGAGTTCCTCTGGAGGGTACCTATCGGGCGCATCGGTCGCCCTTAATGGATGCCCGAGAAAATCCTGACCATCTCCGACTGCTCGAAAGCTGGCTGCGCAGCTACAAGCCCGAGGAGCTCTTCGACGGGAACGGCCGGCTTCGGGCGGATCTCGAAGCGCTCGCCCCGAAAGGGGAGCTACGGATGGGGGCGAGCCCCTATGCAAACGGAGGGAAACTCCTGGTCGAGCTCGACCTTCCCGACTTCGCCAACTATGCCGTCTCGATCAAACCTCGGGGCACGGTGGACGCGGAAGCCACTCGGGTGGCGGGCAACTTCGTCCGTGACGTCATCCGACGCAATCCGAACAACTTCCGCGTCTTTTGCCCGGACGAGACCGATTCGAACCGGCTGGGAGCGGTCTTCGAGGTAACCGACCGCTGTCTGGTGTCGAAAATCCTTCCGGGCGACGACCACATCTCGCCCGACGGGAGGGTCATGGAAGTATTGAGCGAGCATGCCTGCGAGGGTTGGCTCGAGGGTTATCTCTGGACGGGAAGGCACGGGCTTTTGGTCTCCTACGAAGCCTTCGCCACCGTCCTCGACTCAATGGCGAGCCAGCACGCCAAATGGCTCAAGCTCTACAAGGAAATTCCTTGGCGCCATCCGATCGCATCGCTCAACTACCTGCTCACCTCCCACGTCTGGAGGCAAGAGTACGACGGATATACCCACCAAGGGCCGGGATTCATCGACACGCTGATCAACAAAAAGGGCGACGTCGTCCGGATCTATCTTCCCCCGGACGCGAATACCCTTCTCTCGACCCTCGATCACTGCCTGCGCAGCCGCCACTACGTCAACTTGATCATCGCCGAGAAGCAGCCGGCGCTCCAATGGCTGAGCATGGAGGAAGCCCGTGCCCACTGCGCCCGCGGCGCCTCCATCTGGGAGTGGGCAGGAAACGACGGCGGGGACCCCGACATCGTCCTCGGATGCGCCGGCGACGTCCCGACATTGGAAGCGATTGCCGCATCCTGGCTGCTCCAGACGCACATTCCGGAGCTGCGGGTTCGCGTGGTCAACGTGGTCGATTTGATGACCATGTCGCCCCCCGCCTACCATCCGCACGGAATGGACAACCAGGAATTCATCAATCTCTTCACGGAAGAAAAAGAGGTGATCTTCGCCTTCCACGGCTATCGGCGCATGGTCCACGACCTTGTTCACGGCAGACCCAATCCGGCGCGCTTCCATGTACGGGGCTTCGTAGAGGAAGGCACGACGACGACCGCCTTCGACATGGTCGTGATCAATGGGATGAGCCGTTATCATTTGGCGATCGAGGTTCTCCGCCGCGTTCCCCGCTTGGCCTCCCGCACGCAGCCGATCATCGATCTCTTCGAGCAAAAGCTCGCCGAGCATCGCATCTACGTGAAGAGCCATCTCGACGACCTTCCTGAGATCCAAAATTGGACTTGGAGCGCTCCGCATCCGGCCGCCGGATAAAGGGCGAAGCATTGTAGCCGGGGCATCCGGCTTCGATCCGGCCCGGGCGGGCCGAGACAGTCGGCCCGC
>NZ_CABFUZ020000256.1 GCF_902143385.2 Methylacidimicrobium cyclopophantes
GCCCGCGGCTCCGCGGCCGCCACGCTCTGGTTCACGATCCATGCCCAGGGCTCGATTCCCGCGCGACGAAGATCGGCCTGCAGGTTGGCCGCTTCCAAGATGGGCGTCGTCTCGGCGAGCGTCACGATCAGCACCTTGGTCTGCTTCGGGTCCCGCAACCGCATCATCGGGGTCGTATAGCTCCTGCCGGACTTCCCCATTTGCCGCTCGACCTCGCGGTGATAGGCGCCCGTGGCGTCGAGCAGAAGCAGCGTATGGCCGGTCGGCGCCGTGTCGAGGACCACGAACTTGGTCTCCGACTCCCGGATGATACGGGAGAAGGCTTGAAAGACCGCGATCTCTTCGGTGCAGGGAGAGCGCAGATCCTCTTCGAGCAGAGCCCGCCCCTCGGCATCGAGGCGGGCCCCCTTTGTTTCGAGCACCTGCTTCCGATAGCGCTCCGTCTCTTCCGCCGGGTCGATGCGGCTCACGATCAGGTTGGGAAGAAGCGCGCCCTCCAGCGTCTCGGCCAGATGAGCTGCAGGATCGGAGGTGGTCAAGTGGACGGGGAGTCCCCGGCGCGCCAGGGCGATCGCCAATGCGGTGGCGAGCGTGGTCTTGCCGACACCCCCCTTCCCCATCAGCATCACGAGCCCATGGCTCTCTTTGGCGAGAGAGTCCGCGAGGGAGGAGAGCCCAAGACTCTTCTCGCCGACGCCGAAAGGGAACTCCGGCGGTTCGGGAATTCGACCATCGCCGGCCAGTAGCCTCCGCAAGGCGTCGACGCCAACGAGATTGAATGGCCGGAGCGGAATCTCCTCGCGCGGCAACTCCCGAAGCGTATCCGGCATGGCGCGAAGCGCTTCTTGCTCCCTCCGCCGAATGGAGGAGGCCAACGGATCGTCTCTCGTTTCGTCCGAAGGGAAGAGGCCGTTAATGACGAGCATCTGCTCCGATAGGCCGATGGCCGCCAGCTCCTCCCCGGTGCGGGCAACCTCCCGCAGCGCGGCCGCCTGCGCGCGAGCGACCAGAATCAGACGGGTTTGGGCGGGGTCAGCCAACGCTTCGACTGCGGCCTTGTACCGGCTCCGCTGCTTCTCCAGCCCAGCCACCGGCCCCAGGCAAGAGAGATCGCCCTTTCCGGCCTCGAGAAATCCGCTCCATGCGCCCGGCAACCGCAACAGCCGGACCGTATGGCCGGTCGGCGCCGTGTCGAAGACGATATGATCGAATCCCTCCGTCGGCGCCGAGCCGGTCAACAGCGCGGTAAACTCGTCGAAGGCGGCGATCTCCGTCGTGCAGGCTCCGGAAAGCTGCTCCTCGATCCCTTGGACTATCGCCTCCGGCAAGACGCCGCGGACAGGAGCGACGATGCGCTCTCGATAGACTCGGGCTGCGGCTTGGGGGTCGATTTCCAACGCGGACAGGTTGGGGATCGCGGGGATCGCGCGGATCCGATGGCCGATCGGAAATCCGAAAACCTGCCCCACGTTCGAAGCCGGATCGGTGCTGACCAGCAGCACCCGTTTGCCGGCTTCCGCGAGAGAAAGGGCCGCGGCACAGGCAAGGGAGGTCTTCCCTACCCCTCCCTTCCCCGTAAAAAAAAGGAATCGCGGCGGCTGATCGAGGAAGCGCATCGCGTCGGCCCGTTTCAGCAACAGCAACTCCCCGAGCAGCAGCTCCCAGGCGGCTCCTCGTCGCCGGCCTCCGGAATCCCCGCCCAACGAGCGAGCTCGGAGCGACTCGGATAACGACCCACCAGCGCCACCTCGCCCCCGACCAAGACGATCGGAAGAGCCTCTTGGCCTGAGCGCTCCAGGAAGTCCTTCACGGTCGCATTTTCGGCAAAGGCGAGCGGCTGTTGCGCAAGGTTCCGTCGCTCAACGGCCGCGCCGTTGCGTTTGGCCCATTCGAGGTCGGCGTGGAAGTCCACGAGCACCGGATCGATCTCCACGCCGCAAACACCCGTGCTGCAGCAAAGAGCCGGTTCAAAAATCTCAATCACCGTCATAGTCTTTCTCCTTTCCTCGTTCCATCCATAGTAAGGAAGAGCCCCTCTTCCTACCGTAACCGAGCTCGCGCTCGCCCCCTCGCCCGATGCCCCACTCCGCCGGAAGGAATTCCGACTTAATGCGACACGGGGCATGAGGTTCTCTCGTACCAGCACTTGGTACCCAGGCAGAGACGACAGACCGAAAGCATGACCGGCACCTCCACGAGCACGCCGACCACGGTGGCCAGAGCCGCAGGGGAAGTGGGTCCGAAGAGCGTGATGGCGACCGCGACCGCAAGCTCGAAAAAGTTGCTTGCGCCGATCAGGGCGCCCGGGGAAGCGACGTTGTGGGGAACTCGAAACCACCGCATGAGCAGATAGGTGAGCCCCGAGTTGGCATAAACTTGGACTAAGATCGGAATCGCCAAGAGCCCGACGGCGATCCAATTCGTCAGAATGTTTTCCGCCTGAAAGGCGAAGATCATCACTAGGGTCGCCAGAAGAGCGAAGGTCGTCACCGGCTTGAAGAGCGGCAGGAAGGAGCTTTCGAACCAGGAAAGACCCCGCAACCGGACGGCGAGAGTGCGGCTCAGCCAACCCGCCGCCAGCGGAATCACGATAAAGGCCACGACGGAGGTCAGCAGCACCTCTTTCGGAACGACGATCCCGCTCACTCCAACCAGCAGCATGACGATCGGGGCGAACGCGAAAGTCATGATGAGATCGTTGATCGCCACCTGCGCCAGGGTATAGGCCGCATCCCCTTCGGTCAGATAGCTCCAGACGAAGACCATCGCCGTGCAGGGAGCGGCGGCCAGGATGATCAAGCCGGCCAGGTAGTTTCGTGCGGTTTCCGGGTCGATCCAGTGGAAGGCCGAAGAAAAGAGCCCGACGACGAAGAACGATCCGAAGAGAGCCATGCTAAAGGGCTTGACGAGCCAGTTGACGAAAAGAGTCACCGCAAGCCCTTTCGGACGCCGGGCGACACCGCGCAGCCCTCCGAAGTCGATCTTGAGCATCATCGGGAAGATCATCAGCCAGATCAGCACCGCGATCGGGATGTTGACATGGCTCCGACCGAACTCCATGCCGCTCCAATGATGCGTGAGGTCGGGAAGGAACTTGCCGATCGCCACCCCGATGACCATGCAGGCGGCCACCCACAAGGTGAGATACCGCTCGAAGAAATCGAGCCGCTTGCTTGACCTTGTTTTCATCGTCATTATTGAGCAGTGCGAAGCGCTATTGCTTCATGGTTCACTAAACGCTTCTACAATACTAAAATCATGAGAACGAGTCAAGCCGTAGAGGTGCTTGCGGCGCTCGGCCAGGAGACCCGACTCGACGTCTTTCGGCTCATGATCCAGGCGGGGCCCGCCGGACTGCCGGCCGGGGAGATCGCTGCGCGGTTGAAGGTGCCCCTGGCTACCCTCTCCTTCCATCTCCAACAGTTGAAGCATGCCCGCTTGGCCCGTTCGCGAAAGCGGGGGAAGCTCGTGATCTACTCAGCCAATTTTGCGACCGTCGACCAGCTGATCGGCTATCTCCTCCACGACTGCTGCCGGCGCCCGAGCACGAGCCTGGCAAGCTGTGAAGGGGCGGCGGCCCAGCCTCTGTCGGAATCGGCTCCTCGCTGACCGAACGCTCGCAAAAAACGCTTCCCCTACGGGGCGAAGGAGGCTTGGCTGGCCAGTGCCGCCGGTAGCCGCTCGAGATACTCGCTTCGAGAAATATCCACCGCCCCCATTTGCCGCGTCGTCGGCGTGGCTACCTGGGTGTCGAAGAGCACGAATCCCCGCTCCACGAGGCGATTCACGGTGAAGACCAGCGCCGCTTTCGAAGCATCGGATACGAGGTGAAACATCGATTCGCCGGCGAAAAATCCGCCGATCGCCACCCCGTAGAGTCCTCCGACCAGCTCTCCCTGCTGCCATACCTCCACGCTGTGGGCGAAGCCCTGTCGGTGGAGTTCGCAGTAGGCTTTGATGAATCGCGGACTGATCCATGTATGCTCGCGGCCGATGGCCGGTCGAGCGCAACCGCGAATCACCTCTGCAAACGCACGGTTGACCGTGTAGGTGAACTTCCCTTGCCGAATCTTCTGCGCGAGCCGGCGCGGAACGTGAAATCGATCCATTTCGAAGACCGCCCGGGGATCCGGCGACCACCAGGTCAGGGGCCGATCCGTCCACGGGAAGATCCCCGATCGATATCCCGCCAGCAGCCGACTCACGGAGAGATCTCCGCCGACCGCCACCAAGCCGTCCGGATCGGCGCGGGAGACATCGGGAAAATGGATGCGAAAGAGGTTGAGAATAATCGCAGCCACAGCGCTATTTCAAAAAAGTTTTCCCTCCAAAACAACTCTTAATTTCATCACCTCGCAAGCTCACTTTCGTCCAAAAGAGCCAGGCGGAGCGCATCGAGCGCCGCTTGAGAGGCAAGACGCTTGACGACGCTCCGGTCGGCTGGAAAGTTTTTTTTGAAGGAGGTCGTCTTTCCCTCGGTCGCCAAGCCGAACCAGACGAGGCCGACCGGCTTTTCCGGAGTCCCTCCCGACGGTCCGGCGACCCCGGTCACCGAAATGGCCAAGTCGGCCCCGCTACGGCGTAAGGCGCCGCTCGCCATCGCCTCGGCGACCTCGGCGCTCACCGCTCCTTGTTCCGCGAGAAGCTTCCGATCGACTTCGAGCTCCACGATTTTCGCCTCATTCGCATAAGCGACCCAACCGAAGGTGAAGACCGCGGAGCTCCCCGGCACGTCGGTCAGCCTGCTGCTGACGAGTCCCCCCGTGCACGACTCCGCAGTGGCTACCGTCTTCCCCAAACGAGTCGCCAGCTCGACGACGGCCGCCTCCAAGGTCGCTCCCTCTTCTCCGAAAAGGGCGGTGCCCATCCGAGCTTTCACCAACTGCTCCGCTTGGTCCAAGAGAGCGCGCTCCGAACTTCCCACACGGAGTTCCACTTCCCCCAACCGGTCGCAATAGCCGATTTCCTTCAAGCCCAGAGCGCGAAGCGCTTCCTCCACCCGCTCCTGAACCTCCCATTCCGTCAAGCCGACGATCCACCAAGACCGCCAGAAAAACTCCTCCCCTTTCGCTCGGGCGCGGAGCCAAGGGACGACCGCCGCCCTCCACATCGGAATGAGCTCCCGGGGCGGGCCCGGGAGCAAAAACATTGCGAGCCGGCCCTTTTGGAGGAAAAGACCCGGCGCGGTCCCGACCGAGTTCCAGAGAACCTGCGCTCCCTGCGGAACCATCGCCTGCCGTCGAAGCCCGCCGGCGACCACTTGAATCCCCTTGGCGGCGCAAAAGGAGCTGATCCTTGAGAAGACCGCTTCCTGGAATTCGAGCTTCCGGCCGATTGCTTCGGCCGCGGCCTCCCGGGTGTTGTCGTCGGAGGTGGGCCCCAGGCCGCCGGTCACGATTACCAGATCCGAGCGGAACAAGGCGTCCTCCAGGATGCGCCGGACCGCCGCTCCATCGGGCACGACCGTCTGCCGCTCCAGCCGCAACCCCAAGGAACGAAGCTCTCTGCCGACAAAGGCGAGATGGGCCTCCGTCACTTCGCCCAGGAGGAGCTCGGTTCCCGTACTCACCAGTTCCACGGTCATCGGGTGCCCTCGGCCATCCTCCGGTCGAAACGATTACGGCTTTTTCTTTCCATCCTTTGCGGGCGAAGGACGAACGGGCTGTCCCGCAAGAAGGGAGACTTTGATGCAGGTCTTTTCGCCCAAGGCTCCACAGCAGTTCTTGAACTTCTTCGTCGGATCGAGCGGACAGGGATCATTCCGTCCCATCTTGGGTCCGCTTCGGCTGATCGGGATGAGCGGCTGGTCGTGCGCGGCTCGCTCCGGCTCTTGCGTCGGCGGCTTCGGCTCGGCAGCCACAGGCGGGACGCCGTCCGCCAGCTCGGGCCGAACAAACTGCTGCGGCAAGGAGGAGAGGAAGCGCTCGAAGGCGAGAACGCTCGAGGCCGACCGAAAGAGGTTCTGGACGATTTCCCGCTTGATCCTCCCCATGAGGTCTTGAAAGAGAGCGTAGGCTTCCTGCTTGTACTCGATGAGAGGATCTTTCTGTCCATAGGCACGAAGCCCGATTCCGCCCCGGAGCCCGTCCATCGCATAGAGATGCTCTTGCCAGAGTCGATCTACGGCCGAAAGGGCCGTAATCCGCTCGAGTTCCTGGAGCGACGCCGGCTCTTCATATTTTACCTTCAGCTCGTACGCCTGCCGGACGCGCGCGAGGATCTTCTCGGCGGCCGCCTCCGGCTCCCCGTCGCCCAAATCCTCCTTACGCATTCCCACCGGGAAGGTGGCGTTGACCCAGCCGAGCAGCCCGTCCAGATCCGCCTCCCCACCCTGCAGCCGACTTTGGGCCTCCTCCCGCACCACCTCCCCGAGGACCTCGAAGAGCTCCTTCCGAGGATCCTCCGATTCGAGGATTTGATCGCGGAAGTTGTAGATCACCTCCCGCTGCAGGTTCATCACATCATCGTACTGGAGGGTGTGTTTGCGAATGCTGTAGTTGCGCTGCTCGACCCGCTTCTGGGCGGTGGCCACCGCTTTCGTCAACCAGGGGTGCTCGAGCTCCTCATCCTCCTTCATCCCTAAGCGGGTCAGCAGCCCCGCAATCCGGCGCGAATCGCCGAAGTTGCGCATCAAATCGTCCTCCAAGGAAATGAAGAACTTCGACATGCCCGGATCTCCCTGCCGGGCGCAACGGCCCCGGAGCTGGAGGTCGATCCGACGCGCCTCATGTCGCTCGGTTCCGAGGACGAAAAGCCCTCCCACTTCGGGAACCCCCTCCCCAAGCTTGATATCCGTTCCTCTGCCCGCCATGTTCGTGGCGATCGTAACCGTTCCCCGGAGACCCGCCCGCGCAACGATCTCCGCCTCCTGCTGGTGGAACTTCGCATTGAGGACGCTGTGGGGGATCCCCTCCCGCTTGAGCATCCGACTCAGGAGCTCCGATGCCTCGACCGAGATCGTCCCTACCAAGACCGGCTCCCCTTGCGCGTGGAGCTCCCGAATCTTCTCGACGATGGCGTGGTATTTCGCCCGCCGGGTCTTGAAGATGCTGTCCTCCATATCCTTCCGGACACACGGCCGGTTGGTCGGGATCGTTACCACGTCGAGCTTGTAGATGTCATGGAGCTCGTTGGCCTCCGTCGCCGCCGTTCCGGTCATGCCGGCGAGCTTCCCATAGAGCCGGAAGTAGTTTTGGATGGTGATCGTCGCGAGGGTCTGCGTCTCCCGATCGATCTGGACCCCTTCCTTTGCCTCGATCGCCTGGTGGAGACCGTCGCTCCAACGGCGGCCGGGCATGAGCCGTCCGGTATACTCGTCGACGATGATCACCTTGTTGTCCTGCACGACGTAGTGCACGTCCTTCTCGTAGAGGCAGTATCCACGCAAAAGCTGGGCGATCGTATGGATCCGCTCGCTCGCCTCCTCATACCGCTTCTGCGCTTCTTGACGCTTCCGCTCCTTTTCTTCCGTGGTGAGCGCCGTGTCCTTCCCGATGACATCGAAAAGCAGAGCGAGGTCGGGCGGGGCGAAATAATCGGGGTCGTCCGGGCTGAGGAACTTCCGGCCGCGCTCGCTCAAGTCGGCCTCGTGGTTCTTTTCGTCGATCGCGAAGAGGAGCTCTTCCTTGATCTGGTAAAGCTCGATGCGGCGGGAATCCTGATAGAGCGCGAGTTCGGCATCCTCCATCATCCGGCGGGCTTCCCCCTCTTCCAGAATCTTGAGAAGCTGCTTGTTGCGCGGCATGCCGAGCTTGATCTTGAAGAGAAGACGGCCGATCTCCTCCCGCGGACGCCCCTCGGCCAATGCCTTTTGCGCTTCTTCGGCCAACCGAGCGCACTCGATCATCTGCTGCTGCACCAGCCGAGCGACGGGACCCCGGTAGCGCTCGTACTCTCCCGTCGAGGCGACGGTGGCCGGTCCCGAAATGATCAACGGCGTCCGGGCTTCGTCGATCAGGATACTGTCGACCTCGTCGATGATGGCGTAGGCATGACCCCTCTGGACCTTTTCCTCCCGGCTCGTCACGATGCTATTGTCGCGCAGATAGTCAAAGCCGAACTCGCTGTTGGTCCCGTAGACGATGTCGCAAGCATACTGTTGCCGCCGCTCCTCGAAGGATTGCCCTTGCTGCAGGCAGCCCACCGTCAGACCGAGGAAGCGATAGATCTCGCCCATCCACTCGCTGTCCCGCGCCGCCAGATAGTCGTTGACCGTTACCACATGCACTCCCTTCCCGGTCAGCGCGTTGAGATAGACGGGCAGGGTAGCAACCAAGGTCTTTCCCTCACCGGTCGCCATCTCCGCGATCTTACCCTGGTGAAGGACGATCCCTCCGACCAGCTGCACGTCGAAGGGGATCATTTCCCAAGGAAGGTTGTGTCCCCGCACCTGGACGATCTTCCGCGCCTCGGTGAACCGGCGGCAGACGTTCTTGACGACCGCAAAGGCTTCCGGCAGCAGCTGGTCCAGCGTCTCCCCGGCGGCGATTCTCTTCCGAAACTCTACCGTCTTCTGTTGAATCTCCGCATCGGAGAGAGGGCGCAACTGCTCCTCATAACGGTTGATCTGGGCCACCTGCGGCCAGATCCGCGCCAACTCCCGGCGGTTCTTCGAACCGAAGACCATCTCCAAGATCTTCTTGAACATCATAAAGACTCTATGCAAAGGGGAGGGCTCGCACAAGGAGCGAGCGTTTTCCCTTTCCTCTACGGATTCCTCCCGAATCTCTTACATCGCCAGAAACCCAACCCTACCGGGCGACCACCGCCACACTCTGGGTCCGCTGGAAGAGAACCGGTCCCCTCTGCTCCACAAGCGTGATCGTCAAGACCGTCCTCGATCCCGGCTGGATCCGCGCCAGCTCGGGCGGAAGCTCGCCGAGATCTGAGACCGGGGTGTTTCCAACGGCCGCCAAGATCATCCCCGCTTCGATCCCGGCGGCGGCGGCTGGACTTCCCTTCTCCACCGTGGCGATCAAAAGCCCGCTACCGGGAGCGACACCGAACGAGGCGGCGAGATCCTCGGTCAATTCCTGGACGGCGATGCCGAACCGCTTTTCGAGAAGATCCGCCAAAGTCGGACCGGCGGCCGTCCGGCCACCCAGAGAGCTCCCTTTCGCCTTCCCATACCAGGCGAGCACCCGATCTCCGGGAATGGCAAAACCAATTCCTTCGATCGCTTCCCCGCTGAACTTGGCCGAGCTCAAGCCGACGAAGGCTCCCGCGAGGTCGACCAAGGGTCCCCCGCTGTTTCCCGGATTGATGGCGGCGTCGGTTTGCAGGAGTCCCTCGATCGCTCCCTCCTCGGTCTGAATCATCCTCCCTTTGGCGCTCAAGATTCCTTTAGAGACACTGCTCTGGTAGCCGACGGGGTTTCCGAGGACGATCACCGTCTGGCCCAAGAGGTTGGGCGAGAGGCGGCGGATGTCGAGCCAAGGGAGCGCCTTCGGAGCCTCGACCTTGAGAAGTGCCAAATCTTGGACCGGATCCTCGAAGAGAACCTTGGCCTGAAAATCCTTTCCTTGGGAGAGGCTCACCTTCACCGCTCGGTTGACCGCCCGGCCGACGACATGCGCGCATGTGATCACGAAGCCCTCGGGCGCCACGACCACCCCCGATCCCAGGCTCCGGACCCGCTCCGAATAGGAATAGTACCGGCCGAAAAAGAGTTCGAACGGATCCTGCACCTGCCGGCGCACGATTCGTTCCGCGTTGATGTTCGCGACGGCGGGAAGCACCTTTTGCACGACTTGCACGGCCGGCTCATCGGCCGGAGCCTCGGCCCACCCTCTCGCCGCACAAAGCAACCAAAAGGCGGCGAGCCAACCCGATCCACCCTTCCGCCGCAGATTTCCCATCGACCCGATCCTCTCCTTCCTTTGTTCCGCCTCTCTTTTTCCGGAAATGTCGCCTGGATTCACGAAAGGGCCCAAGAGGCGGAAGCGAGACGCAACTCGGACGCGAGGCGTTCGGCCAGCAGAACCTTCTCCTCCACGACTCCCCGATCGAGCAGCTCTTCGACCATCTCCAGCGCCTCCGCGAGCGAGGTGAGCCGCTCGCCCGCGACCAACCCCACTGCCGCGTTCGCCGCCAAGAGTCCGCGAACGAGTCCTTTCTCTCGACCCGAAAAGACCGCCCGAAGCCGAACGGCGCTCTCCCGGGCGGAGTCGACCAGGGCTTCCTCGAGCGGGGCGCCCGCATATCCGCGGCGCCGGGCAAACTCTGCCAAGACCATCTTTGCCTCCGGCAGATCCAACCCACGGATCTCCGCCTCGCCCTCCACGCCGAGCTCTCCGATCGCCCGCCCCTCAGCATCCGTTCCAAAGACCACCACCGGTCGCCGGCAACCCCCGAGCAAAAGGGCTTCCTCGAAGAGGGGGAGGTGGCGCCGCAGAAAGACCCCTACAATCTGGACGGCGGGGCGGGCCGGATTGAGGAGCGGGCCTAGCAAATGAAAGATCGTCTTCCTCCCCTGGGAAGCCAGCCTCCTGCGCAGCGGCCCGAGTGTCGCAAAGGCCGGATGGTAATCGGGGGCATGCAGATAGACCATCCCAAGCTCCCGCAGGGAGCGTTCCGCCGCCGCAGGGGAGAGGCGGATCGGAATCCCCATCGCCTCCAAGACATCGCCGCTTCCCGAGACCTTGCTGACGCCGCGGTTGCCATGCTTGACGACCGGAACCCCGGCAGCCGCCAGGATGAACATGGTCCCGGTCGAGATGTTGCAGAGGTTGAGCCCTCCACCGCCGGTCCCGCAACAGTCCAAGATCGGCCGTCCCTCCCAGTAACCGCGCAAGCCGACCGGGACGGAGCGACGCCGGAAAGCCTCCGCGAAATAGGCCGTCTCGCGACCCGTGGCTCCGCGCTCCTCGACGTCGACAAGGAAGGCGGCTTTCTCCTCCTCTGAGATCCTTTCGTCCAGCAGGAGCGCGACCGCTCGTTCCGCCTCCTCTTTCTCGAGCGGCCGGCCGCAGAGGGTTTTCAACTCCGACGGCTTCATGAACCGCCCTGGGCGTCGAGGGGGCGACCGCTTTCCGCCATCTTGCGAAAGATCGAAAACCAGCCGAGCCCATCGTTGGGTCCGGGAGCCGCCTCCGGATGATATTGGACCGAAAAGATGGGGAGCTCCTCGTGAACCATCGCCTCGCAGGTCCCGTCGTTGAGACTCACCTCGCGAACCCGTACCTGCGGGGGGAGAGACTCCGGATCGACCGCATAGCCATGATTCTGCGAGGTAATCTTGACCTGTCGCGTCATGAGGTCCGCCACCGGATGGTTCGCTCCGCGGTGGCCGAATTTTAGTTTAAAGGTCCTCCCTCCCAGAGCAAAAGCAAGGAGTTGGTGACCGAGGCAGATCCCGAAGATCGGCTTCCTTCCTACGAGCGCCCGCACCGTCTGGTGGAGAGAGGAGAGAGCCGCGGGATCCCCGGGACCGTTGGAGAGAAAGACCGCATCGACTCCGGACGCGAGGATTTCCTCAGGCTTGGTTGACGCCGGCACGACACGCACGGTGAAGCCTGCGCGCCGCAACAACCGAAGAGTCGCATACTTGACCCCGAAATCGAAGGCCGCCAACCGAAGCGGCGATCTTCCTTCCCCGCCGACTCGTCGACCCTCTGCCCGGAGCCCCTCGCTCTCTTCCTGGCGCCAAGGATCTTCCGAGGCCGGATGCATCTCCCAGGCATAGGGCTCGCGGCAGGTCACTTCCTTCACGAAATCCCGCTCTCCATAGCTCCACCCACAGGCCATTTCCACCGCCTCGTCGATCCCAATCCCCTCGGTTGAGAGCACCCCGCGGCAGACTCCCCGCTCGCGCAGCCGCAGGGTAAGCCGCCGCGTATCGATGCCGTCGGCCGCGACCACCCCCGCCCCGCTTAAATAGTCCTGGAGCGTCCCCGTCGCCCGCCAGCTGCTGGCCCTCTCCGAAATCTCCCGCATCACGAACCCGGCCACCTGCACGCGGGCAGACTGATCGTCGAATCGATTGACGCCGTAATTGCCGATTTGGGGGAAGGTCATGGCGACCAGCTGACCCCGATAGGAGGGATCGGTCAAAACTTCCTGATAGCCCGACATCGCGGTATTGAAGCAGACCTCCCCGATGACCGTTCCGTGGCTCCCCACGGCCCTCCCGCGAAAGAGTTCCCCGTCCTCCAGGACCAAGACGGCTTCCCGCTCTCTCACAAACGCCATACGATCTTTCCTTCCACCATAGTGAGGATTGCCCTCCCTCGCAGCTCCCATCCCGCAAATGGACTATTTCGTCCCCGGGAAAGGAAGGCTTGCGGGTCGACGATCCACTCCAAATTCGGATCGATCACGACCAGGTCGGCCGGGGCTCCAGCCGTGAGGGTTCCCCCTGGGAGACCGAGGATCCGCGCGGGGACCGTGCTCAGCCGTTGGATCAGTGCGGGCCAGTCGAGGATCTTGGTCTTCACGAGGGCGTCGGCGGAAACCGCCAGCATCGTCTCCAACCCCACGACGCCGAAGGGAGCTCGATCGAATTCCACCTCCTTCTCGAAGGAGCAGTGAGGCGCATGATCGCTGGCGATCAGATCGATCGTTCCATCGGCGATCCCTTCCAGCAATGCCTCCCGATCCGCCTCGGAACCCAGCGGGGGATTCATCTTGAAATTGGTGTCATAGTCGACCAGAGCCCCATCGGTCAGGGCCAGGTGGTGTGGGGTGACCTCCGCCGAAACGGCCACTCCCCGGCGCTTGGCCTCTCGAACGAGGCGTACCGACCCGGCTGTCGAAAGGTGTTGGCAGTGGAGCCGCGCGCCCGTCAACTCCGCCAAGAGAATATCCCGGCTCACGATCAGCTCCTCGGCGAGACTCGGCCAGCCGCGGAGGCCCAAGACCGTGCTCCAGTAACCCTCATGCATCGTCCCGCCTCCCGAGACGCTCGTCTCCTCGCAATGCTCGAGGATCGGCAGACCAAGCATGGCGGCATATTCCATCACCCGGCGCATGAGACCGGCGTCTTGGATACAACCGCCGTCGTCGGTGAACGCCACCACTCCAGCGGCGCGAAGAGAGCCGAGCGGGGCGAGCTTCTCCCCTTTCCTACCCTCGGAGAGACAGCCGGTGGGATAGACCCGGACGGCGCCCTGCTCCTTCGCCCGCTCGCGGATCCAGCCGATCGTATTGGGCTGGTCGGCCGGGGGCCGGGTGTTCGGCATCGCCACCACGGCCGTAAACCCGCCCGCCGCCGCGGCGCGCGTCCCCGAAGCGATTGTCTCCTTCTGCGGATCACCCGGCTCCCGCAAGTGGACGTGGAGATCGATCAGCCCCGGCGCGACGATGCATCCGGAAGCATCGATCCGCTCCCAGCTCTCCTGGGGGAGGGAAGCGGGGTCCGCGATCCGCCCCGCGGCGACGAAGAGATCCCCGATCTCGTCCCGACCGCAGCTCGGGTCGACGATGCGGCCGCCCGCTAGACGGTAGAATCCACTCACCTTGCTTCCCCATTCCGACGATGAAAGCGGGCCAATTGCGCAAAGACCGCCATCCGCACGGCCACTCCGCTGGCCACTTGGTTCAGGATGACCGAGCTTGGTCCGTCGGCGAGCTCGCTTTCGATCTCAACCCCGCGCTCTATCGGCCCCGGATGCATGAGCAGGACTTCCGGGGGACAACGCCGCAAGCGGCTATCGCTCAATCCGTAGAGCGACACATACTCCCCGAGCGAGGGGAACATTCCCTCCTTCTGCCGCTCATGCTGCAAACGCAAGAGGATCACGACCTGCGCCCAAGGCAGGATCGGATCGAGTTCCCAGCTCAGTCTCGCTCCGAACCGTTCGAAGACCTCGGGGAGAAGCGTGCGCGGGCCGACCAGCGCGATCTCCGCTCCGAGTTTGCGTAAGCCCCAGATGTCGGAACGAGCGACACGGCTGTGCAGGATATCGCCGACGATCGCGACCCGGACCCCTTCGATTTTTCCGAGGCGCCGGCGGATCGTGAGAAGGTCCAAGAGCCCCTGCGTCGGATGCTCATGGGCGCCGTCGCCCGCGTTGATCACCGACGATCGCACCCGGTCGGCCAAAAAGTGCGCCGCCCCCGCCGCCGAATGGCGGAGCACGAGAAAATCGGCCCCCATCGCCTCCAAGTTCCGCGCCGTATCCTTGAGGGTCTCCCCTTTCCGGATGGAGCTCGATTCCTGATCGATCTCGAGGACGCTCGCTCCCAGCCGCTTCGCGGCAAGCTCGAAAGAGACGCGCGTACGGGTGCTCGGCTCGATGAAGAGATTGACCACGGTAAGCCCCTGGAGCGATAGAAGCTCCCTCCCCGAATCGAGATAGCGCGTCACCTCGTCGGCGGCGTCGAGCAGACCGAGGATCTCTTCCTTCTCCAGCTCCCGCAAGCCGAGGAGATGGCGGCGCTTCCACCGTCCCTGGGGGGAGGCCGGCAACTCTTCCCTCGGCGTTTCCGACTCCATCGCGGAAGGAAAATGGCAAAAGGAGTTCCATCCGTCCAGCGTCTTGCTCCACCATTGCGATTTGTCGCCCACTCTTCCCCGGCTGCCTGTGGCCTCCGGCCCCCAAACCGATCGGCTCATTTTCGGATTGCCATTCGCGCCGGCACGCCGTAAAAGCTCTCAGAAGAAGGAGCAGTGGCTACGATTTCCGGTCCCGCGTACGTCGTCGGCGACAACATCGACACCGATCAGATCATCCCGGCCCAATACCTCATGTTGGTGCCCACGGTGCTCGAGGAGCTTCGCAAGCTCGGCTCCTACGCCCTTTCGGGCCTACCCGACGATCTCTACCCGGAGCGTTTCGTCGAGCCGGGAGAAGAAACCGCCCGCTACCCGATCCTCATCGCCGGTCGAAATTTTGGCTGCGGCTCTTCGCGCGAGCATGCTCCGATCGCCCTCGGGGCCGCCGGCTGCCGGATCGTGATCGCCGAAAGCTACGCGCGGATTTTTTTCCGCAACTCGGTCTCCACCGGAGTCCTCTTCCCGTACGAATGCGTGGACCGGCTCTGCGATCGGATCCGAACCGGGGAGCAGGTCGAAGTGAATCTCGAGGAAGAATTCCTCTCCGCCGGCGGCGTTCGCTACCGGCTCAAGCCGCTTGGAGAGGCGAGGCCCGTGATCGAGGCGGGGGGCATCTTTCAGTACGCCCGCAAGACCGGCATGGTTCCTCTCGCATAGGAGCCTCTTCTCCAGCCACCCGATTTCTTTCCATGAAGACCTATCAAATCGCCGTCCTCGCCGGAGACGGCATCGGACCCGAGATCATCGCGGCGACCCTTCCCATCCTGCGCGCCGCCGCCCATAAGTTCGGCTTCCGACTGGTCTTCGAGGAAGCCCTGGTCGGAGGAGCGGCGATCGACGCCGCCGGCAAGGCCCTGCCCGAGGAAACCTTGACGGTCTGCCGCAACTCCCAAGCGATCCTCTTCGGTGCGGTCGGAGGGCCGCAATGGGAAGCCCTCCCCCCCGAAAAGCAGCCGGAACGCGCCGCCCTCCTCCCTCTTCGGCGCACCTTCGGCCTCTATGCCAACCTTCGCCCGATCACCTGCTATCCCGAGCTCCTGAGCGCATCTCCGCTCAAGGCCGAGATCGCCCGCGGCGTCGATCTGCTCGTCGTCCGAGAGCTGACCGGGGGGCTCTACTTCGGCCAACCGAAGGGAACCGTGATGACCGATCGGGGAGAACGGGCGATCGACACCTTGGTCTACGAAACCGCCGAGATCGAGCGCGTCGCCCGCGTCGCCTTCGAAGCCGCGCGCGCCAGGAAACAATTTGTCACCCTCGTCGACAAGGCCAACGTACTCGAGTCGAGCCTCCTCTGGCGGAAGACCGTCCGCCGCATCGCTTCCGAATATGCCGACGTCCAATTGGGTTTTCTCTACGTCGACAACGCTGCGATGCAGCTCATTCGCCAGCCGCGACAGTTCGACGTTCTTCTCTGCGAAAACCTCTTCGGAGACATCTTGAGCGACGAAGCCGCAGCCATCTGCGGCTCCCTAGGCATGCTCCCGAGCGCTTCGTTGGGCAAGGCCCGATTCGGCCTCTATGAGCCGGCGGGAGGCTCCGCGCCCGACATCGCCGGGAAGGGAATCGCCAATCCGAGCGCACAGATTCTTTGCGCCGCTCTCCTGTTGCGCTATAGCCTAGGCGAGGAAAAGGCGGCCCTCGCGATCGAGAGCGCCTTCCGCGCAGCCTTGAGCGACGGCTTCCGGACGCCGGACATCGCCTCCGACGGGGGAAAGACCGTAGGGACGGAAGCGTTCGCCCAGGCGATCCTCGACCGTCTCGAGAATCCGTAGGCGCTCGCCTTGCACGACGGCCCGCCAGGTTTTGCTTTTGCATGAGGGCTCTTTCTTTGTCAAAAGGATAGCCATGAACTCCATCGACTTGAGCGAGCCCCTTCCGATCAGCACCGAGGATCCGATCAACGCCCGCATCCTCTCGGTATCCGAAGACAAGCTCGCGGGATTTCAGGAAGAGCCTTTCCGTGAGATCGCGCGGCTCTCGGGTCTTTCGATCGAGACCGTAACGGCGCGCATTCGGGCCATGCTCGAGCACGGCACCATCCGGAGGGTCCGGCAGACATTGCTCGCCAATGATTTGGCACCTGGCGCACTCATTGCGTGGGAGCTTCCGGAAGAGAAGCTGGGAGCGGCCTTTGACTTCCTCGTGGTCGAAGATCCCTTCAGTGGCCACGTGGTCGTTCGCTCGACCGATTCGGCCTCTGCCGGCTCTTCCTTTCGTCTTTGGAGCACCCTGAAAGTGCCGCAGGGATTTTCGCTGGAAGCCCATTGCCGCTACCTGGCGTCGGAGATCGGTGCAGTGCGCCATCGGATCCTTCGCGCCAAGGGCATCTTCACCCTCGGTGTCGGGCATGTCCGGCGCCGGACGCTCGAAATTGGAGCGATCTCTCCGGAGCGGGCTCGGATGCACGCGGTGGAGGTGCGCGCGCTCTCCCAGGAGCAGTGGAAGGTCCTCGAAGCCCTCAAGGATGAGCTACGGCCGGAGGAAGTCGGCTTGGGTTTCTGGGCGGCCCGAGCCCGCTCGGTCGGCCTTTCCCTCCCGGACTTTGTCCGCGTGGCGAAGGAGCTCGAACGGATGGGAATCCTCGGCCGCTTCTCGACCTTCCTCGAGCATGTGAAGCCCCTTTCGACCGGGGAGCGGGTCACCCGCTTTAACGGACTCTTCCACTGGGCGGTTCCCCGGGGGAGGGAGAGGGAAGCCGGAGAGGAGATCGGCCGCTTCGAGATCCTCACCCACTGCTACTGGCGGGAGGCGGGTCCGGAGTTTGGAAACGTCAACCTGATGGCGGTCGCGCACGGACGGGAAAAGGAGCGGCTGCTGCTCCAGAAGGCCGCGATGGACGACCACCTCCGCCGGATGGGGATCCCGGTTCTCTACTCAAATATCTTTTGGGGAGGGCGCAGCGAAATCAAACCGTCGGAAATCTTGCCGGAGGCTTACCGCAAATGGTGCCGCACAAGGGGAATCGACTGGGAGACGATGCGCGCCGGCTCTTCCTGAAGCGCGTTTGGCCCGCCTCAGCGAGACTCGCCCGCCGGCTGCGCGATCAATGGACCGAGCTCCATTTGGATCTTGGGCCGCTCCGGGCGACCTTACTTTCGTACTCTTCGGCCAAGCTGCGTGCCGACCTGAGCGCGGCCTTCAACGTCGCCCTGCTCTCCTTTCCGCAGGGAATGGCCTACGCCCTGATTGCGGGACTCCCCGTCCAGTACGGAATCTACGCCTGCGCGGTCGCCTCCGTCGTCGGACCCCTCTTTCAAAGCTCCCGCTACGTCGTGCTCGGCCCCACCAACGCCACCGCGGTGTTGGTCTTCAGCTCCTATCTGAGCATGGAGGGCAAGATCGACAAGATCTCTTCCCTGAGCTTTCTTCTGCTCCTGATGGGGCTGGCCCTCCTGGCCGGAGCCGTCTTTCGCGCCGCGGCCCTTACCCAATATGTCTCCCGGACCGTCGTGATCGGCTACATCACCGGAGCGGCCTTCCTCATCATCGCCAATCAAGTCCATCACATGCTGGGCTTCCCGATCCCGGAGGTCTCGACCTTCGTCGACATCGTGGGCCAGACGATCCGCCACGCGGGCCAGGCCCAATGGCCTTCGGTTGCCCTGAGTCTCCTCTCCTTCCTTGTCTGGTGGTGGCTCAAGGTCTCCTTCCCCAAGCTGCCCGCCGTCGCCCTCGCCCTCCTGCTCGTCTCCTTGCTTTCCCTGCCGCTCCGCTTCTTCCATCTCCCGATCCGCTACCTCGAGCCGATTCCGTTCGGGTTCTGGCCCCTTACGATACCCTCTCTCCACTGGAGCTGGTTCTCGCAGCTCGCCAGCGCTTCCCTGGCCCTCGCCTTCTTCGCCGCAATCGAAGGAGCGAGCATCGGCAAGTCCCTCGCCAGCCGCTCCGGCGAGCCGATCGATCCCAACCGGGAGATGTTTGCGCAGGGTGCGGCCAATCTCGCCTGCGCCGTTCTGGGGGGAATGCCGGTTTCCGGCTCCCTCACCCGCTCCGCCCTCAACTGGATCAGTAAGCCGGCAACGGTCCTCGCCAACCTCTGGAGCGGTCTCCTTCTGGCGGGCGGTCTCCTTCTGGCAGGCCCCTTTTTTGCCTACATTCCGATGCCCGCGCTGGCGACCTTGGTCGTCTGCACGGGCTTTTCGCTCATCAACAGGCGCGATGTCCGGATCGCGCTCCAAACGACCCAGGCCGATGGGCTCGTCTTCCTCGTCACCTTCTTTAGCGCCCTCCTCACCCCGCTCGACTTCGCCATCGGCCTCGGCATCGGCGCCTCGGTGCTCCTCTTCCTCAAGCAGGTCGGCCAGCCCTCGCTGGTCGAATACACCTATGACGAAGAGGAGGGCTTGCGGGAAAAAGGACGGTCCGAAGAGAGAGTGGTTCCGGAAATCTGCATCATTCATGTCGAGGGAGAGCTCTTTTTCGGCGTCGCCGATCTCTTTCGCGACCAGATCCGCCGGATCTGCCTTGACCCCACCCTCCGTGTCGTCATCCTCCGCATGCGCAACGCCCACCACCTCGACGCGACCTGTGCGCTTGCCATCGACGAACTCGCCCGAATGATGCACGAGAGCGGACGCCATCTCCTCATCAGCGGAGCCACCAGACCGATCATTCGAGTCCTCCGCAGCTCCGGGGTTATCGACACGATCGGACGGGACAATGTCTTCCCCTTAATCGGCGTCCACCCCAACCTCTCGACCCGCAATGCCCTTCTTCGAGCCCAGCACCTTCTCGGCAAGAAAGAGAGCGAAGTCCGGATCTTCTTCGAAAAGGTCCAAGCCAAACCGAAGAGCGGAGAGGGGACGGCCAACGCGTAGGGTCAGGAAGAATTCCCACAAATCCCGGACCCATCGAGCTCGCCGTCTCCGAATCCCAACGCCCTCCGGCTTTCTTTTATCATGCAGCCTGGAGGCCCTCCCAGCGACTCAGCTTGATGAGGACATTTTCTCCTGGACGGGGCCTTCCCACCGTCCTGCCAGGTCTCGCACGATTTTCCGGAACCAAATGCGCACCACGCGGATCTTTTCCGCAATCACCGGATGGCGCCGCAGAGGCTGCAAAATCCTTGCCGATTCCGCGCGCCGATGATATGCGCTCCGGGAAACGGGGGAAAACCAACATGGGGGAAAAGCCTCCGTGCCGTTATGCGGCCCACGGCTCGGGCTTACCCCCGTTCGGGCTTGAGACGCGCGAAAAAGCGCCTGCCGCAACGAAGGAGGGGATGCGCTCCAAGGCTCACGATGGCGCGGGGATCGGTAATCCTCAATCCGTCGACCAGCACGGCTCCCTGGGTTAAAAGGCGCCTTGCTTCCGACTTGCTCGGAACCGCCCCGATCAAAAGAAGCGCCTCCAAGATCGGGATCTCGTGGCCCGGAAGAGCGAATTCCGGAACCTCCTCCGGCACCTCCCGCTGCGAGAAGACCCGCTCGAAGGCTTTGCGCGCCTTCTTCGCCGCCTCCTCCCCATGGAAGCGGGCGACGAGCCGTTCGGCGAGCGCCTTCTTGGCCTCCATGGGATGGAGCTCGGGCGCGAGAGGAGCGTCCAGAAAAATGGGATACCACTTCGCCATGAGCTCGTCCGAAATGCTCATCGTCTTCCCGAAGATCGCATCCGGAGGCTCAGAGACGCCGATTGCATTCCCGAGCGACTTGCTCATCTTGTTTTCGCCGTCGATTCCTTCCAGGAGCGGAAGGGTCAGCACTACCTGCGGCGGTTGCTCCACCTGCTCCTGGAGATCCCGGCCGATCAGCATGTTGAAGAGCTGATCGCTGCCACCGATCTCCACGTCGGCGCGCACCATGACCGAATCCCACCCCTGGAGGAGCGGATAGAGGAGCTCGTGGAGGCCGATCGGCTCGCCCTTCTCCCAGCGCTGCTGAAAATCCCGCCTTTGCAGGATCTGGGTCGCAGTCGCCCGGCGCTGGAGCAGCAGCAGCTCCCGGCTGGACATCTTCCCAAACCAGCTCGCGTTCCAGACGATTTCCACCCGTTCCGGGTCGAGGATGCGGAAGGCCTGATCCCGGTAGGTCGCCGCGTTTCGGCGAACCTCCTCTTCGGAAACCTCGGGCCGAGCCGCATTCCTTCCCGTCGGATCGCCAATCTGGGCGGTAAAATCGCCGATCACCAAAACGGCCTGATGCCCCAAATCCTGAAACTGACGCAGCTTGAAAAGCGGAACCGAATGGCCCAAGTGGAGATCGGGGGAAGTCGGATCGACTCCGAACTTCACCCGGAGCGGACGGCAGGCCGCCAAACGCTCCCGCAGCTCGTGCAAAGAGTGGACCTGCTCGGCGCCGCGGAGAAGCAGCGAAAGCGCCTGATCGACCCCCATGGTGCGCGTCCGCAAGCTACTGCGAGGGCTCGGAGCTCTCTCTTCTGCCTTCTCGGCGTTCCGATTTCGCTCCGCTGACGACGATCTGCCTGCCGACAAGGTCGGTTCGATTCAACTGGGTAAAGGCTTGTTTGGCCGCTTCCAGATCCGCCATTTCAATAAAGCCATAACCCTTGGAGCGATTCGTCCTCCGATCGCGCACGATATCGACGTTCTTCACCTGCCCGACCTTCGAAAAAAGGTCGAAGAGGTCGCTTTCGGCGACATCGTAAGAAAGGTTGCCGACATAGAGCCTAGGAGTCGAAGGCTCGATGACCGATTCGAACATCGGCGCCTCGCGCTTTGGTTCCTGCCCCCCGGGCCTCCGCCCCTCCCGCTCGCGCGGGGCGCCGGGACGGGTCGCAGGAGCTGGCGGCTCCTCCCGCTTGCCAAACAATCCCTGGAAAAAGGACTGCACCTTCTCTCCGAAGGACGGCTGGCGCGGCGGCTCCGGAGGCCTTCCGCGGCTGCGCCTCTTCGATCGCTGGTCTCTCCTGGGATAACGCCCGGAGTTTCTCGAATATGAAGGATCCTGACTCATGATTGACTATCCGTTGGTGGAAGACCCCAAATCCCGCCGCCCGCGAGAGCGAAGAAGCCGGAATGGATCTCTTCCTGATTGTTTCGTTCGTTTTGTCGGTCCGGTTCTCGCTCGGCTCTTTCCCTCCTCGATTCGCGCTGATTCGCCTTTGCTCGCAAACATAGGGCGAGCCGGTGGGCGCGGAATGGCGACCCCGGCGAGGAGCACTCTGAACGTCCTTGGCGCTAGGGGCGCGAAGGAGTGCCGATGACGCGACGAAGCCGAGTTCCTGCGGAAGGAAGATTTGTTTCATCGCAGGATGGGTCGCTTGTTTCCCCGACCCGACCCAAGGGAAGTCTTCTCCGACCCAGCGGCGATTTCTTCTTCCACGGGCAGAACTTCTCGTCTCCGTCTCGAATTTGAGAACTATGCCCTTAAGGATAGGCAAACGCCCCGAGGACGCAATGAATTTTCCCAAAAGAGGGGTAAGAAGGGGGTTCCCCTCTTTAGGGAAGGGCTCGGTCGGCCTCTCCCTCCGGCGCGGCAGCCATACGGAAGCGCGGAATCCCGACGACGATCGGCGTTCCGTCTTTGTCCTCTCCAAAGTAGGCCCCTTCGGCCACCGTCGGTTGCCGATACAAGTGGTAGCTCGAATAGCGGAACTTCTCCCCGGGTCGCAGCTCGGGAAATGAGCCGACGATCCCCTCCCCTTCGATTACTACCCGTTCGCCCGTCGTCTGCTCGGTGAGAACCCACTTTCTCCCCCGGAGCCGGACGGTCCGATCGCTTCCATTGCTGATGCTCAGGTAGTACTGGCAGACCAACGGACGATCCGTTCCTTCCTCCGAGGTGACACGGAAGCGAAGGCGCTCAATTTTTACCTCAAGGCCGGGAAGAGCGAGTGGTATCGATGGCTTCTTCATTTCCGTTTCCGAAAGAAGAAAAACGAATCTACAATAGATCCGCCTCTCCCCTTTGACAAGGCTCTATGATACGCTTTTTTCCTTCTGGCCCGCTTCCGGTCGCCCTCTCGATCGCCGGCTCCGATTCGAGCGCCGGCGCGGGCATCCAAGCGGACCTAAAGACCTTCTTTCTCTTTGGTACCTACGGAGCCACCGCGATCACCTCGATCGTCGCCGAGCACCCCGGTAGGGTCCTGGGAATTTCCGGGCTCTCCCCATCCCTGGTCGGCGATCAGATCGAGGCAGTTTTCGAGGCGCTGCCGGTGGCCGCCGTCAAGACGGGGATGCTCTATCGTCCCGAGATCGTCCGCGAGGTCGCGGACCGGCTGAGCGCCGTAGCCGGCGGCTTGCCCCTCGTCGTCGATCCGGTCCTCGTCGCCTCGAGCGGAGAGCCCCTATCCGCCCGGGAGACAGTCGCCGCCCTGGGCGCATCTCTCTTTCCCCTCGCCCGTTTGGTCACCCCGAACCGTGCCGAAGCCGAGCTTCTCCTGGGAAGACCGCTCCGTCCCCCGGATGATCCCGAAAGGGCGGCCTTGGAACTCTCGAAGCGATTCGGAGTCCCCTTCCTCCTCAAGGGAGGTCATCTGGAAGGAGTCTCGGCGGTAGACTTTCTTGCCGACGCAGGGGAGATCCAACGCTTCGCCGCTCCCCGCGTCCCGGGAGTCTCTCCCCATGGAACCGGCTGCACCCTTTCCGCGGCGATCACCGCCCGGCTCGCCTGGGGAGATTCGCTCGCTTCCGCGATTGCCGTAGCCAAGCGATGGCTTACCAGCCGACTCTCGAAGATACTCCGCTTCGGGCCGTACGAGTTTCTCCCGGTTCCTGGGCCGGGGGAGCTACCATCCCTCGGTGACTAGCGTCACCACCCGCTTTGCAAAGTCCTGCGCGACCCAGGGCATCACCTGCCGCTGAGCCTCCGGCATATTGACTTGGGTAAAATAGAAGCTCGATCCCGATACGCCCACCCCATTGAGCGTCTTCCGTCCGAGCTTCCGGTTGAGCAGCGTCACGCTCCCGATGAGGACAAAGCGGTACTCGGCGGTCGTCAGCGGATCGAGCAGCTCCGGGCGAATCGGGATCCGGCTGAAGTCGGTGATCGTCACATCGAGCTCCGCATCCGCCTCCCCGGGACCCACCGTGCGCAAACTCCCGTCGTTATCGAAGGCTTGAATGATCTCGTTGGTGACCATCGACTGGAGCTGCGGGATGATGGTCTTGTTGCGCACCGTCGGGATCCAAATCGTGCGAATCCCCTGCATCTGCTTGCCCCCGATGGTGCCCAGACGATAGCCCCCCGAGCAGCCCGTCAGCAGGGCCAGAAGCAAGAGCAGCGGCAGCCAGGCGCGGAGCGCCGCTTTTTTCCCCCTCGACCTCACGGGCCATTCGCTCCCGTGCTTGCCTGCGGGGTGGTGGCCGCCGGAAGAGTGGGAATCGTCGTCGGAGCGTTGACGCTCGTCGTGCCGGCGGAAGGCAGGCCCAGATCTTTTTCGACCATCGGCCGGAGCAGCTTGACCTTTTGCTCTGCGATCTTCCCCTGTTCCGAATCGGGATTCTGGCGAATCACGTCGCTGTAGTAGATGAAAGCGGCCTTGTAATTCTTGGTCTTCTCGTAAAATGCGGCGATGTTGAAGCTGCCAAGCGTTGCCCTCTTCTTGAGAAGGGCCAGATGCTCCCGAGCGGCGGCTACCTTATCTCCCAACGGATAACGGACGATATAGTCCTCGAATGCTTCCATCGCCTTCTCGCCCGAGCTCTGGTCATACGCTGTGGCCAAAGCCGAAACGAACCAAGTATAGCCCAACTGGTATTGTGCATCGTCGGCCAGCTCCGAGTTGGGATACTTGTCAAGAATCCGGCTAAAGGCCGCGATCGCCTCCGAATATTTCTTCTCGTTGGTTCGCGCGAGCCCGAGCTGAAACTCCGCAACTGGAGCCAATCGCCCGTAGGGAGCGGCCCGAATGATCGACTCGTAGATGTCGACCGCAATCTTCATCGAGGGCCCAAAAGGCACCCCAAGCAGCCGCTGCGGCTCGCCGGCCAGATAGAGATTGCCGATCGCCAGCTTCCTCTCGAGCGCCTGCTCGAAAAAGGAGCTCGCCGGATACTTTTGAATCATCTTGTCGTAGGCCTTATTGGCCTTGAGAAAGTCCCCGCGCTTTTCCAAACACTCGGCGATCCGGAACTGCGCCTCGGGAGCGAAAAAAGAATAGGGCCAGCGCCGCACCAGAACCATAAACGCGCGCAGAGCGTTATCGTAGTCTTTCGCTTCCAGGAACTTCTTCCCCAGCGCCAGCTGGTCGCGTGAGCTGGAAGCGGAAAGCCCAGCCCCGGTGCTCTCATCGGTCCAACCCTCGCCGGGCCTCCAAACGAGCGGGGCATAGAGCCGAACGGGCAAGAGCCCGAGAAGGAGCAGGGCGAAAAGCAGCCGCCGCATAAGCACGGTAATTCGGTAGCCTATCCTCCTTGGCACCGGTGGTCAAGGGGCTGACGGCTCGGTTCCTCCCACCGTCAGGGGAGATTTCCTCGACTTCCCGCTGGCCGAACCGCTTCGATTCCTCTATGATCCTCCTGTCTTTCGGAAAAGACAGAGAAGCTTCGGTCGGAACCGGAAGCCATTTCGTTTCGCCATTCGGAGCCCTGCGGCCATCCATGCCTGGAGCCGGGAAGGAGCTCGAGCGGCTGCGAAATCCGCAGAGAAGGATGAGAAGGCCATGACCTCGCGCAAAGCAACCCATCGCCAACGGACGTCCCGATCTCGATCCTCGCCGAAGCGCAGCCGAGCCGGAGCGCGAACGAGGAAGGCCGTCCGATCGCAGATCCCGGTCGACCCAACCCTCGTTCTCGAGCCGGCGATCGACTCGGTAGTAGAGCGGCCCGCCCCCGTCTCGGTCGATCCTCCTCTCGAGGGCCTTTCGGCGACCGCAACCGGGGCGGCATCCCTTCGCCTCTATCTGGCTCCTCGGGGACCCGACTCCCTCTTCGCCTACTGGAACTGGCCTGAGGAACGCCTGGTCCAAGCCGCGCGGGCGGCCGACGACGGCTGCGTCCTGCTCCGTCTCCGCCGGGCGGACGGGACGATCCGCGAGGAGCATGTCCTGCCCCCCGGCTGTCGCAACTGGTACTTTCCGCTTTCCGAAGCCGGAGAAACCTTTTCGGCCGAGCTCGGCATCTACCAAGCCCAGGGAGCGCGGAGGAGCTTCCATTCCTTGGGCTTCTCCCAGCCGGTCACGCTACCCCGCTTCGCACCCTCGGAACGGACCGATCGGACCTTCCTCACCCTTCCCCCGAAGGTCCCCTTCGGCCAGCTCTCCCGCGAGCTCCGCCCCCTTTCCCGTCCGGGCGAGCGGGTCGCCGAAACCTTGGCCCGTCTCCAACAGGAGCCCCAGGAAAGCTCTTCCTCCGTCTCGCCCGAACTCTCCTCCCTCTGGGAGAGAAGTTGGTCTTTCGGTCAAACGGCTGGCAGCTTCGCCGGCAGCCCTTCGAGCTTTGGTCTCTTTTCCTGGCCGGGTTCCTTTCCCTGGCCCGGCTCGGCAGCCGCTTGGCCCGGATCCCTCACCTGGCCCGCCTTGGGAATCGGCTGGCCCGGGAGCTTTGCTTGGCCGGGCTCCTTCGCCTGGCCTTCGTCGTGGGCCTTGGGTCCCATCGGGGCTTCCTGGGCCCTTCCTCCCGGGATGGGGCGCGGGCGCGGCTTTTTCCTCCACGTCAATGCGGAGCTCATCCTCTACGGTGGAACCGATCCCAAGGCCCAAGTCACGGTCCTGGGGAGGCCCATCTCGTTGCAGCCCGACGGAACGTTTCGTTACCACTTCCTCCTCCCCGACGGAAGCTACCGAATCCCAATCGAGGCCATCTCGCCCGACAAGGTGGAAACCCGTGGGGCGACCCTCTCGTTTCTCCGGCAGAGCCGGTACCAGGGTGAAGTCGACGCCACCCCCCAGCCCCCACTGCCCGCAGAGCCGCTCGGCCGGATTCCCGAGTGAATCTCCGGATGGGGGAGAGCCAAGAGGGCCGGAACGCGCGGGTCGTGGAAACCCAAGGTTACCTTGCCATCCTTCTCCACGGACACCTTCCCTTTGTCCGCCATCCCGAGCATGAGGAGTTTTTCGAGGAAGACTGGCTCTTCGAGGCGATCACCGAGTGCTACCTCCCCCTCCTCTCGGTCCTCGAAGGACTCCTGCGGGACGGCATCGACTTCCGACTCACGCTCTCCCTCTCCCCCACCCTCTGCGCGATGCTGGGGGATCCACTCCTCCAAAGACGCTACCGGATCCATCTTGAGCGGCTCCTCGAGCTCGCCTGCCGGGAATCGGATCGGACGATCCTCTCCCCGCCCTTCCACGATCTGGCCCACTTCTACCGCAACAAGCTCGAGCAAGCCCGAGAGGACTACTTCGTCCGCTACCAGGCGGACCTTCTCGGCGCTTTCCGGCGGATCGCCCAAACCGGGAAGCTCGAACTCATCAGCTGCGGGGCGACCCACGGCTATCTCCCCCTCCTCGCCGAAACCCCCGAAGCCGTCCGAGCGCAGATCCTCATCGCCCGTGACTCCCACCGAACTCTCTTCGGCGGAGACCCGAGAGGCTTTTGGCTTCCCGAATGCGCCTACTATCCAGGAGTCGAGGCCTTCCTGCAGGAGGCCGAGATTCGCTGGTTCGTGGTAGACTCCCACGGTCTGCTCTTCGGCGAACCCCGCCCCCAATTCGGCTTCTTCGCTCCAGCCTACACCCCCTGGGGGCCCGCCGCCTTCGCACGCGATGTCGACTCGAGCCGGGAAGTCTGGAGCGCAGCCGAAGGGTACCCCGGCGACTTCCACTACCGGGAGTTCTATCGGGACATCGGCTTCGAGCTCGACTACGACTACCTCCGGCCCTACATCCTACCGACCGGGGAGCGAAAGTTTCTCGGGATCAAATATTATCGGATTACGGGAAAGACCCCGGACAAGGAGCCTTACTCCCCCGAGGAGGCCCGAGCCACGGCGGCGCTCCATGCCGAGGATTTCCTCTCCAAGCGGCGGAGCCAGGTCGCATCCCTTCGGGAGCAGGGCTTCGGTCTTCCTCCCATCGTAATCGCCCCCTACGACGCCGAGCTCTTCGGCCACTGGTGGTACGAGGGCCCGCAATTTCTCGATTTCCTCTTCCGAGGGATGGCGGCCGATCCCCTCTCCCTCTCTCCGATCACTCCCTCCGAATATCTCGAGCGTCATCCGACTCAGCAGCTCGCCCGGCCCGCTTCCTCTTCCTGGGGCTGGCGCGGCCATTCCGAGGTCTGGCTCAGCGGAGAAAACGACTGGATCTACCCCCTTCTCCACAACGGTGCGCGGCGTCTGGTCGCTCAGGCCAAGCGGTACGCCTCCCACCGAAGGCCGCCCCAGCGGCTTCTCCGCCAAGCCGCCCGCGAACTCCTTCTCGCCCAGGCGAGCGACTGGGCCTTCCTCATGAAGACTGGGACCGCATCCGCCTACGCCAAGCGCAGAACCGAAACCCACCTCTACCGCCTCAACACCCTTTGCAGCCAACTCGAAAGGCACGCTCCCGACTTTGCATTCCTGAGCGAATGCGAACGGCGCGACAATCTCTTTCCCGATCTCGACTGGCGCTACTTTGCCTAATCCGCTTCCAACCCTTGCCACGGGAGCGGTTTTCGCCTACAAAGACCACTACCCTCATCACTGCCGCGTGGTGCAATTGGTAGCACACCAGACTCTGGATCTGGGTGTTCTAGGTTCGAGTCCTAGCGCGGCAGCCATTAGCTTCAGCGACTTACGAAAACGCCTCGAAAAGCCGAGCTTCCTGCTTGGCCATTTTTTGCGTTTCCGGCGTCGCACGGGGAGAAGGCAGCGAGCGAGGCAGGACGCTTCTGGAGGAAAGGATGCATTTTCAACGAACAATCGTTGGTTTTTGATTGGTGCACGAATTCCGTTGTTTCTCTCAAAACCGGCAAATCGCTTCCTCTTCCGAAAAACCTCCTTTTGAGCAAGGCAACCCGGCCCCTGGCAGTCCCGCTCTCCGGGGAGCGAAGGCCGGGCTGGGAAGTGCCAGCACATCTTCCGGGGACCGGATCTCCTTCCGGACCTCCGGAATCTGCCGCCAGCCCACTTCCACAAAAAACCCTGCCCTGTCTCCGGAGCAGGCCGCGGTTGACCCCGCTCACCATGCCCCGATCCCCACGAAGACTGCCCGAGGCAGCCCCAAGGCGCTTTTCCAAATCCTCCACCACCGCCTGCGCCCTCTCCAAATCTTTGAGTTGCCTCGGAAGACAGCGTGGCCATGGGCCAACTTCCCGACATGACGACTCCTAACAAAGATTCGCCCTCGCCTTCCCGCTGGTCCCGGCTATAGCCGAATGGAACCAAGCTCCTTGGAGTCTTCCCCTTCAAAGTGGGGAGAAGTCCAATCGTAGGAGACCATTTCGGACTTGAGGCAAAAGAGATCCCGAAGCCGACCTGTTTGCTTCCAGACCGGCCGAATGCGTTCCCCTCCCCGATCGGGGCATAGTCGGTCTCCAGCCGTTGGGCCGGCGTATGCTCGCTTCCCGGAGAAATGAGCCGATTGACCACAAGAACCACGGCTCGCTCCGCAAGGGAAAGACCGTGCCGCCGCTCCGGGCATGCATCCAAAAGCTCGGAGAATTGCAGTTACTCCCAAAGCGCCCTCGCTCCAGCGCCGGTTCCCAAAACCGCGCTGATTTCCGGCTTCGACCGCTCCATCCTCTTCTGCGACTCCGCCCCCAAGAGCTCCGCAAGCCCATCAAGATGAGGAGTCCCCAACTCCTTCCGCCCAAGATCAGCCTCCGTCCGTTGCTGGATCCTTTCTCGATCGGAGTAGCTCTCCACCAGTCGAACCTACCGGTAGCCTCTCCCGCTCGGCCACCGGCTCGGAACGATGCGCAGAAAGACAAGGAGAGATCATCAACCTGCTCGACTACATGCAGTTTCCCTCAAGCGCTCTCTTGCATACATCTATTCACAATGTAGCACTGGGTTTTCGTCAAAAGTGCCCACTCCCTTCTGGCCCACCCCAAAATCGGGCGATTTCCCCAAACTTGGGCCGGCAGAGGCGCCCCATTTGCCCGTGAAGAACAGAGCACAGCCGCTAGGATGATGATCCCGCCAAATGCCTTCACGGGTCAATCCACCCTCGTTGCTGCAACGACCACAAACGCGCATTGGCCTCGTCCGGTCCGCAACGGTTCGATCCCGTGCGTCTCGGCCAGGGGACGCTCCAGCGTCTGCGCCCAGGCATCGATCGAAAAGCCGCCTTCCCTAAGCAGCCCCTCGACTTCGAGCGCCGAATAAAAAGTTGCCTCGCGATAAAATACATTCTCCGCCTGGTGCGCGAGATACTCCTGTCCCAGGGCGCTCTCCCGATCTATGAAACCGATCGTGAGGCGACCACCCGGCCGGAGCACCCGATGCGCCTCCACCACCATCGTTGCCGGTGAATCGACAAAACAGATCGTGGTTACCACCAAGGCATAGTCAAAGCTCCCAGCCGCAAAAGGCAACTTTTCGGCGATCCCCACCACCGTTTGGATCCCGCGCTGCTTGGCGAGCGCGAGCATCGCAGGGGAGGGATCGAGGCCTACCCGCACCCCCAGCGGTGCGGCAAAACGGCCGCTGCCGACCCCGATCTCGATGCCGCGCCCCTCCCATGGCACGAACGGCCGCAGGGCGAGCAACTCCGAGATGTACGCCGCCTCATGTTTTCTAAACCACGCATCGTAGCGCGAAGCTTCGGCTTCGAACGAGGCGATTCTAGCCACGAGACGGACTCTCCCGTGACCGGAGGATAAAGCGGGCATCGTCCTCCGACAAGGCTGCAATTGAGCGCAGACAGCCCTATCTCGGCACGAGCTGTGGAGCGGCGGATTTTCCACCGACGCTCTTCCGATGCGTGCCATTCGGCGCTCCCGCCCCGCCTCCATCTGCTGCACTAGTTCGCTGCATGGAGTCGTCCGCCGTTCTATCAGACCTACTCGAACCTGCCTAAGCCGGTTCAAAGCGGACTTCCTGCTTCCTCGAGGCTGGTTTCACCGCCGTCTTGCGACGTGCGCCAGAGCCTTCCTCTCCACAGGCTGACACCGTGGAACTCACGGCCAAATT
>NZ_CABFUZ020000257.1 GCF_902143385.2 Methylacidimicrobium cyclopophantes
CCGCCGCAACGGCGGCGGAATGCTCGAAGAGGCGATCAACCTGACCGGCCTCTTTCTCCGAGATGGACCCGTCGTTCAGGTCAAAGACTATCGCGGACGGACCCAATCCTTCCGGATCACCGGAAACCATCTCTGCTACACGGGTCCGTTGCTCGTTCTGGTAAGCCGGTTTAGCGCTTCGGCGTCGGAGATCGTAGCCGCCGCCCTGCAAGACTATGGGCGGGCGATCATCATCGGCGACCAGACGACGCATGGCAAGGGAACGGTGCAGACCCTCCTTCCGCTCTCCGACTACGTCCCATGGGACTTCCACGGGGATCCCGGAAAGCTGAAGGTCACGGTCCAGAAGTTCTATCGGGTGACAGGCTTAAGCACGCAGCAACAGGGTGTCGCCTCCGACGTCGTCCTCCCGTCGGTCGACGATTATCTCGACCTCGGCGAATCCTCGCTGCCCAACGCTCTGCCGGCCGATGCGATCCCGCCGGCTTATTATCAAAAAACGGCCGGCGAGGCCGCTTTTCTTCCGACCCTGCAGAAGCGTTCCTCCCAGCGAGTCGCGGCGAATCCCGATTTTGCCTACGTTTTGACGCAGATCGATCTGATCAAGCGTAAGAAGCTGGATAAGGCGGTCTCTCTCAATCAATCGGTCCGGCTCAAAGAGAAACAGGATGCGGAGGCGAGCAAGGCCGCCCTGGAAGCAAAACGAGCGCGGCACCCGCAGCTAAACGAAAATGTCTATTATTTGGACATCGAGTCGGCGCGGAATCGGAAACCGTTGAAACTCTTGCCCCGGTCCACCGCAAAGAGTTCCCCTGCGGAAGCCGGCCCGGACGGGGCTTCCATCCGAGAAGTCGAAGAAAAGGGGTGGGACGATGCAACTCCACAGGTCGGAAACGATTTCACTTTAGAAGAAACCTTGAACGTATTGGCGGATTACGTCACCCTGCTGCAAAAACCTGGTAGCACTTTAGCGCTGCAGAAAGATCCTTGAAGGAGCGAGCGCCTCTAATCGCGAAATGACCACACCCAACACGATCGAGGTCGAAGGCACGATCGTCACGATTCTTCCAGGAACCATGTTCCGAGTCGAGTTGGACGAGGGCCAGCACCAAGTATTGGCCCATATTTCCGGGAAAATGCGAAAGCACTTTGTTCGGTTGACGTGCGGCGATCGCGTCAAGTTGGAAATGTCTCCGCACGATCTGACCAAAGCCCGCATCCTCTACCGTCTGGACCGTCCCTCCCAGGATCATCGTCCCGCACGAAGAAGCCAAAGATTCCGACGCGGAGGACGTAAACCCTAACGCGGGTCATCGACACGGTGCACGGCTCCAAACCGCCGAAAAGGGGGCGCCGCAATTTCCTACTGGACGTACTGCTGCCCTCCTTCTTTACGCGGCGCGGAGGCGTTCCACTCTCTCCTTCCTTCCCCCCCCTGTCGGACGATCAAGTCTGCCTGACGTGGGTCGGACACGCCTCCTTCCTCGTACAGACGCCCCGGCACAACATCCTCATAGATCCGAATTGGGCCAATTGGATGTTCATGATTCGCAGGCTCAAGAGGGCCGGGATCGCCATCCACGACCTGCCTGACATCGACTTGGTCCTGATCACCCACGCGCATTTCGATCATCTCAATCGCCGCTCTCTCCGGGAGATTGCGGCCCGTCAACCCGTAGTGGTCCCCTCCGGAGTGGCAAACCTTGTCCACGGGCTGGGCTTCGAACAAGTTCGAGAGATGTCCTGGTGGGATCGCTGGGAGTTCCAAGGGCTGTCGCTCACCTTCACGCCCGCCCATCATTGGGGCGCTCGGTATCTTGCCGATCGTCATCGCGGTTACGGCGGGTATTCCCTCACCTATGGGAGCCGGAAGGTCTACCACTGCGGAGACACGGCGTATTTCAAGGAGTTCCGAGAGATCGGCAGACGCCTTCAGCCCGAAATCGTCCTCATGCCGATCGGCTCCTACGACCAACCTTCCAAGCGCGTCTCTCACATCACCCCGGAAAAAGCGGTCCAAGCCTTTTTGGAGCTGCAAGGCAAGATTTTGATACCCATGCATTTCGGAACTTACCGGATGAGCTACGAGCCTCTTCACGAGCCAGCCCAGCGACTTCTGGTGGCCGCGAGCCGCGCGGGCATTCTTTCGCAGGTTCATTTTTTGCACGAGGGAGTTCCGCGAGTCTTTTGAGAAAAGAAAGGGCTCGGTTCTCCGCCCGTGAGAATGCGGATCGAAGGGATGCGCGTCAGTTTTCCATTGTCAGCTCCGCGAATCGTGGCATATGGTGACGAACCTTCCATGGAAGAGGGGTCCCTGCGAAGCTTCCTCTCGTCCGCTCGGGAGGAGAATGCGTCGAGCAAACCAGGGAGCCATAGCTCAATTGGTTAGAGCGCTGCCCTGTCACGGCAGAGGTTGCGGGTTCGAGACCCGTTGGCTCCGGTTCACAAAATATGCCGCTCAAGCGATGGTTGCACGAAAACGGCGATTCTTCCTTTCACGAAAGAATCCTCTTCCTCGGCGGTCGGATGCTCCGCGCTCTTCTCCTTTTGTTTGCTCCGCTTCTTTTTTTCGGCCCAGCTGCGCTCGGACACGCCGCGACTCCCTCCGTCTTGGTACGCTGGTATGGACATGCGTTCGTCTATCTGATCGCTTCCTCGGGCATTCGCATTGCCATCGATCCGTTCGGGGATGAAGCGGTCCACTATCGGTTCCCGGAATCCCTCCAAGCGGATGTCGTATTGATCAGCACCGAAGCGAACGATCGATCCGCGGGAGAGCGGATCCTCGGATCGCCGCAGATCTTTCGCAGCGTGGCCGCTCTGGGAACGAATAACGCGCGGGGGCTCCTCTTCCGAGGCATCCCCACCTTTCGTGACAAATCCCAAGGAGCCATTCACGGCCACAACACCGCTTTCGTCTTCGAGCTCGACGGAATGCGTTTCGCCCACCTGGGCGATCTCGGACATCCTCTCAGCCCAGAGTTACTGGCGGAGTTCGGAAAGGTGGACGTCCTCTTCCTGCCCGTGGGCCGCGACAGTCTCCTCATTTCCGAGCTCGACAAGATCGCCACGGACCTTTCCGCCCGCGTCATCGTTCCCATCGCCTATCGGACCGAGCTCAGCGGCGACCTGGAATTGAGACCGCTTGCAAATTACTTGGACGACAGGCCCAATATCCGGTGGATCGAGGGATCGGAGTTTTCTCTCTCCGCACCGGAGCTCCCGTCGTCGCCGATGATCTACGCATTTCGCGGAATACCATGAAGGTCCTCGTCATAGGGGGCGGTTGCCGGGAACACGCTCTCTGCTGGTCGCTCCGGCAAGATCCCGAAGTCAAGAACGTCTACGCGGCCCCGGGCAATGCCGGAACCGCGACGTTGGCGGAAAATCTACCGATTGCGGCGGACGACGTCGACGCGTTGACCCGCTGGGCGCAAGAGCTGAGGCCGGATTTGACAGTCGTCGGACCCGAAGCCCCGCTCTGTGCCGGCATCGCCGATGCTTTCGGCCGACACGGCCTGCCGGTTTTCGGACCGCCTCAGAGGGCTGCGCGGCTGGAAGGGAGCAAGGTATGGACCAAGGAGCTGGCCCAACGGTACGGCGTTCCCACCGCCGAGGCTCGGGCGTTCGACGATCCTCGCGAGGCGATTTCTTTCAGCCGCCGGTTCCCCTTCCCACAGGTGATCAAGGCGGATGGCCTCGCTTCCGGAAAGGGGGTCTTCATCGCGGCCGACTTTCCCCAAGCGCAAGCGGCGATCGCTTCTCTTATGGAGCAACGGATTTATGGGGAGGCCGGCCGCCGTATTTTAATCGAGGCCTTTTTGGAAGGGGTCGAGCTTTCCGCCTTTGCTCTTTTCGATACCAAGCAATATCTCTTCCTCGGCGTAGCGCACGACTACAAACGAGTCGATGACGGCGATCGCGGGCCGAACACGGGTGGCATGGGCGCCTTTCTGCCCAGTCCGTTCGTTTCCCCCGCACTGCTCCAACAAATCGATGCATCGATCCTAGCCCGGCTTCACGCCGCATGTGTCGCCGAGCGGCTCGATTATCGGGGTGTCCTTTACGCCGGACTGATGGTGACGAGCGGAGGGCCTCTCCTGTTGGAGATCAACGTCCGATTCGGAGACCCGGAGGCGCAGGTACTTCTTCCTTCCCTGGGAACTCCTTTGAGCGAACTCGCCCGAGCGGTCTGCCGTGACGAGCTAGGGAAGCTTCGCCTTCTACGCCATCGACGCTCCGTCGTCGGGGTCGTGATCGCAGCGCCCGGATATCCCCAGCGCCCTCGACAGGACGATCCCATCACCCTCTCTGAGAAGAAACCTTCCGTCTCGGAAGCGGAAGGGGTTCTCTTCCACGGCGCCACGAAGCTGACCCAAGGAGTGCTTCGGACGGCGGGAGGGAGGGTCTTCACGGCGGTCGGTTGGGGCGGTCGGATCGCCGACGCCCGAAAGCGTGCCTACGAGCAGGTGAATGCCGTTTCTTTCCCCGGAATGCATTTTCGCAAGGATATCGCCTCCTTCCTCGCCGGCCGCCCGGTTCCGGAGCTCGAGGCCTAGCCTCCTTGCTTTCTTGCTCCACGCAATTATACTACCGCGTATGATCAAGCGAATTTTGCTCCTGACGGTCACCAACGTCGCAGTCCTCGTGCTGCTGACCGCCGTCATCTCCGTATTGCACCTCGATCGCTGGCTCACGGCCGCCGGCATCAACTATCCGCTTCTTCTCGTTTTCTCGCTGGTCGTCGGATTCACGGGCAGCTTTCTCTCGCTCGCCATCTCGAAGTGGATGGCCAAGATGGCCTACAACATCCAGGTCATCGACAGCCCGCAGACGGAAGGGGAAGAGTGGCTCGTGAACACCGTGCGATCGCTCGCGGCGCGCGCCCGAATCGCCATGCCGGAAGTCGGCATCTACGAAAGTCCGGAGGTCAATGCGTTTGCCACGGGCCCGTCGCGGTCCAACGCGCTGGTCGCGGTGAGTTCCGGCCTTCTCTCCCAGATTAATCGCCGCCAGATCGAAGGGGTGCTCGGTCACGAGATCACCCACATTTCGAATGGGGATATGGTCACCATGACCCTGCTGCAAGGCGTGGTGAACACCTTCGTGGTCTTCCTTTCTCGGATCATCGGGGTCCTCTTCGACAGCTTCCTCAGTCGCGGCGACGAAGAGCGCCGAGGAGTGGGTATGGGATTCTATGTCGGGATGTTCCTTTCGGAGATCGCCCTGGGACTCCTCGCCTCTTTCATCGTCGCCTGGTACTCGCGCCAAAGAGAGTTTCGAGCCGACGCGGGAAGTGCCCGGATTGCCGGGAAGGATGCCATGCTTTCCGCACTGCGAGGCCTTCAATCTCTGACCGAAGGCGGTTCGGTCATCGACGACGGACGATCGGCCAGCTTGAGCGCATTCAAGATCCACGGGAAGCCCGGTGGCTTTCTTTCTCTCCTGGCGAGCCATCCTCCTCTGGAGGAGAGGATCGCCGCTCTCGAGCGTCTTCCGGAGGCTGCCTAACCGCCCGAGCGCAAAACCTTCCGCCGAAGGTTCCCCCTACGTAGGGGGAACCAGGACAACTTTTCCGGAAGCCCCCGGCTCCATGACCAGCCGCTGCGCTTGGTCCGCGGAGGACATCGGCAGCACCGTGCGAATGACGGGACGAAGGAGCCCTTTGGCCAGGTGAGCCGCCAACGCGGCCGCGATGATTTTCCGCTCCTTTGGAGATGCGCAAAATAGGGACATTCCCAAGATAGAAAGGTCCCGGGAAATGAGCCCCCGGGGATCGATCTCCACCAAGCCTCGGGATCCGATCACCACGACCTTCCCCCCTAGGGCCGTCACGTCGAAATCCTTTCCCAGGTTGACGTTCGCCAACATCTCCAACACGATCTCTACCCCCTTCCCTCGCGTAATTTCGAGGATCTGGCGAAAGTGGTCGGGGGAGCGGTGATCCAAAACATGGTGGGCGCCTTCCCGTGCCACGAGCTTTCTCCCCTCCTCTCCGCCGGCGGTTCCGATGACGGTCAGCCCGGCGGCCCGCGCAAGCTGGATGGCGGCTAACCCCACGCTGCCGCTGGCCCCATGAACGAGCACGACGTCACCCGCCGAGGCTTCCGCCCGAAGAAAAAGGGCCCGATAGGCCGTCCCGCAAGGAATTCCGACGGCAGCTCCTTGAGCGAAATCGAGAGCCTCGCCGAGCGGCTCCGCCTCTTCCTCCCGGCAGACGACGCGCTCGGCATAGGAGCCGGTTCTCCCCCACAGGGAGAAGTAGACGCGGTCCCCCCGACGAAATCGTCGCACCTCCGGACCGACCTCTTCGACAACGCCGGCTCCGTCGAATCCAGGGACGAAGGGCAAGGGCCACGCATGGGAACCTCCCGACCGGAAAGAGACGTCGACAGGGTTGACCCCGGCAGCCTGCACGGAGATGAGGAGTTCCCCCGGACCGGGAACCGGATCTCGACACTCCTCCCACGATAAAACCTCCGGACCTCCATACTCTCTGACCACAATGGCATGCATGCGCGAGATCCTGATGCGAGAGTCCAATCAGGGCAAGAAACGGCCGCGGGATCTTTTCGAAGGGACGTTTCGTTTTTTCTTTCTTTCGCACACGAGGTTTCCTAACTTTTCGTCCCGATGCGAACCAGCGCTCGCAACTGTTTCCCGGGAAAGCTCGTTGTCATCAAAAAAGGTCCGATCCTCGCGGAACTGGAGATCGCGGTAGGCGAGCAGACCTCGCTGGTAGCCCATATCGCATTCACGAGCCTAGTCGATTTGGGTCTGTCGGTGGGCTCCGCAGTGCAGGTCCTGATCAAGGCATCCCAAGTGGTCTTGCTCACCGAGGACCATTCGGTCCGCCTCGGCACACGAAACCTCTTTTGCGGGACGGTGTCGGCTCTTCACCCCGGGGCGATTCACACCGAGGTCATTCTCCAGATCGAAAAAGAGCTCCCAATCGTTGCGGTCGTCACCAACGAGTCGGCAAAGGAACTCGAACTACAAGTCGGCGAGCGGATCTGCGCCGCCTTCCCTCCTTCGAGCGTTCTTCTCACCTTGAACTCGTGAAGCGGGGAGTCCCTCCTTCGGCGACCTCTACCTCGCTTATTCGGAAAGATCCGCCGGCTCGGCCGTCAAAAGTCCCTTCGGGCCAAGCATTGCCGCTACCTCTCGGCAATATGCCTCGATATCCGCCGATCGGAGAATCGCCGAAACCATCACGACCCGATCGGCTCCCGACTCCAACACCTTGCGCAAATTTTCCTTCCGGATTCCTCCGATGCAAAAAAACGGCTTCCTCAAGCGTCCGCGGACCTCTCGAATCAAGGGTAAACCGACGGGTTCGACCTCGGGCTTGGTCGGAGTGGCGAAGATGGGGCCGACCGCAATATAATCGGCTCCCTCCCTCTCCGCCGCCAAAGCCTGTTCCATCGAGTGGGTCGATTTGCCGATCAGCTGCGTAGCAGCAAGAATTTTCCGCGCCTCAGCGATCGGCAGGTCTTCTTGGCCGAGATGGACACCGTCCGCGTCGACACGCCGAGCCAAGAGCGGCCAATCGTTGACAAGAAAGAGAGTTCCGGCCGAGTCGGTCAATTCCCTCAAGGAGCGGGCCAGAGGCTCGAGCGACTCCGGCTCGCGATTCTTCGCTCGAAGCTGAAGAACGTCCACCCCCCCTGCCACCATCTCCCGGGCGGCCCCCCGGGGATCGCTCTCTCCCAGCACTCCCAAATCAACGATTCCGTAAAAACGAGCCAGGCGAAGCCGCACCTTTCGACGCCAGAGCCGTTCCTCGTCGTTCATGCCTTTTGCGCGCCCTTGGACGCCAACAACCTGGGCAAAAAGGTGGTGGAATAGTGTCCCCTGCGAAAATCGGGATCCTGCAGGATCGCCTTACCCAGCGGGACCGTAGTCTTAATCCCTTCGAGGACCAGTTCGTCGAGAGCACGCCCCATGCGCGCCAGCGCGTCTTCCCGCGTCTGCCCGCTCGCGATGATTTTTGCGAGCAGCGAGTCGTAATACGGAGGAATCGTCGCACCGAGGACTAAGTGGGAATCGACGCGCACGCCCGGGCCTCCAGGGAACTGGAGCGCCTCGACTCGTCCGGGGGAGGGACGAAAATCTTGCCAAACATCTTCGGCGTTGATGCGCATCTCCACCGCATGTTGCACCACCTCACGCCCCTCCCAACTCTTATCGACAGGATAGCCTGCGGCAATCTTGATCTGCTCTTTTACCAGATCGACCCCGTACGCCTGTTCGGTTACGGGATGCTCCACCTGGATGCGAGCATTCATCTCGATGAAGTAGAAATTGCCGCTCCCGTCGACCAGGAATTCTACCGTTCCTACGTTTTCATAATGGATGGATTCCGCCAAACGGACGGCCGCACGACCCATCTTCTTCCGGAGCGAAGCATCCAGGATCGGGGATGGCGATTCTTCGAGAAGTTTTTGGTTCTTCCGCTGAATCGAGCAATCTCTCTCTCCGAGATGGATGACCCGACCTCGCTGATCCCCGACGACTTGAATCTCCACGTGATGCGGGTCCTCGATCAGCTTCTCCACGTAAAGGCTTCCATCCCCGAATGCCTTTTCCGCTTCGACGCGCGCGGCATGAAAGCCCTGCACCAAGCTGACGTCGTTGTGGGCCACCCGCATGCCCTTTCCCCCGCCGCCGGCGACGGCCTTCAACACCACCGGAAAGCCGATCCGTCGCGCCGCTTTCAGCGCTTCCTGCTCGCTCTCGACGATACCTTCGCTGCCGGCAGGAACTGGGACCCCGATCTTTCGCGCGTGGAAGCGCGCCTGTACTTTGTCTCCCACCTTTGCGATCGCGGAAGCCGAAGGCCCGATAAACTTGATGTTACAACTCGCGCAGATTTCTGCGAAGTTGGCATTTTCCGCAAGGAAGCCATAGCCGGGATGAATGGCATCGACGTCCCCGATCTCCGCAGCGCTGATGATTCGGTCCACCCGGAGGTAGCTTGCGGCGGCCGGTCCGCTCCCGATGCAGATGGCCTCATCCGCCATCCGCACCGCCAACGAGTCTCGATCCGCATCGGAGTAGACAACCAAAACCCGGATGCCGAGTTCGCGACAAGCTCGGATGACTCGGACCGCGATCTCCCCGCGATTCGCGATGAGGACCTTACTAAACATGCCTTCCGCCCGCGTGCGCTTCCGCTGCTTCCCAAAAACGGAGCGCCGGGCCGCGCCGGCCCCTTCTCGACCTGCGATCGTTCTCTTCCGCTCCCCCCGCCCGAAATGAAGTCATCTCTCGGGAAACGCGCCCCTTGGGCTCCTTGCAATCAGCTCAAAGGCTCGCCTAACTGGTACCGGACGAAGCGCCGCACCACGATATTTTCCCCAATCTGACCGATCTTCGACGCCAGCACGTCGCGTACCGTCGCATTCTGATCCTTGATGAATGTCTGCTCCAAGAGACAGTGCGTCGCAAAATACTTCTCCAATCTTCCCGCGACGATCTTTTCCAGGATAGCCGGCGGTTTTCCCACGTTGTCCGCCGCAATCTCCCGACGTACACGCTCGACCTCTGCAGCCGGCACTTGATCGCGGCTTACGTAATGCGGATTTGCTGCGGCGATCTGTAGCGTGAGGTCCTTGACGAGCTCCCGGAATGCCGCATTTCGGGCGACGAAATCCGTTTCGCAGTTGACCTCTACCAGCACCCCCACCTTATCGCCAACATGGATATAGGAAGCAATCACGCCTTCCGGCGTTTCCCGCGCAGACTTTTTCTGGGCCTTGGCGATCCCGCGCTTCCAGAGCAACTTTTCGGCTTCCTCCAGCACGCCGCCCGACTGTTCGAGGGCGCGCTTGCAGTCCATGATTCCCGCTCCGGTTTTCTCCCGAAGCTCCTTGATTCGTTCAAGTCCGATCGGTTCTTTCATGCTCTGTCCCTTCTCGGTCCCCGGCCCTGGGGAACGAGGATATCCACGCAAATCCGCTGAAACGCCTCTTAGGACGCTGCACCCGCCAAGGATGCTTGCGAAACCGGTTCCGCAGCGGGAATCTCCTCGGCGGCAATGACGGGAGGGGTCCATCCCAACCTGGTCTTGCCCTCGATGATCGACTGGTTGAGCTCGCGCAGAATCAGCCGAATCGACCGAATGGAGTCGTCGTTGGCGGGTATCGGAAAATCAATTCCTTCCGGATCGGCGTTCGTGTCCACGATCGCCACGATAGGAATTCTCAGCTTCTTGGCTTCCGATACGGCGATCGCCTCGCGCACCACATCGACCACGATCAATGCCTCGGGAATTCTTTCCATTCCCCGGATTCCCCAAAGATGGCGACGGAGCTTCGCGTTCTCCCGACGGAGAACCGCAACTTCCTTTTTCGGCATGCGATCCATCAAGCCCTTCTCCTCCAGATGATCGATCCATCGCATTCGTTCTACCGATTTTCGGATCGTCACGAGGTTCGTAAGCGTGCCGCCAAGCCAACGGTGGTTGACGTAGAAGGATTCGCTCCCTTCCGCACACTCCTGGACGATCGGCTGAGCCTGCCTCTTGCACCCGACGAAAAGCGCCTTGCCGCCGCTTTCCGAGAGCTTTTCCAAGAAGCGCGCCGCATTCTCTAATTGCTCTCTCGTCTTCTCGGGATCGATCCAATGAATGCCGCCCCGCGATCCGGCGAGATACCGCTTCATCCGCGGGTGCCACTTGTCCGTTCGATGTCCGAAGTGCACTCCCGCCTCCACTAATGCCTTAACGTCCACCATCTCTCATCCTTGCTTTGCTGTGCGAAATCTCTTTCCCACGGTCTTTCTCGCCGCTGCGAACCCTTCTCCGGGAGAAGGGCCGACCCGCGTCCAATCCGACGCAAAGACATTCTCTTCGGCCTTTTGTGTCTGCTTCCTGTCGTTTTGCCCGCCGGCTTCCGTGCGAATCTTCCACCGTACGGGATCGCCAGGCTGCTGCCAAGTCAAATTACAATGCTTGCCCTTTCCCCGAAGAAAGGCGTTGTATGTCTGTTCGGACCGCAGAATGAAATTGACAGAGGGCTTGCAAAACGCTAGCAGAAACTGAATTTCCTATGGAGAAGTCGATCTCATCGACCCACGGCCGAGCGCTGGCCCTTCTAGGATCGCTCTTTTTCGCGCTCTCGGCATTCTTCCCCGCCTCTCGGCTGAATGGCGCTTCCGATCGGGGATCCTATCCTTGGCATAAGAACATCGTCACAACCGTGTTTTGGATCGGTCAGGGGAGGACTCCCATTAGCGCGGCCACCAATGTCGCAAGCGCCTGGGATGTCCACTGGACTCGAAATTATGGCGGACTCGACGACCCGAGTCGCCGGGTCGGCTTTCTGCCGCGGCGCTTCGCCGTCACCCTCAATCCCTTTTACGTCGCCCTGCCGTTCAATGACGTAGCCTACCCCGATCTCGCGAGGCGATGGGTCCCTTGGTATCGCGAACCTTCCCGAGGCAACCGGTATGTCTCCCAATGTAAAGGGCACTGGGTTCAGATCCGGCACAAAGGCAAGGTCGCCTATGCGCAGTGGGAGGATGTCGGGCCGTTGCGCTCCGACTTTCCCTCCTATGTATTCGGCAACGATCGCCCCCACACGTATAACGGAGCCGGTCTGGACGTCTCGCCCGCCGTGCGGGACTACCTCGGCTTGCATGGTCTCGACTTAACCGATTGGCGCTTTGTTTCCGAGGAGGAGGTTCCCCCCGGCCCCTGGATGAAGTATGGCGAGCAGGCGATTCTCCTCCGCGCAATCTTGAATGAGGAGCGAAAGGCTGCCGCGCAATCCTCCCGTCTCTTTACGCCGACGATCTTTTCACGAGAGCGCTAAGCGGACCGGCTTTCCTTTGGAGAGCCTCTGCCCTCTCGCGTCGCAGGTTCCGGCTAGCCTCGGATCCGAAGAACCGGTAGGTTGAAACCGTCGACGACATGAGGCTGCTTTTCCAAGGGGAGCGACCTCACGGGACGGGACAACGACCCGCCGAACCGGCTCGGTGCGGCTCCCGAAAGCAGATGAAGCGCGACCGATCCTGATGAACCTCGTCTACTTCGATCTCGAGACGCAGAAGAGTGCCAGCGAAGTCGGAGGCTGGCGCAACAAGAGCGCGATGCGCATGTCCCTCGGCGTCACCTACGCCACGGCTCGGCAAGGCTATCAAATCTATTTGGAACAGGAAGTCGAAGCTCTCATCCAAGAGCTGCGGAATGCGGATTTGATCGTTGGATTCAATATCCTCGGCTTCGATTTCCCCGTCCTGGAAGCCTACACGGTGTTCGATCTTCAGGACCTCCCCACGCTCGATTTGTTGCAGCATGTGGAAGCCCAAACCGGCAGGCGCATGAGTTTGGAGAGCCTCGCTCGGGCGACTCTCGGGGTGGGAAAAACAGCGGAAGGGGTGCAGGCCCTTCGTTGGTGGAAGGAAGGCAAGCTCCTTCCGATTGCCGAATACTGTTGCTACGATGTGAAGGTAACCCGCTTGCTCCATGAGCACGGGATCCGTCATGGAGAAATCCTCTATTTCAACGAGCAGACGCAGCGAAAGGAATCCATTCCCGTCCACTGGAAACCTTCCTGAGGAGGAAAGATCCGCATGGAGAGGGTGACCCAACAGAAACTCGCGATCGCCGCGGTGCTCGAGGCCGCCGAAAGTCCGCTCACGCCCCCGGAAATTCTCACGCGGGCGGCAAAACTGGTGCCGCGACTGGGCGTGGCCACGGTCTACCGAGCCCTTCGGTCTCTGCGCAAAGACAAGAAGATCGTCGTCGTGGAAATACCCGGCGAGCCTCCCAGATACGAAACGGCAACGCGCGGCCATCATCATCACTTCTTTTGCAACGATTGTCGCAAGGTATTCGAAGTCCCGGAATGTCCCGCGAAGCTCGCCGAACTGGCCCCCCCAGAATTCCAAGTCCAGGATCACGAGATCATCCTTTACGGAAAGTGCCCCGATTGCCGGACCCGGCGCAATGTTTCCGCAGCGGATTGAGTCGAGCCGCCTATTCCCGTAATTTCTGCGGCGAGCCGAGCCTATGCAGATCCCCAAGGCGGAAGCCGAGGAGCTCGGCGGCTCTGCGCTCGTCTCCGCCCCGCTCGCTCGCGATCCGATCGACGAGCCGAGCCAGGATCCGAGGGCCCAAATCGGTCACCCCGTTTCGCAGAACGAGGTCGGACAAGGCTCGTACTGCCTCCTCTACAACGCGCCCTTCCGCCGAGGGGTGCTCTCGAGAGTTCGCCGAAAGTACTTCCTGAATCTCCTCCGGGAGATTGCTCACCTCGATGGTGGTGCTCGCCGCCAGAACCATGGCACGCTGAATCACGTTTTCGAGCTCGCGAATGTTGCCGGGCCAAGGGTAGGCCTGCAGCGCCCGCATCGCATCCGCTGAAATCCGCATCGCCGCTTGCGGCAGGTAGCGGCGATGCTTCTGCAGAAAATGGGCGGCAAGAACGGGAATATCCTCAGCCCGATCCTTCAAAGGGGGCAGGGAAACCCGGACGACGTTGAGCCGATAAAAGAGATCGGCCCGAAACTCGCGACGCTGCACCGCCGTGGCCAGATCTTTGTTCGTCGCGGCGATGACGCGGACGTCGGTTCGAATGGGCTCGTTACTCCCCAGCCGAGAAACCTCTCCTTCCTGGAGCACACGCAAAATCTTGCTCTGGGTGGTCAACGGCATCTCCCCGATCTCGTCCAAAAAAATCGTTCCGCCGTCGCCTTGCTCGAACTTTCCGATCCGCTGAGCCATCGCCCCGGTGAAAGATCCGCGCTCGTGTCCGAACAATTCGCTTTCCAGCAGGTTCTCGGGAATGGCCGCGCAATTGATCGCGATGAAGGGCTTATTGGCCCGCATGCTGTGCTGATAGATGGCTCGGGCGATCAGCTCTTTCCCGGTACCGCTCTCTCCGGTGATCAGCACCGTCGCATTGGTCTTGCTCACCTGCCCGACCAATTTGTAGACCTTTTGCATCGGCGGGCTGTCCCCAACCAGGGCGGGCCCCTGGCGATCGACTCCGCTCGCAGCCGTCTGGCCTTCCTCCTGCGCAAGCTGGGCGGCCTCCAAAGAGCGCTCGATCAGATGCCTGAGCTCCGGAATGTCGAATGGCTTCAGGATATAGTCGTACGCGCCCAGCTTCATCGCTTCGATGGCCGTATGAGAAGTCCCGTAGGCGGTCATCATGAGGACGACCACCTTCGGCGCCATGCGCTTCATCTCCCGGAGGGTCTCCAAACCATTCTTTCCGCCCATCCGAATGTCCATGATGACGACATCGACGGGCTCCTTCCGGAGGATCTCGATGGCCTCCTCGCCCGATTGAGCGGCTCGCACTTCGATCGGGAGATCTTCCAGCAGCCGCTGGAACGAGTAGTGGACGCCCTGCTCGTCATCCACGACGAGAATGAACCGGGATCTCCCCGTTTTCCTCTCCTCTTTCGCCAGCCGCTCTCCCCCCTTCACCGTGGTCACGTACTTAGGAAAATGGAGCCCTTTGCGGCCGCTGCCAAGAGCAAAATCCGATCGAGGTTCGGCGCAAATGGTCGCCCCTCGAGAATTGCCTGGGAAATTGCCAAAGATCCGACCGGCATATATTCTCCTATCCATGGACCTCGCACGCCCCGCCCGTCGGCTTCGAAGTGGACGACCGGCTCTTTTGCTCGGATCGCTCTTCTTCCTAGTTCTCTCCGCTGTCGCGTTCGCCGAACCCCCCAACTGGATGACAGACTATCCCGCGGCCCTCAAGGAAGCCAAAGCCCAGAAGAAATTGGTGCTCGCCAACTTCACCGGCTCCGATTGGTGCCCCTGGTGCCAAAAATTACAGCGTGAGGTCTTCTCCACTCCGGAATTTCAACAGTACGCCAAGGAGCACTTGGTCCTTCTCGAACTGGATTTCCCCCAGCGCAAGCCGCAGCCCGAGGCTTTGAAACAGCAAAACAAAGAGCTGGCAGACCAGTATCATGTCGAAGGCTTCCCCACGATCGTTCTCCTCGATCCCGACGGACGGGAAATCTCCTCCTTCGGATATATGGCAGGAGGACCGAAACCTTTCTTGGACAAGATTGATCGGTTGCGTGAGAAAGCGGCCTCCGGAGGTTGAAGGCCGCTTCCGTCCCGAGAGGAAATCACGCGACCATTCGCTTCCGAATCCTGAGCTTGGGTTTCACGCCGACGGAAGAAAGTGCTTCCTCACAGCCTCCATCCCTTCTAAAGTTCCTCCATAGCAACCGTGCAACATCCAACAATTATGAAACTACGATGGCCCCTTGGGGCGAATGCCTTCGCTGCAAGCATCTTGTCTTTGATCCTTTGCTCTCCGCTGCAGGCCCAAGACTCTTCCAGCTCGTCGCCGGCGGCCGAATCCCAAGCGGCAGGTGCGCAGAACCATCCCCACCATCATCGCTGGCACCGTCAAGCGAGGGAAAATCATGAGAAGATGCGCCGCCTGATGGAGCGACAGGACGCCGAGTTGCGGCGGCTGACCGATGCGATGAACCAAGCCCCCCCCGACAAGAAGCTCGATCGGGCGTGCGCCGTCATCAACAAGCTCGTCGAGCAACGCAGGGAGATGCATGCCGAAATGGAAAACATGCATCAAAAAATGATGCATCAGATGGGGGAAACCCAATAACGCCCAGTCGGGAATGTTGCTCGAGGGAGGCTTTCGCTTCGAAGACCGGCGATGCGAATAGGAGGGAGGAAGGACATCTGAGTCCGTTTCCTCCCTCGCCGATTCCGCGAGAAATGTCCCTGAACGCATTTCGCTTTTTCGACCGTCCGAGCCGCATAGGCGTTTCCACGATCCGCCCCGCCTTCGTATGAATCCTCTCGCCGGGAATCGAACCCCGTGCTTTCTGAGTCCCGCTCGGCTTCTTCTTTTGACCGCTTCGCTCGGGATGGTCGGATCGCTATCCCTTCCGGCGATCGCTGAGCAGACGCCTCCGCCGATCGTCGCTCGTCCCCCCACTCCGGCGCAGCAACGGCAGATTCAGCAGATGCAGGAACGGCTGCGGAAGATGGCTCGCGAGCAAGACGAGGAGCTGGAACATCTTGTATCCGAATTGAACGGAGCTTCGCGGGATAAAAAGATCGACTTTTTGACGCGAATTGTCACCCGCTTGATCGAACAACGCAAGGCCTTCCACCAAGAAAGCGAGGCCGTCCGGTTGAGGATCCTGGACATGCAGAATCCGCCAGCCCCGCTTCCCCGGGCCACCGCGTTCCCGACGCCGATTCCTCCACCCGCGCCCGCAGCGGAGAAGGCGGAATCCGCTCCGTCGACCGAACCGCCTCCGAAAGCAACCGAGCAGGGCTATCTACCCCAATGAGGACGGGACGCCTCGAGTGCGAGCTCCGCGAGAATCGTCGGCTAGACTCGGTTCGAAAAAGTCTCCGCAGGCAGAATGGAAGATAGCCCACCTTAACGGCCACCCTCTTCGAATTCGGCATCGACCTCTTCCGCGACGTCTTGCTCCAGAAACTCCGCATAGGCGGGAGGAGCTTCCTTCTCCCGTCGCAGGAACCGATAGCCGGCCCAAACGAAAGCCCCCAGAACGACCGCGCCGAGGAGTGGCAAAAACAGGGCCGCCTCCCAGTCGGCGAGCTCGGGCTGGGCCCCGGTGGGAGCCGCCGCTGCAGGATGCGTCAAAAGCGAATGCGTCACTGGCTACCCTCGGTTGCGTATGCCGCAGCGGCAAGACCCAGCGGGGGGCTTCCGCCCGGGACACCGGTGAGCCAACCGCTTTCCCGGCTCCCCTGCGTTGCCAAGGAGTGGATCCATCCTCTCGCCGCTCCCCCACTCCTCCTCGGCAGGCCTCCGGTTCCCGGATTATGCGCGGACCGGCTCGGCCGGCACCTCTTTCTCGGCGGCCGGTTCCCATTGAGGAAGGAAATCTCGCTCCGCTCCTGGAACGCTATACTCGTAAGGGCCTCGATAGACGGTGGGAGTGACGGGGAAGTTTCCATGCCCAAGCGGGGGAGTCGGCGTCGCCCATTCGAGCGTGGTCGCTTGCCACGGATTATCGGATTGCACCTTCTCTCCGTGCCTTGCACTCCAGAAGAAATTAATGATGAAGGGAATTTGTGCAAGAGCCAGCAGCCATGCCGAGATGGACATCACATGGTTAAGCCAAAGGACGTTCTGGGCGTACTGCCATCCGGCTCCGCCGTCATACCAGCGCCGATGCACCCCGTTCATTCCCTGGATGAGCATCGGGAAGAAAACGCCGTTGAAAAGGACGAGAGTCGGCCAGAAATGAAGCTTCCCGAGCAATTCGTTCATCATTCGGCCGGTGACCTTCGGGTACCAGTAATAGATTCCCGCAAAGAGAGCCATGAGAGAGGTCGGCGCCATCATGTAATGGAAATGACCGACCACGTAGTAGGTGTCATGGAGGACCAGATCCGAAGAGCTCCAACCGTTCGGAAGTCCGGTCAGACCTCCAATGGCGAAAAGCGGCAACCACGACAAGGCGAAGAGCATCGGTAGGTTGATGCGGATCGATCCTCCCCAAAGCGAAAGGAGAAAGACCGTCCCGATCAAAACGGAAGGAATCGAGATCACGGTGGTGAAGATTTGAAAAAACGTAGTCACTCCCTGGCCCATGCCGGTCATATACATATGGTGGGCCCAAACGATCATCCCCACGAAGCCGATCGCGATTTCCGAGTAGACGACCGCTCGGTAGCTCCAGAGAGGTCTGCGCGTGTTGTTTGTCCAAATCTCCGCGATGATGCCCATGGTCGGAAGAATTTGGACGTACACCTCGGGATGCCCGAGGAACCAGAAAAGATGCTGCCAGAGCAGGGGAGCCCCGCCTCCGCTGAGGAAGAGCTCGTATGCCGTCTTCTGCTTGAAAAA
>NZ_CABFUZ020000258.1 GCF_902143385.2 Methylacidimicrobium cyclopophantes
CGCCGCGGATGCGGCGCAAGTCGACGGACCGACCCGCGCGAGGCAACGGTTTCCCCTCCCGCAAAAAACTGTCAATCGACAGATTGCGGTAATTTTATAGGAAAGGGTCCTTCCCCGGCCGGCTTCGCATATTCCGGGGCGACGCGGTCGTCCTATTCGACCATTCGTGGAAAGCTCATTTCCGTTCCATCCGACTGCCTCTTTCCCGCCTGAGCAGCAATGCAACTGAGCTTCTGCTTCCTCTCGGTCCGTTCTGTTTTCGTCTTGCGGGGAAAGCCGGAGCCTTCCTCTCCATGGACATCCGATCAATACCCTGCTTCGCCGGGCCGGCGCTTGCCCGTGGCACTCACGGCCCTCTTCTTCGGATGGATCTCGAAACCGTTCCCGTCATGAGCGTGAATCCCGCCATACGCCGGACATACCCGCTTGCGCAGCGCGAGCGGGGCCCTCACCCGCCGGATGGGACCGCGCGGGGGCGCCCTTCCCGCCCTTCGAGCCCCGGAGTGATGGCTTCGATCAGCGCGTTTCGGATCAGGTTGCCGATCACCGCCAGGACATCGATCTTCGGATCCGAGAGGGATCCGGAAATACGGGCCTTGGTTGCCACCGCTCCGTGTCTATTTTTCAAGAGCTTACTGGCACCGCTCACCGTCTGGATGTAGAGCCAGTGACCGAAGTCACGCCGCTTTGCCGGATCCTTTTCGTAAATTTCCATCTCCTTTAGGAAAGGCTTCACATAGCCATCCATCTCGGTGCCCCGAATCTTCAGTTCCGAATAGAAGGAAAAAAGGCCCGATTTCACGTCGAACTTGCCGTAGGCCTTGAAGAAATCGCTCATCGCCGCCATCTGGCTCCGCTCGATAGCGATCTGAAGATCGAGATCCGGGCGATTGGTCTCCGAGAGGAGTGTGCCGGAAATATCGGTGCTTCCGCTGCCCATGAACTTCCCCCGGACATCGAAGTGGGAGAACCCATCGGCCCGCTGGTTGCTCAAATTGACGAGCTGCCCGTTGATGCCGGAGAGAAAGAGCTCGTAAGAGGGGGTCCTCGTCTGATCGGCGTAGTGGAAGAAGCAATCCTCCAGCTCAACGAGATCCAGTTTGAACTTATGGTCGGATCGATTGCTCGCCCGTTGCGCAGTCTGGATGACCTTCTGCAACTTCTCCTTCTCTTTCTGCACCGTAGCGGGCTTGTGCACATAGTCGATGCGGAGCCCCTTGACCTTCGCAAGATTGACGGAGAGGTCGCTCTTCCGAGCCGAATAGGCTAGTCTGCCTCTGGCCGAGACGACCCCTCGCCGTACCGTGAAATTGGGATCGCGCGTCAGAAACGGGCTGAGGGGGATTAGCGAGATCTCCTCCAGGGAGAACTTCGATTCCAGTCGGCTCTTTTCGAGCGAATAGGTCCCTTCGAGATCGGCCGTGCCGCGGCTCATGAACTTCCCGTCGAGCCGGAATCTGCCGGGACCCTCGGAGAACTGGTTGCTGAAGTTCTGGAGCGAGAGGTTCGTATGCTCGAGGAAGAGCCGGAAGCTCGGGCGAGCCTCTTTGTCTTCATAGGCGAAGCAGGCGTCTTTGATGCACGCGGATTCAATTTTGATCTTCTTGGCGGGATCCTGGATCAGATCCTTGGAGACTTTCCGCAGTTTCTCCGCCTTTTCCTTCTCCGCCTTGGCGGTATCCCGGCGATGGACATAGTCGAGCTTGAGTCCCTCGATCTCCGCTTGCTGGATCACCAGGTTGGAATTGCGGGGAGAGTAGTCCACCTTCCCATCGAGGGAGACGGTTCCGCTGCGTACCTGGAAGTTCCGCTCTTTTTCCAAGAAACGGCGAAAGTGGGATAAGGAAAGGCGTTCCAAGCGCAATTCTCCGGTCAACCGATTCTTTTCCATCCAATAGTCCCCGTGGATGGCAATCCCCGCCTCGCCCATGAACTTCCCACCCAGACTGAAGGATCCGGGTCTCTCCGAGACCTGATTGGTGAGGTTTTTCAAGGAGAGATCGATTGGATCGATAAAGAAGCGGATGCTGGGATTGGCCGTCCGATCCTCATAGGTGAACCGAGCGCCCCGAATGTTCGCCAAATCGATCTGGAACTTCTTCTCCGCGTTATGAGGCAACTCCTTGAACTCCTTCTCCAGTCGGGCCAGCCGCTCCTTCTCTTGCTGAGCCGTCTCCGGCAGATGGAGATATTCGACATTTAGGTCGTCGACATCCGCCTGCTTGACGTGAAACTCTGATGCGTGGGGGGCGTGCTCCAGATACGCAGCGAGGGAAATCGTTCCCCTCCGGATTCGAAAGTTCCTGTCTTTTTCCAAGTAGGGGGCAAAGTAGGATAACAAGAGCCGCTGCAAGTCGATTTCCGCCTTCATCCGGTTCGTTTTTAACCAGTAGTCCCCGTGAACGGAGATCCCCGCCTGACCCATGAACCTCCCGTCGACCCCGAAGGATCCAGGGCCGTCCGCGTCCTGGTTGCTGATGTTGCGTAGAGAGACATTCGTCCGGTCGATGTAGAGACGGACGCTCGGCTGGACGGTCTTATCTTCGTATCCGAATGTGGCATCGCGAATTTCGATTTTATGCGCCCGAATCTTGGTTTCCGTTTTGTTTCGCAGGTCAGCGGCCGCCTTCAGCGCCCGTTGGATCATCTCCCGCTCTGCGAGGATCTTTTCAGGCCAGTTGAGATAGTCGATCCCGATCTCCCGGAGCTGCAACTCCTCGATGTCGACGTCCATTAGATGGGGTGCGTTTTCCCACATCCCCTTGGCGCAGAGAAATCCGTTCTTCCAGACCACCAGATTTTTGTCGATCAACAGCGGGTTGAAATAGATGAGATCCATATTTTCGAGCACGAAGCGGCCGCGAAAGCCGGCGAAGGGCTTCTGGAGGAAATTGGCTCGGCCATCTATCGAAAATTTGCCTGAATCGAAGACAAGGCCTTCGCCGCGCACCGGGGAGGGATAACGCCGGATCCCGCCGAAGATGTTCCGGATGTTTTCCGCCACCAGGTTGATTCCGTGTATGTGCAGAGGCTTGTAGGGTTTTGGGTTCAAATAGGTGATCTCGCCTTCCTGAATCGTGAGCCGGTTGATTTTAATGGGGTAGATCGATTGAATCGCATCTTGCCAGCCCTTCTTCCCGAACGGGATCTTGCTTCGCCTCTCCTCGTTGATGTTGTCGATATTGATATGGATGGCCGGATGATCGAATTGGAAATTCGCCACGAGCTTTCCTCTCCAGAGCTCATGCCAATGAATGCTCGTATGGATTTGCTTGAGATGAGCGACTGGCGGAAATGGATGGCTGTTCTGCATCAAAAGCAGATCATCGATGTCGAGCGCAAAGGAAAGAGGATGAAAATAGGCGCGGGTGACGCGAACTGTATATTCCTTTAGACGATTGTTCATCTGGCGTTCCAAGTAGCTCCGGAGGGTTTCGCTACTGATGAAGTAGGAGAGCACGGTGGCCAGAAGGAGAGGTGCGAAGAAAATGAGCGCGACCAGAGCTAGCAGAGGGATCCGCTGCTTGGAGAGAGAAGGAAATCTCATGGTTCCGCAAGCTTATCAGCAAGGTTGGTGATGTAGATCCCTCCCGTCGAAGAGGGGACAGTCACCCGGAGAACTCACGATGCGTCTGCGGCATCTCTGCCGGTTACGCATCCGCCGTCCAAGAGGTGTTCGTCTTGACTCTCTCCGCCTCTTCCGCCCTCGCTTACTATAAGTCATTCTCGGATCGAGGCGGCCTTTTTTGTTTTGCCGAAATAGCTCAGTGGCTTGGGCGGCCGAGGGGAGAAGAAGGCCCGCTTTGGGAATCGTACGTTCCGCCCCGGGGGGATTCGGGAAAGAAGCGACAATACAGAAGAGAGATTGACGCCAGCGGGTGCAGACTTCTGAATCGCCTGGTCGCCTGAAGCGGGACGATTGGAGGAACCGAGCTCCCTGCCGCTCTGCATTTCCAGGTTCCACCGGCTCTTCCCTCCGTAAAAGACGAGGGTGGCCTTCTGGATCCCGAACCTTCGCCGGAACGTCACTTCACCCAAAGCCCCGTCAGCGTCGTGCGATCCGCCCGGTTCTCTTAGAGCACCTCAACATAAATCGGAATCCCCGGCCATCGATGGAGCCGGCAGGTAGCCGCCCGTGTCTCTTCCAAATCTCTTTCCCCGTTTACAAGAACGATCACTGGATCGAAGCTTCTCGCGGCCATGAAGATCTTCGCAGCCTAGCGCAATTGCGAAGATCCGCTGCCCCAACATCGGCCGGACCGAATGCGAGACCCATCCCGGCTCCCCGCAATCCCGGAAGCACCCCTCCAATCGTCTTCACAAAGCGATCCTCCGAGCCGCTTCCCGCAACAGAAGCATTCCGCTCTCGTTCGAAATCGGACCCGCAGGAAATCCCGCTTCCACGCGCTTCGAAAAATGGGCCCGGCATAGAAAAGTCTCTCGCTTACACTCTGTCATCGAAGGCCGTTTCCTTTCCTGGCTGTACTCTGTCTGTATTAAGTTACTGTTTACCAATGTGATATGGACATTCCTATACCCTTTTTGAGCTTTTTTCTTCCCGCTTCGACGCTCCTTCGTGAGAATCGCGAGCTGACCGCGATAGAGCCTTCGCTGGCGAGGAGGGGAAGAAATGAGCCGAAGAGCAGAGTTTTCTAGATACATTCCCCATCCCAAGGAGCCGGGAATCCTCGCTATCGAGATCGGTCCTTGGTTCGCTCCGATTTTCCCCAAGAAGGAGGGGTACCCATGCCTAGTCTTGGATCTATATGACCGAAAGACCCTCCAGGAGAGGGCGGAACGGGATCCCTACATTCCCAGGGAGAGGATTCCCGATATCGAGGAAGTCGATCTGGTGGGTTCGGCTTCCGAGATCGCGGAGATTGTCGCCGCTCACTATCCGCTGTCGAGTTTTGCTTACATCATCTCCTCGCACAATTTCGAGCACCTTCCGAACCCGATCCGCTTCCTCCAGGGCTGTGCCAAGGTTCTCAAGCCGGGGGGGTATCCTCTCGATGGCCCTACCCGATGCACGCACCTGTTTTGACTACTTCCGCCCCCTGACAACTTCGGCCGATTGGCTCGAGGCTTATCTTAGCTCTCGGCGGCGGCCGACCCCGGCCCAGCTCTTTGAGCAGAACTCCCTGCGGTCTCCCTATTGTCGAGAGGGCAGGATAGAGACAGGTTGCTCGCTCGAAGACGACCCAGCAAACTTTCGGCCCATGGAGCGGATCCGAGAGGAGTACGAGAGTTGGCAATCGGCCCTTGCAGCCCAAGAGCTGCCCTATGTAGACACCCACTGTTCGACATTTACCCCCTCTTCCTTCACTCTTCTGATCGAAGAGCTCCGCTACCTCGGCTTGATCGAGTTTGATCTTTTGGAGGTGGTTCGTCCGCCGGGACTCGAGTTTTTCGCTCATCTCCAGCGCAGGTCAGGGGCTCCATTGAATGAGGATCGAAGCGCCTTCTATGCGCGCAGAGCAAAGCTCTTGTTTCAAATCAAAGACGAATTAGCCGAGAATGCGCCGGCCTACCGCTCCCTGAGGAACATCCTGCGGAAAACAGAAGTGGAGCGAGACGTAGCGATCCAGGAGAAGGAGCGGGCGCTTACCCCGCTGCTGGTCAACCCTTTGCGGCCTTTGGAGCAACGGCTACGCCCTTTGTGGAAGCCTCGTCTCCTAGAAAAGAAGCTCCGGCCCATTTGGAAAAGATTTTTCCGAGGGAGGGAGTCGAAATAATGGGCAGAGTACCGGATCTTTCTCCAACGGCTCGGCGCACCGAAAACGGGAATGCCCCTCCCCGCTCGGCAACCAGTGCGGCTTCCCCGTGAGCCACCCCCAGGATGAAAAAGGAGCGCCGGAGTCTATCACTTTCCCAAGCTCCAAATCGAGAAGACGCGCGGCACCCGCTTTCGCTCTTTCTGATTTTCCCATCCTCGGAATGTGATTCCCCAAACAGGCCCCATTCCGCTTCCGCACACTTACTTTGGGGAAGCGAGAGGAGGTATGCCGCCGAAATCACTCTCCCGGACGCGGTCGGACTCTCTGCCGATCCCGCTGCTCGTGCCACGCGCCTCTTTGGTATTTCCCAACGCTCCGGCCTCTAGCTCACGGCTTCCCTAGGCGACTCCCGAAGCCGCTTTTTTAGGTCCGAAAACGCACGAACCTGGCTCCGTCGAAAGCCTCCATCGCAAAGCGCTTCTCCCGAAAGCGCGGAAAGAGCCCCTCCAACCCGCTTCGCAGGCGGCGCACTCCCAGACGAAAGCCAACGGCTTGCGCGGCGCTTTTTTTGTCAAACGGTGCGGCCCGCGTCCCAACCCTTTTCTCGCGCCTTGCGGAGCTCCTCCGTAGCCACGGCGTACGGCTTGAAGAACTTCGTGCCTCCGAAGAGAGCGCCGACAATCCACCATACCGCGTACAGGATGGCAGCAAGGAATCCGGAGAAGAAGGCCGCGACTCCGGTCACTCCTCCCGCGAAGCTCCGCATCGTTCCCGTCTCCACGATCCGGAGATACTCCGGCGTCGAGGTCCGGACGTACATGTAGCTGATCACGTCGGCAACGCTCATCAGCGCTCCCTGGTACTCGACCGGCACATGGTAGGGCGCGATCATGATCCAGTTGGTCGGGTAGAAGAGCCAGCCCCAAAGCTCGCCTCCGATCAGCGCGGTCACGACCCAGTTGCCGGTCAGCATGAGGAGTACGTCGAGAACCACCGCCGCGGGGACAAAGGTCTCCGGGAAGACGAAGTTGAGGGGATAGTGGGTCCAATCCCAGAAGTTCCAATACCGACTCAACCACTCGGCGAGGAGCAGCAGAAGGGCGCAAAGCGTGGCCCCGAAGGGCATCCGGAACTTAGTCCAGAGAAGCCACTGGGTTGCCGCCGGATAGGCGATCGCCGAAACCGGAGCAATGATCGGCCACCAGTTTCGGTCCTTCCAGTCGAGCCAGAAGGACCAGTCGCCGGCGAATAGCTCCTGGTGGAGATGGTAGGTGCCCATGAGCACCAAGGCGATCGTCACCAGCAGAAACCACTCGAATCGGCGCGTGACTCTCTTCGCCTCGGCATCCGCTTGGATTTCTTCCATCCTCTTCTCCCAAGGGCTCAAGCCTCCGAAGCCGGGTAGCAGCAAGCCGGGTCACAGGTTCCGGTCGGATCCTTCAGTACTTCCGACGCACTCAGGATCGGCTTGCCATAGTAGACATGGTGGATCAAGGCCATGATCCGTGGGCAGGCTTGGAGGCCGACTCCGAAGATGGCAAGCCCGCCCCAGCCGAAGAAAGCGAAGCCCCAATGGAGCGGAGCCACGAAGAGCTCCTCCATGAACCACCGCGTATGGCCGAACTCGTTGAGGCCGATATTGGGCATGATCATGATTGGGCTACCGATCAGGATCACGTAGGGAAGGGAGATGCGGGTGGCGAACTGGGGAAGCCGGGTCATCGCGTAGATTAGGGAGGCCACCCCGAAGATGATGTAGATTGGAAAGGTGAGGTAGAATTCCACGATGTGGCTGGGGGTGAAGTCGGTATCCCGAACCACCGTGTTGTGCCAAGTGCCATCCTGCTCCGTGAAGAAGCTCGCCCCGACATAGACCGAGAACGCATAGGAAAGGACGATCGCCGCCCAGGCCCAATATCGCGTAAGCTCCTCCGCCGGGGTCAACCGATCGAGTGCACGATCCCTCGTGATCCAGAGCCACCCCCAGAGCGCCGCCGCCGTGATCGCCTCTACCACGAACTCCGTCAGCAGCATGCCCATCCAGTAGGTCGAGTAGTCCTGCGAGGTGTAGTCGAGTCCTTTGGAAAAGGCGAAAAGCCTCAAATAGACATTGATCAGCAAGTAAAATACCGTAAGCGCTCCGAAGAAGACGCCTACCTTCCTCCATGAGAAGGCGCTCTTCTCCGGCAGCCCTACGCCCGTTGTCGTCGTCTCGGTCTGCAGCATAAAACCATCTCCCCCTTGTTTCTCCCCGGCATTCGCCTCCCAAGACACCCCGTGCTCCTATCGCCACGGAGGCGCGAACCACCGAGCTGACCTTTGCCAAAATGGCGGAAAGAAGTGAAGGGACCGGTCGAGTTGCGGGAGCCGGAGGCCATGTGAAGCCGCTACTCTTCGAGGCCTGCCAAACCAGACAGGGATCGTTCCCCTCCTCCCAGACCCCGGATTTTGCTTCTGTCCGATCGGCCTTGCCACCCCCCTGCCCGTGCCTCAACCCAGAAAGTCCGAAAAAACGGCAAGCAAGGGCCGCCCGGCTCGTCGATTGCCTCTTTTGGGTCGAGAGCGGCCCGGAACAACTCTTTGTCATGGCGTTTTCTCCCTAGAGCCGGAGAGTCGGTGGAACCTCATTCCGAGCCCCTTCGTGCTTCTAAAAGGGACCTTCCTCCGATCGTCTGCTCCTGGATCCGCCGAGGAACAATGGAACGGCAGAGTGCCAGGAAAGCGTGTTCGGCCAAGCCTGGCCGCCTGCCCTTGAGGCGTAAAAGGCCCCAACTCCGGCGGAGGGGGTTCCGCCCGAAAGGAATCGGCACGAGCTTTCCGGGCTCGGCACTTCCACCAAGCACCCAGCTGGGCAGTATGCCGATCCCCAATCCTTGCGCTGCCATCGCGCCAATGGCTTCCGCGCTCCCCAGCGAGGCGAGAACCGGCAGGCGCACGCCTCTACGCGCGAAGTAGCGCTCGATGAGTTCGGCGCTTTCGCTTCCCTCGTCGGGGAGCAGATAGCGGTAGCGCTCGAGATCCCGTGCGGGCGCCGTTCGATCCGCCGCCCAGGGGTGCGCCCCGGTCACCGCGAAGACCCACTCCTCCTCGAAGAGCGGCTCGAAGCGGATAAGAGCCGGAAGTCGCAGGGGTCGCGTCACCATCGCGACCTCCACTCTTTTTTCCCGAACCCACTCAAGGGATTGGAATGCGTTTGCCGCCAGAATCGTCCAGGCGCAGGCCGGGAAGCTCTCTTTAAACTCGCGAAGGATGGCGGGCAATAGATGCTGACAAGCGCTTGGGTCGGCGGCGAGCCGCAGGGATCCGGCTCCCGACTGCTCCGACGCCCGAAGCTCTTCGCGCAGCGAGGCCGTTTCCGCTAAGAGGCGGCGACTGCGCGATACGAGGATTTGTCCCGCCTGGGTCAGGGCAATCCGCTTCCCGAATCGCTCGAAAAGCCCAACGCCGAGCTCTTCCTCCAACGCGGCGACCGTCCGGCTCACGGCGGGTTGACTCCGGTGAAGCTTCCGGCTCGCGCGGGTGAAGCTGCCGCTTTCGGCGACGGCGAGAAACGCCTGCAGCTGCCGGAGGTCGATCGTCGGTTCCATCAATGCCTATTGAGTATAGAAGACATGTCCAATCGGCAATAGACCGGAGTCTGGGCCGCCGACCTTTTGGCATGTTCCCTGCTACTCCGGAGCGAGACCTCATGGCCAAAAGGCACCGCTCCCGGGCGAGACGAGAGATCCGCATCGGTTTTGTTCCGCTCATCGATTGCGCCCCCTTCGCGGTGGCGGAGGAAATGGGTCTCTTCTCGCAAAGAGGCCTCTGCGTCCGGCTCGAGGCAGAACCGGGTTGGGCCACGATCCGGGACAAGGTGATCTATCGGGAGCTCGATGCCGCCCACGCGGTCTGCGGTCTCCCCTATTCGTCCCTCCTCGGGATTGGATCTGTTCCCTCCCCTGCGGTCGCGAGCCTCGTGCTCAACCTGCAAGGGAACGTCCTCATCCTGTCCAAGCGCCTTTGGGAGGAGGGCGTACGCGATCCCCGCTCCTTGCGACTCTTCGCCGCCCAGTGCGGGCGAAAACCGGTGCTCGCCGTGGTCTCCCGCTTTTCGGCACACCACTTTCTCCTCCACTCCTGGCTGCGGCGGGGCGGACTCGATCCGAAGCGAGACGCCTACGTTCCCATCCTGCCGCCGGCGCAGATGGCTCTCCACCTGCAGCAGGGCTATCTCGACGGCTATTGCGTCGGCGAACCCTGGGGCTCCAGCGCGGTGGCGGGAGGCTTCGGCGCCTGCGCCGCGTCCAGCGCCGATCTCGAACCGAACCATCCCGAAAAGGTCCTCCTGATCCATCCGAGCCTGGCCCGAGAGGATCCGGAGACGCACTCCCTCTTGATCGCCTCCCTCCTCGAAGCCTGCGCCTGGTGCGACCAGGCGGACCATCGGCTCGCCCTGGTCGATATCCTCGCCAGCCGCCGCTGGCTCCATCTTCCCAAGGAATGGCTCCTTCCGAGTCTCTGCGGCCCCAGTCCCGGTCCGCCGAGCGCGAATGCTGGAACGCGCTTTGTGAGCTTTGCGCGATCGGGGGCCAACGATCCCAGCCCCGAACGGGAAGAATGGGTCTGGCGCCAGCTCTTGGCGACCGGAGTCGTCCCCGTGGACGCCGCTCGCCCGAGCGGAGTCTTTTGGCGGGAACCCTACCTTGCGGCCATCCAAGAGCTGCGCTCTTCCACCACGCCCGCCCCTACCGCCGCCTAGGCGCGCCCGGAGGCATCCGCTCCATTGGCCTCCTCCTTCTCCCCTCCCGGCGTGCCTTTCTCGAATACGTATGTTGTTTCTGCATGCATTGTAGATCAGTTATGCATTATGTACATCCAATCCAGAGGAACCGCTGGCATAGAGGCTGCTTGAAAAGGCTCGGCGATGTGGAATCCAAGCCAGCCCGTCTTCGCGGAGAGTGTCCGAACCCGCACCCGGCCGGGATCTGTGTCGGCAGCCAAAGCCGCCACCCACTGTCCCTATTGTGGCCTCCAATGCGCCATCGATATAGTGCCCGATCCTTCCGGAGCTCGTGTTCGCAGCCGCTCCTTCCCCACCAATCGCGGAATCTTGTGCCCCAAAGGATGGGCGGCGGCGGAGCCGCTCCGGCATAGGGAGCGGCTTCTGGTGCCATGGATCCGCTCCACGAAGAATGGCCCGCTTCGCCCCGCTTCTTGGGAGGAAGCCCTGGATCGGACGGCGAAGGCCATCCGAAGAATCCAATCGCACCATGGTCGGAATGCGTTCGGTCTCTTTGGCGGCGGAGGGCTGACCAACGAAAAAGCGTACCTATTGGGGAAATTTGCGCGGGTCGGCTTGCGCACCTCCTCGATCGACTACAACGGCCGCTTTTGCATGTCCTCGGCCGCAGTTGCCCTTCAAAAATCGTTCGGGCTCGATCGCGGCCTCCCTTTCCCCCTGGCGGATCTCTCCAAGACGGAAGTCCTCGTCCTTGTGGGGGCGAACGTCGTCGAGACGATGCCGCCGCTCCAGGGGTATCTCCAGGAGCTGCGCGCTGCCGGCGGGACCCTCGTCGTCGTGGATCCGCGTACCACGCCGACGGCGCGCTGCGCCGATCTCCACCTCTCGATCCGTCCCGGGAGCGACGCAGCCTTGGCGCTCGGCCTCCTGCACTGGGCGATCGCTCAGGATTGGGTCGACGCGGAGTTTATCGCCAATCGGACCACGGGATTCGAGGAGGTTCGCAGGCAGGCGCTCGCTTTCTGGCCCGAGCGCGCCGCCCGGATGACCGGACTTTCGCCCGCGCAGATTCGGGAGGCGGCGACTCTTCTCGGAAAGGCCAAAACGGCGATCTTCCTCTCCGGGCGGGGAGGGGAGCAACAGAGCCACTCGGTAGCCAATCTCCTGGCCTGGATCAACCTCTGCCTTGCTCTGGGCAAGGCGGGCAAGCCCTTTTGCGGTTTTGGCTCGCTCACCGGCCAGGGCAACGGACAGGGAGCGCGGGAGCAGGGACTGAAGGCCGATCAACTCCCAGGCTACCGCAGCCTCGAGCTTCCGGCGGATCGGGAAGCTCTCTGCCGATTCTGGGGCATTCGAGACGCGGAGCTGCCTCACTCCGGTCCCACCGCCGATCCTCTCCTGCGCAGTTGCGGTCTGCCCGGAGGGCTGCAAGGCCTGCTCGTCCTGGGATCCAACCCGGTGGTCTCCGCTCCCAAGAGCTTGGAGATCGCCGAACGCCTCCGGAGCCTGCCATTTCTGGTGGTCGTCGACTTCTTTCTCTCGGAAACGGCGGCCTTGGCGGACGTGGTTTTCCCTTCGGCCCAATGGGCGGAGGAAGAAGGGACCGTGACCAACCTGGAAGGACGAGTGCTCCTCCGCGAGCAGGCCCTCCCAGCACCCCCGGGCATCCGGACCGACTTGGAAATTCTCCACGGGCTGGCCCAGCGGCTTGGCTGCGCAAACGCCTTCCCCGCCCAAGCCTCCCAGGTGTTCGACGAACTCCGCCGGGCGAGCTCCGGAGGAAAGGCCGACTACTCGGGAATCACCTACTCGCGGCTGCGCCAAGAGGAAGGAATCTTTTGGCCCTGCCCGAGTTCCGGCCATCCCGGCACTCCCCGGCTCTTCCTGGAAGGCTTTGCTACGGCTGACGGCCGAGCCCGATTCCACCCCATCGAGGAGGCGCTCCCAGCTGAGCTCCCCGACGGCGACTATCCCCTCTGGCTCACGACGGGCCGGCAGCTTGCTCACTATCAGTCCGGAACCCAGACCCGGAGATCGCCTTCTCTCTTGGCGCGGGAGCCAGAGCCGACGGTCGAAATCCATCCGGCGATGGCAGAAAAGCTCCAAATCGCCGAGGGAGATCGAGTCCGCCTCATAACGCGCCGAGGCTTTCTGCGGGCCTCCGCGCGCCTCTCCCTCGCGGTCCGCATCGACTCTCTTTTCGCGTCGTTTCACTGGGGCGGAGAGGGCTCGGCCAACCGGGTCACCAACCCCGCTCTCGATCGGGATTCGGGCATGCCCGAGTTCAAGCTCTGCGCCGCCCGGGTCGAGCGCGAGAGCGGAGCCGGCGCAGGAGCCGAAGATCGTTCCGGGCGCTCCGAAGCAAAACTCGAAAACCGAAGGAGAAAGAGATGAGAAATGGAAGCCAACAAGGACCCCGATTCAGGCCCAAGCGGCCCCGCCTCGTCGTGGTCGGAGCCGGGATGGCGGCGGCGAGGCTTTTGGAAGAGATGCAGAGCGTCGGAGGGTTGGAAGCATGGGAGGTGACTCTCATCGGGGAAGAGCCGTCGGGAGCCTACAACCGGATCCTCCTCTCGACGCTCTTGGAAAAAGGACAAAAGCCGGAGACGATCCTTCTGCAGACGCCCGAATGGTACCGGCAAAACGGGATTCGTGCGCGGCTTGGACGGCCCGCCGAGCGGATCGATCGGAACCAGCGGCTGGTCTTTACCGCCGAAGGCGCCTTTCCGTACGACAGGCTCGTCCTCTCGACGGGAAGCCAGCCGATCCTCCCGCCGATCACCGGGCTCGTGGAACGCGGAGGGGGCTTGCGGCCCGGAGCCTTCGTCTTCCGCTCGATCCAAGACTGCGAGCGGATCCTCGCCGCGGCCCCAGACGTGCAGCGTGCCGTCGTCATCGGAGGCGGCCTTTTGGGTCTCGAGGCCGCCCATGGGTTGCTCGCCCATCGGATGGAAGTCCACCTGGTCCACCGCGAAGGGCACCTGATGGAGCAGCAGCTCGACCCTACGGCTGGAGCCATCCTCCAAGGCGTTCTGGAACGCAAAGGACTCCGCATCCACCTCGGTGCGCAATCCCAGGCGATCCTCGGGACGGAAGAGCGGGTGGCCGCCATCAGGCTCGCGGATGGGAGCACCCTTCCCGCCGACCTTGTAATCGTGGCGACGGGCATTCGACCCAACGTGGCGCTCGCGCAAGCCTGCGGTCTTCCCGTACGAAGAGGGATCCTCGTCGATGACCAGCTCCGATCTCCCGGAGACCCGAACGTCCACGCGCTGGGCGAGTGCGCCGAGCACGCGGGCCGGGTCTACGGCCTGGTTGCGCCCGCTTGGGAACAGGCAAAAGTCCTCGCCGATCTCTTGACCAGCCGCAATCCGGAGGCCCGCTACCAAGGCTCGCGGATCGCCACGCATCTCAAGGTAAGCGGCGTCCATTTGACCGTGATGGGGAAAAAAGACCCCTCGGAGCCGGAGGAGGTGGTGGTGCAATACTCGGAGCCGCAGGCGGGCATCTACAAGAAACTCGTTCTCCGGGAGAACCGCTTGGTGGGAGCCATCGTCTTGGGTGATGACTCCAAGGGTGCGGAGCTCTTGGGCCTCTTCGACCTCCAGATTCCCCTTCCTCCCATTCCCACCCTTCTCTTCCCTTCTTCGTCCAGCAGTTTGGCGGCTGCCGCTTCCGACGACCGGAAAGTCTGCTTCTGCCACTCGGTCAGCCAAAAAGCGATCCGGCAAGCGGTCGAAAGCGGTTGCCGCACCCTCCGATCCCTTTGCGAACGGACGAGGGCGTCCACCGGCTGCGGCTCCTGCAAGCCGGAAGTGGAGAAGCTCTTCCGGGAATTTTTGGGAGCAGCTCCCGAAGAAGACCCCAAGGCGCACTACTACGTTCCGGGGGTCCCGCTGGCGAAGTCCGAGCTCGTCGCAGAAATCCGCCGCAGAAAGCTCCGATCGGTTTCCGCCGTCTTCCGGGAGTTGGCCGGCGGCCGGGAGGATGGCGCCAGCAAGCCGGGCATCGCCTCCCTCCTCAAGAGCCTCTGGAAAGACCAATACGAAGACGAGCGCGATGCCCGGCACATCAACGACCGGGTCCATGCGAACGTGCAAAAGGACAACACCTACTCGGTCGTGCCCCGAATCTACGGCGGCATCGTGACGCCCTCCGAACTCCGCCGAATCGCCGATGTCGCGGAACGCTATCGCGTCCCGATGGTAAAGATCACCGGTGGACAGCGGATCGATCTGCTCGGAGTGAGCCGGGAGCTGCTCCCGGCAGTTTGGAGGGATCTCGGGATGCCGAGCGGCCATGCCTACACCAAGGCCTTCCGCACCTGTAAGACCTGCGTCGGCTCCGAGTTCTGCCGCTTCGGTCTCGGCGACTCGACGGCACTCGGCATTGCTCTGGAGAAGCGCTTCCAAGGCTTGGAAACTCCCGCCAAGGTGAAGATGGCGGTGAGCGGCTGCCCACGCAATTGCGCGGAAGCAACCACCAAGGATCTCGGGGTCGTCGCCATCGAGTCGGGCTGGCAGATCTACGTGGGCGGGGCGGCCGGATCGCGGGTTCGCGCAGCCGACCTCCTCACGACCGTCTCGGATCCAAAGGACGTGGTCCGCATCGCCGGCCGATTCCTGGCCTATTACCAAGCAAACGCCCGATATGCCGAACGAAGCTACCTCTTCACAGAAAGGATCGGCGTCAAACGGCTTCAGGCGCTCCTGGTGGAGGATGCGGAAGGCGAGGCGCAAGCACTCGACCGCGAAATCGAAGCGGCCGTCGCCTCCTACCGGGATCCCTGGCAGGAAGGAAAGAAGCCCATCGAGCCTCGCCAGTTCCAGAGCTCTACGCCACTACCCTTGGCGGAGGAGAGCCGATGAGCGACCCCTCTCCGCTCGACAAGGAGGCTAGGCTCGACCTCGGCCCGGTGCAGGCGATTCCCCCCGGCCAGGGACGCTGCTTCCGGATCGGCTCCTCCGCCATCGCAGTCTTTCGGCTTCGGGATGGGGCCCTCCGGGCCCTCGACGCCCATTGCCCCCATCAAGGCGGGCTGCTCTCCGACGGCCTCGTCGACAACGAAAAAGTGCTCTGCCCGCTCCATGCCTTGGCGTTCTCCCTGCACACCGGAGCGGGACTCCATCATTCGCTCCGGGTCTCCCGCTACAAGGAGATCGGAAGAGCTCGTATGCCGTCTTCTGCTTGAAAAAAAAA
>NZ_CABFUZ020000259.1 GCF_902143385.2 Methylacidimicrobium cyclopophantes
CAAGCAGAAGACGGCATACGAGCCGCCCGCTCGACAGAGGCGAGAGGAAGGCTGTAATTTGCCCGGGAGACAATGACAGTTCGCCAGCCAACGCCGGTTGGGCAGACGGTAGGGATCAAGGTCCCTCCCACCGCGGTCGTCATTTTCGGCGCGTCCGGAGATCTTACTCATCGAAAGATCATCCCCGCCTTCTATCACTTGCAGAAGAACGGTCATCTGCCGGACGGGATGGCCATCATCGGCTTCGCACGGCGAGAGCAGTCCGAGCAGCAATTTCGAGAGGGACTTCGGCAATCCCTGGAAGACTTCTCCCACACCCAGCCCATCGATCAGTCGGTCTGGACGGCGCTCGAGTCCCATCTCTACTACCACAAGGGAGACCTGTCGAACCCGGAGGATTATGTGGCGCTGGCGGAGCGCCTTCGGACCCTGCCCGAGGCGAGCGCCTTCCGTGAGAACCATCTCTTTTATTTGGCCACCGCTCCCAACTTTTTCCCTGTGGTGGCGGAAAACCTGGGCAAAGCCGGACTGCATGCTCGGGAAGGAGTCACTGGTTGCCGCCGGCTGATCGTCGAAAAGCCATTCGGAACCGATCTTCCCTCGGCGCGGAGTCTCAACGAGACCTTGCACAAGGTCTTCCCGGAACGCTGCATCTTCCGCATCGATCACTACTTGGGAAAAGAAAACGTTCAAAACCTCCTCTACTTCCGCTTCGGCAATTCGATTTTCGAGCCGCTCTGGGATAGGCGGTACATCGATCATGTACAGATCACCGTGGCGGAAACCCAGACTATCGGATCCCGCGGCGGCTATTACGACATGGCCGGCGCTTCTCGAGACATGTTGCAGAACCATTTGATGCAGCTCTTCACCCTGATCGCCATGGAACCCCCCGCTTCCTTGGAGGCGGAATCGATCCGCGATGAGAAAGTGAAAGTCCTCCGTTCGGTTCCGACTCCGACTTCGGAAGAGGTGTTGCGAAACAGCGTGCGGGCCCAGTACGGGCCCGGAATCCTGGGGGGGAGGACGGTGCGTCCCTATCGGGAGGAGGATCGTGTTTCCCGTCGTTCCCTGACGGAGACCTACGTCTGCTTGCGGCTGGAGATCGACAACTGGCGCTGGTCCGGCGTTCCCTTTTATCTCCGCACTGGAAAAGCGCTCAGCCAGCAGTATACCGAGATCTGCATCGTCTTCCACCGTCCTCCTTGCGTGCTTTTCGCGCACAGCTTGAAACACATCGCTCGGAATTGGCTGAAAATCCGAATCCAGCCGATCGAAGGCATCCATTTGCTGTTCAATACGAAAGTGCCGGCCCAGCCGCTGATCCAAGAGGCGCGGATGAACTTTTACTACCGGCGTCAGGACCACTACTTCCCGGAGGCATACGAACGCCTGCTCTTGGACGCCTTGATCGGGGAGTCGACTCTCTTTACCCGCTCCGATGAGGTGGAGCAGGCTTGGCGGATCGTTGACGCGGTGCAGGAGGCATGGAAAGAAGAGGAGCTGGATCGACTTCCCCTCTACGCCCCCGGTTCCATGGGGCCGGTGGAAGCGGAGGAGCTTTTGCGCCGGGAAGGCAGGCGATGGGGAGATCCTCCTTGCGAGGAGGAAGAACAACTTTTGGAGTAAGGATGGCCGTAGTTTCGATTGAGTTTTCCGAAGAGAAGGCATGGATAGACCGTCTCACGGACGATTTTCGGACTCTGCTCGCTGGAAGCCGATCGACGGATCGTCCCTTCCACGTCGCCCTTTCGGGCGGCTCTACCCCGACACCCCTCTATCGCCACTGGGCGACACAAGAGTTCCCTTGGGAGCGGATAGACTGGTGGATCGGCGACGAGCGCTGGGTTCCTCTCACCGATCCGAGAAGTAATGAAGCGATGATCCGGGGCAGCTTGGGAATCGGTTTGGGCGGCCGTCTTCGCTTGAGGAGTTGGCATCGGGCGGAGGATCCGGAGGACGCGGCGAACCTCTACGATAAGGCGTTACGGGAGGAGCTCGGCTCGCCCCCTGTCTTCGACCTGATCCTCTTGGGAATCGGAGAAGATGGCCACACAGCCTCTCTCTTTCCGGGCAGTCCGGCTTTGGACGAACGGGCGGCTTACGCAGTTCCCAATCCCGCACCGGGCGGCGGACCGCTTCGGTTGACCCTCACCTATCCCTGCCTCAATGCGGCCCGTTCCGTTTGGTTTCTCGTCGCCGGCCGAGCCAAGAAAGAGATCGTCCAGCGGGTCTTATCTTCGGACAAGGCGCTTCCGGCGGCCCGGATTGAGGCTGCGGACCAGCGGCTCTATTGGGTTGGCGGTCGATGAGAGGATCTTGGGCTCTTTCTCGCTTCTTTTCCGCCATCTGCCTCGCGGTCGGATGGGTGCTTCTCGGCGGTCCTCCCCTCCATGCCGCCTCGGATGAAAAGGAGGTGCTCTTCGCTCAAGCGTATCAGGACGCCCTCGTCGCCTTTCATCGGAAGGATTGGCGAGCAGCTCAGGAGGCGATCGACAAGGCACGTCGCATCGACCCCGACGAACCTCGAGGGTTGGTGCTTACCGCGAGGATTCTGCTCAAGAAAAAGGAGTATGAGTTAGCTCAGGCCGATCTTCGAGAGGCGCTTCGGCGTAGGCCCCAGTTCGGACCGGCGCTCCGTGCTTCCGGAGATTTGGCATTCGCCCAGCGGAGGTTTGCCGACGCGTTCCGCCTCTACAACGAAGCGCTGCTGCGCGAGCCGGGCGACAAGGACATCCTTCTCAAGATGCTCTACTGTCAAGTCATGCTCGGGGATCTCGGCGCGGCGGAACGGCTGCTGGCGCAGTTGAGCCCTTTCGACGAAACCAATCCCGCCTATTATTTCGGGGAGGCCGCCATTTTCCACGTCCGGGGCAAGCGGCAGGAAACGGATTTGCTCCAGACAGCTCGGGTCATGTACGGTAATGATGTCTTCGCCGACTACCTCGGCGATTATGAATTCTTGTTTGCCGATCATCGATAGAGTGCGTAAGGTCGGCTCCTTCCGCGGAGGCTGAATTCTGGCTTTGTCGGCGGGGTAGCCAAGTGGTAAGGCCGGGCTCTGCAAAAGCCCTATGCGTGGGTTCAATTCCCACCCCCGCCTCTTGCTTCCGGACCTCCTGAGCAAGAAGCACCGCTCCATCCCACGGCTTTCCCGGCGAATTCGGGGATAGAGTCTTGACTCAAGCGACCGGCTTTTGCAAAAGCTGAGCCGCAATGTCCTCCTACTCCAATGGGATGGCGCATCTTCCGCCGGAACGACGGCGGAGGTGGATCGTAGCCGCTCTTTTCCTCGTTGGAGCTTTGGTTGCCCTCCCGGGATGCGCTGGCGGCGGGAAGCCATCGAGTGGGGTGAGCAGCGGGCGAGTTTCCTGGGGGAGCGTGCCCGGTGGCCCCATTCCGCCGGATCGAATTGTGAAGGTTTCGTTGCGAAGCCAAACGGTCTACGTCCTCGACGGCGCTCAAGTCATCTGGGCTGCGGCTACCAACGTGGGGAAACCCGGACATGCGACGCCGACCGGATCCTTTCGAGTGGAGCAAAAGCTCCAGAGAAAGCGATCGGGCTCCTATGGATTTTGGGTGAACGGGAGGCGCGTGATCCCAACGGAGAGCAGAAGCGGGAGTCCTCCCGGATCGGGCTGGCACTATGTGGGATATCCCATGCCCTACTGGGTCGAGTTCTTGCCGGGATACGGATTCCACGAAGGATACGTCTGGGCGGAGCCCCATACGCATGGGTGCTTGCGACTCCATGGTTCCGCCGCCGAGCAGTTCTTTCGCCTTGTCGAGGTTGGGACTCCGGTGAGGATCAGCATGACGCAGCCGGAAGACGAGACGGTCGGCGGAAGCGTTCCTCGTTTTGACGACTCCCATGCTCCGGATCCCGCGAATGAATTTCTGGTTTCGGATGAGGTCTTTGCGCGACCCTGGGAATAGCGAGCAATTCTCCGAAACCTTCTCCGGTGGCCGGCGAAAGGGCTCGCCCCTTCCTCGGACTTGGTTTTTCCACCTCGCCGCCGCCGTTTAGGATCGGCTCCGATTTGCTTGAACGACGCCGGTGCAGCGCGGGCAGAGGGCTGGATGCGCTGGGTCGGTCTTTCCGACCTCTTCGGAATATTTCCAGCAGCGGGCGCATTGTCGGCCGGATGCCGGTCGGACCCTCACCGCTGGGGATTCTCCCCGGCGCACGCGCACTCGAGAAACCAGAAAAACTTCGGCGAGCAGCTCCTCGTCCGCACTGTCAAAATGGGGCGTCTGCACCTCCACCTCGGCTTCCAAGGCCTTGCCGATCTCCTTGGCCCGGCGGCTGACCTCCAAAGCCTCGTTGGAGAGAGCGCGGAGCTCCAGGATCCGGGTCCAGCGTTCGGCGAACGGGGGATCGCTCTTCGGGGCCGCTTCTTCCGGGAAGAGCTCGAGGTGGACGGAGGCTTTCTTTCCCAAAGCCTCCCACGCCTCCTCGGCCGTAAATGGAAGGATGGGAGCCGCAAGGCGGAAGAGACTTTCCGCCATCCGGTGGAGCAGAGTCTGAGAGGCGCGCCGGGCCGTGCCGTCGGCGGCATCGCAGTAGAGCCGGTCCTTGAGAACGTCGATGTAGAAGGCGGAAAGCTCGGTCGAGCAGAAGCGGGTGAGCGCGTGGCAAGCAGCCGGGAACTCGTAGCGTCGGTAGGCCTCGACAACGGTCCGAACGAGGATCCGCAACCGGTCGGCCATATATCGCTCGAGTTCCGGGAAATCCTCTTCGGAAACCCGATTCCGGGATGGGTCGAAATCATGGAGGTTGGCCAGGAGGATGCGAAAGCTGTTCCGCAGGAGGCGATAGGTATCGGAGATGCGGGAGAGGATCTCTTGGGAAAAGGGGACGTCGTCCCGATAATCCTCGCTCGCAACCCAAAGCCGGACGATGTCCGCCCCGAATTGGCTGATGAATTCGGGGAGGCCGCGGGCTCCCGCCATCTTGGAGAGCTTGCGGCCGTCGAGATCCATCACGAAGCCATTGGTCAAGACGGTCCGGTAGGGAGCCTGTCCGCTTCGGGCGACCGAGAGCAGGAGAGAGGATTGGAACCAGCCGCGATGCTGGTCGCTCCCTTCCAGGTAAAGGTCGGCGGGGAATTCCCCGCGGGGGCGGAGCACGGCCGCATGGCTCGAACCCGAATCGATCCAAACGTCGAGCGTGTCGGCTCCTTTACGCAGTCCCGCCGGCAGGCCGAGTTTCCGGGCCAGAGCTTCCTCGTCGGTCGCATACCAGAGATCCGTCCCCTCTTTCGCCACCTCCCGAGCGAGCTTGCGAATGGCCTCCGGTTCGAGAACGGCACTCCCGTCCGGCCGGTAAAACACAGGAAGCGGGATACCCCAGTAGCGCTGTCGGGAGACGCACCAGTCCCGCCGGCTCTCGACCGCGCCGCGGATCCGGTTGCGTGCCCGGGCGGGAAGCCACTCCACTTCCTCGATCGCCCGAAGCGCCTCTTGTTGAAAGGCTTTCACGTCGATGAACCATTGGCGGACCGACCGGAAGATGATGGGGGTCTTCGAGCGCCAGCAATGGGGGTAGTCGTGCTCGTAATCCCGCTTCGCCCAGAGAAAGCCCGCGGATTCGAGCAATTCGATGATTTTGGGATTGCCCTCCTCCCGGACGGAGAGGCCGACGAGCTCGGGAAGCCCGCATTCTTCGGTGAATCGCCCTTCGTCATCGACGGGGGAGAGGGGAGGCAGCCCGTGTTCCTGGCCGAGCAGGTAGTCTTCCATTCCGTGTCCGGGGGCGATGTGGACGAAACCGGTACCGCTCTCCCCCGTCACGAAGCTCGCGCCGTAGACCAGACCCGTGCGGGGCAAGAGCGGGTGGCGATAGCGAAGCCCGAGGAGCTCTTCGCCTCGGGGGAAATGGCGTACGCAGGGAGCGTTCTCGAGACCGGGTATGGCGTGCGCCCGCGCTTCCGCAACGAGAAGATGGCGGCCGCGGGCCGAGTAGAGTCCGTAGGGGAGCTCTGGGTTGAGGGCGACGGCAAGATTGGCTGGCAATGTCCACGGAGTCGTCGTCCAGATAAGAAGCCTCGCGTCTTCGGAGATGCCGACTTCCCGGCAGCTTTCCGGCAAAAGAGGAAACTCGACGTCGATCGCCGGGTCGATTTGGGGCTGATACTCCACCTCGGCCTCCGCCAGAGCCGTCCGGCAACCGATGCTCCAGAAGACGGGGCGGAGTCCTTCGAAGACCAAGCCCTTTTCGACGAGATCGGCAAAGAGGAGGAGGACCTCGGCTTCGTAGGCGGGATCCATGGTTCGATACGGATGTTCCCAGTCCCCGAAGATGCCGAGCCGTTCGAACTGCTCGCGCTGGATCTCGACATAGCGCTGCGCATACTCCGCGCACTTCCGGCGGATGTACAGCGGACCGTGCCGCTCGTATTGGAAACCCTTGTCATCCGCCTTGATTCCCTCCTCGCCAGCGTGAACCTCGCCTTTCGGAATGGGAGCACCACCTGGGAGCTCCACCTTGGCCTCAAGGAACTCGCCGGAGGGCAACTCCTTGATAGGAATGAGCGAGCCAGGAACCCGAACAAAAGACTCCTTCACGACCTTGGTTTCGATGGGGAGACCGTGGCAGTCCCAGCCCGGGATGTAGGGGGCGAAAAACCCCATCATGTTCCTCGACTTGAGAACCAGATCCTTGAGCGTCTTGTTGAGAGCATGGCCGAGATGGGCGTCTCCGTTGGCGAAGGGGGGACCGTCGTGGAGAATGAATCGCGGACCGGCGCTGCGTGCCCGGAGGATCTGCTCGTAAAGATTTTCCCGGCGCCACCGCTCCAGAAGGAGCGGCTCCCGTTTCGGCAGCTCGGCGCGCATCGGAAACGAGGTGCGCGGCAGAAGGACCGTATCGCGGTAATCCATGGGGGTCAAATCGGAGAGCTCAGGTTGCGCAGGAAGCGGACGTCGTTTTCCGTGAAGAACCGGAGGTCCGGAACCTCTCCGACGATCATCAAGAGGCGTTCGATGCCGAACCCGAAGGCGAATCCTGAATAGCGGTCCGGGTCGATGCCGACACCCGTGAGGACCTTGGGGTGGACCATCCCGCAGCCGCAAAGTTCGAGCCAATCCTTTCCCGCCTGCGAGCGGCCGGGCCGGAAGCCGTCGATCTCGAAGCTTGGCTCGGTAAAGGGAAAGTAGTGAGGGCGGAAGCGAAAGCGGGTATCGTGACCGAGCAGCTCCCGGAAGACGAGCTCGAGCGTCCCCTTGAGGTCGCGCAGGCTCACGTCCTCATCGACGACGAGTCCTTCCACCTGGAAGAAGGCGATCGAGTGGGTGGCGTCGATTTCATCACGCCGGTAGCAGCGCCCAGGAGCCACGATGCGAATGGGAGGTCGTTGCCTTTCCATGACTCGGATTTGGACGGGGCTCGTCTGGCTTCGAAGCAGGAGGCGGCCGCCTTTGGGGGAAGGATCGGCGAGGAGAAGGGAGGAATCTCTCAGAAAAAAGGTATCCTGTTCGTTCCTAGCGGGATGATCGGGAGGAGTGTTGAGAGCATCGAAATTGTAGAATTCCGTCTCCACCTCCGGTCCGTCGGCGAGGGCGAAGCCCAGCCTGCGAAAGATCTCCACGATCTGTCGGGACATGCGGGAAATCGGATGGAGAGAACCCTCGGCCACCGGGCGACCCGGCAAGGTGGTATCGAGCGAAGCGGATTGGACTGAAGCGGGGGTGAGGGCCGCACGCTTCTCCCGGATAGCCGCTTCGGCCCGATCCTTGAAGGCGTTGATGGCCCGTCCGACCTCGCGCCGGCGTTCCGGCGGCAGGGTGGAGACGGAGGCGAGCAGGGCGGGGATGATCCCCTTGCGACCGAAATAGCGGATGCGGATCTCCTCAAGAGCGGATTCCGTCTTCGTCGCCGCCAGCGCGGCTTGCAGCTCGCTCTCCCGATCTTGTATTTCCTTTTCCACGAATCGCTCCCTTGTTAGCGAAAGAGATCTCCCCTCGATGGATCCGCCGTTCCGTTACGGAACGGGCGCCGCTCCCGCGCTCCGGCCCGAGGAGACCTCTTCGGGCGGAAGGACCGTGGCCGTCGGAATCCGATTTTGTTTCGCTCCCCGGTGGAGGAACATGAGGAGAATACCGCCGCAAATCAAGATCGAGCCGATCCACTTGCACGGCCAGCCCGGGTCGTAAAGAACCTGGAGGGTGGTCTCGTGGAGGTCGCGGGGATTCCAGGAAGCCTGAGAAAATTTGTAGTTGCGTCCCAGCGCCGAACGCCAAAAACCTCCAGGAAAGGTGGCCGGCACGTTCATGTGTGCGACCTCGACTCGCTCCGAGCCCGTTTTTGGATCGCGGAATCGGACGGTGGCTTGAAAGTCGACCGGGGCGTCGCTCCCTTCCTCCCGAGGAACGGCGAACTTTTCCAAGGAAATTTGGAAGGGGAGCGATCGGCTTTCGAGCCCATAGGCGACGTGCACCGGAATCCCTTCCACCGTAAATGTTTGACTTAGACCGGAGAGAATCCAGAGCGGCGGGGATTTTACCTGATTCTTGGGATCCTCGACCCAGCCTCGGATGCCGGAGCCGATGGCCATCGTAAAAGGTACGCTGGCTTCGCGCTTGCGAATGGCGGATTGGATGGAGGCATGGGGCTCATACCGCAGGAGCGAAGCCTCCCAGTCGGCCCACCCCAGAGAGAAGATCTCTCCGGGAGTTGCGCTGCCCTCCGCGGAGATCCGGCCCCGCCGGTCGAATGCCCGATAGCCGATGCGGCCGTCGTCCGGGCGTCGCCACAGGAAGAGACCGGAAGAGGAAGCTGTGCCTTCCGCCCAGCGAAGCTGCACCAAAACCGCGGGATTGTCGGGACTCTCCGAGAGGGAGGTAGGCTTTCCCTCCCGCATCGCGAAGTTGGGCCAATATCCGCGGAGCTCCGCTTTCGCGCCGCCGGGCAGATCAATGGTCTTGTCGAGATGGGCGGTAACCTCCCAGGCGTTCTTTTGTCCCGATGGGGAGATCGCCACCAAAAGCATTTGCCGGCTCTCCTCGTCCGGAACGAGGAAAAAGCGGTAGCGGGAAGGAATCCCCTCGACCGAATGGATGACGGGCTGCTCGGGAGCGCGCGCGAAGACGACTTGCGCCTCGTGCAGCAGACGCCCCGAAGAGGGCGAGGGTGGCTCCGAAAGCCAGTGGATCTTTGCCAGGCCGAAGAAATCCTGGGTCTGGTGGGAGGGCTCATTTTCCAAAAGAGCCAGAAGAGTTTTCTGCCCGACCATTCGGCTCTGGAGGACCAGAGTCGCGCCGGCGCCCGCAGAAGGATCGGAGGAGGGCGCGACTTCCTCGGCCAGAATCAAGTCCGAGGAGAAATCGTCGACCACCAAACGAAGATCCGTTCCCGGAACGGAGAGCTTGCGTGGCCGGCTCTCCCGCGGGCGCCAGAGCTCTGCGGGGAAGGAGACCCGGTAAATCTCCCGGCGAAACGGATCTTCGAGAAAGACGGCGGTCTGATTGAGAGTGACCCGTTCTTCTGGCGGATCTCCGATTCGGAGGTGGACGAGACCCTCGAAGCCTCCCAGCCGGCCAATCATCGCTCCCGTCAGGAGCAAGATAATCCCATAGTGGGTGATCACGAAGCCGAGATGGCGTGGCTTCCAGGGAATCCGGGTGAGCGTCACGGCGAAGAGATTGAGGCAGAGAAGGATGAGCCAACCAAGAAACCAGGGGGATCGATAGACGTAGTATTGGGCGACCGCCGAATCGAAGCGTGACTCGATCCACGTTGCGCCCGCGCAGGCGGCGGCGAGGGTGAGGAGAAGGCCGACGGCCAGCGGCAGGGAGCCAAAGGCGTGGATGACTTTCCAAAGCGCGGACTTGCGCCTGCGTTCAGCGATGAACTCTTGGCGCGCCTGGTCGGAGAGGGAAGTGAAGAATTTCACCCGGACGGATGGGATGCTTGTCGCGTGTTTAGAGACATTTATGGTAGACGGGAGAGCGCGGGGAAGCCAAGAGGAAATCCATATGCGGGAAAACCGCCGAGAATCCAATCCGGAGGAAGTGTGAGCCATCCGTTTACAGACTTGGCCATTGCGCAGCATGCTCATCTGGCTCCTATCGAGCAGATCGGGGCTCGGCTCGGAATTCCCAAGGACGCTCTCCTCCCCTACGGACGGGGGTGTGCCAAGCTCCGCTGGTCCTTTTTGAAAAGCTTGCGCCACCGCCCGCAAGGTCGATTGATTCTGGTCACGGCGATTACCCCTACTCCGGCTGGGGAGGGGAAGACGACGACGGCGATCGGACTGGCCGACGCCTTGCAGCGGCTCGGTCAAAAGAGCGCGGTCTGCCTGCGGGAGCCGTCGATCGGACCCATTTTCGGCCGGAAGGGAGCGGCTACGGGGGCGGGAAGGGCGCAGGTAGTTCCGCGGGAAGAGATCAACCTCGAGTTTTCGGGGGACTTCGCTGCGGCCGGTCTTGCGCACAACTTGCTTTCGGCCCTTCTAGACAACCACTTCTATCAAGGCAACGAGCTTCGCCTCGATCCGAGCCGACTGCAATGGAAGCGGGTCGTCGACATCAACGACCGGGCTCTGCGTCAAATCGTCGTGGGTCTTGACGGCCGGAAGGGGTGGGTGCGGAAGGAAGGATTCGAAATCGTAGCGGCGTCGGAGGTGATGGCGATCCTCTGCCTGGCTCGGGACTACAACGATCTGAGGAGCCGTCTCGGTCGGATTCGCGTTGGAGCCTGCCTGGGAGGCCGATCCGCGACGGCAGCGGATCTGGGGGCGGCAGGAGCCATGGCCGCCATCCTTCGGCACGCCTTCCTCCCCAACCTCGCCCAGACGCTGGAGCAGGTTCCGGCCTTCATTCACGGGGGGCCCTTCGGGAACATCGCCCACGGGTGCAGCTCCATTACCTCCGTGGAAGCGGCCGTGAGCCTCGCGGATTGGGTGGTCACCGAAGCGGGCTTTGGAAGCGATCTTGGAGGGGAGAAGTTCGTGGATATTTTTTGTCGTCAATCGGGCCTGCGGCCGGCGGCTGCGGTGATCGTCGCAACGATCCGCGCTCTCAAGTATCACGGCGGGTTGCCGTTGGACGCTCTCGACCGGGAGGATTCGGGAGCCTTGGAGGCGGGGTTCGTCAACTTGGAGAGGCATGTGCGGATCATGCGGGATCTCTTGGGACTGCCCGTAGTCGTCGCTTGGAATCGTTTTTCCTCGGATACGGATGCCGAATTGCGGTGCGCGGAGGAAGCAGCGAGGAGGATCGGGGTTGCTTCGGCCGAGTGTCGTCATTGGGCGGAAGGAGGGGCGGGAGCCGAGGAGCTCGCCCGAAAGCTTTTGGATGTGGCGGAGAGAACACCTTCTCGTTTCCGGTTTCTCTACGACGACGATATCCCTCTTTGGGAAAAAATCGTTTCCGTGGCGGAAAAGGTCTACGCTGCCGGAGAGGTGACGACCAAGCCGTCCGTTCGGCGAGCGCTCGCTCGCATGGAGGAGGAAGGTTTCGGAAAGCTTCCCATCTGCTTTGCGAAAACTCAGTATTCGTTTTCCGCCGATCCCCGCCGCCGCGGAGCCCCGGAGGGTCATTCTCTGCCCGTGCGCGAGGTTCGTCTGGCCGCCGGCGCCGGCTACGTACTCGCCCTCTGCGGGGAAATTCTCACCATGCCGGGGTTGCCTGAGGAGCCCGCTTCCCTTCGGATCGACATCGACGAGGATGGTCGGATCGTGGGCGTTCTCTAAGGAACGCGACCTCTCCCCGCCGATGAGAGACGGGAGGGCGCGCAAGCAGGTCCGAATCGTAGCGAAAGCGGCTTTTTTTCCACCGGGGGAGAGCGTAGACTTTAAATGCGTACGACGCCGTCCGGTTCCTTTCATGTACCGTTGCCTCTTGGTTCCGCTGGAGCAGAGTCCTCTCGATCAGGTTGTGTTACGCCATGCCTCTGAGCTCGCCCGGCTTGCGGGAGCGCGACTGGTGCTTCTTCATGTCTCACCCCTTCCGGCCTTCCCCTTGGCAGGCATCGAAGAGTGGACTCTGGAATCCGGCGAACGGATCGCTCTTCGTCAGGACGAAGCGATGCATCGGGCGCGACACTATCTCGAAGAGATGGCCCAGGACTTGCGCGGCAAAGGCCTATCCGTAAAGGTGGAGCTCGCCCTCGGAGATCCGGTCGGCCAGATCGTACGGAGCGCGAAGGAGCAAGAAGCCGATCTGATCGTGATGGGGAGTCACGCGCATACGATCTTGGGAGCGCTCTTCGGCAGGAGCACTTCCATCCCGGTTCGGCGGCTGGCGGAAGTGCCGATCCTTCTTGTGCGGACCGAGCGCCAAGCGGCCGATCAATGAATCCAACCCCAACGGGGGCTAAACGGCCAATAGACGAATAGTCCGGTCCCCACCAGGTCGTTTCGCGGAACGGGACCCCAAAAGCGGCTGTCTTGGCTGTCGGGGCTGTTGTCGCCCATGGCCCAATAGCCATCCTTCGGCACGACTACTTCTTCTTCCGGAGAGAGCAGGTATTGTTGGCCAGGGAGGATGACGTACCCGTGATAGCCGTTGCGCGCGGCTTCGACGCGGGCCATGGCGGCATTTGGAGGGGTGGTGCTTCCATTGATACGCAAAAAGGGGGGGTCGATCCGAAGCCTGTCGCCGGGAACTCCGACGCACCGCTTGATATAAAAGAGCGATCCCTCCATCCCGTGATCCCGCAAGGTCGATTCGATCCCCTCGATGCCGGCCGTCCGGAAGACGAAGACCTCGCCTCTTCGCGGGGGGTGAAAGTTGTAGACCGCCTTGTTGACCAGAACTTGGTCCCCGGCCACGGTCATGAAGTTGAAAACAGGCTCTCCCGCCCGGAAAAATAACCCGGGCCGGAGTCCCACCTTGTAGACCAAGGCGGGCGCCGGAACCCAGACTCGCTGCTTCTCTCCGTCGTCGAACAAGAGGTCGGTGTATTCGACGAGAAATTTTCCGGGGACCAGATCGGTGAGGGAAGCATCGTGGGCGAGCCGGAGATAGTGATATTGCCTGCCGAAGAGGAGAAGGTGGAAAAGCCGGATCGGTGCCGCAGGAGGCGGTTCCACCCGGGCGACCGTTTGGATCCCATACAAGGTCGGCTTCATCGAATCGGTGGGAATCTTGAACGGCTGGAGAAAATAGGCGCGGATCGCGAGGGCCGCCGCAATCGCGACAAGGAAAATCTCCACGTTTTCCCGCAGTCCCGCCCATCGTTTCGGCGGAAAGAGCCGCGCCGCCAGCTTTTCCCCTTGGTCGAGGAGGAGCGGGGCCGTCGTCCCCGTCGATTCCGGTGCCGCAAGATAGGAAGCTACATTCTTTTCGAAGGCTTCCGCCTCCTGTTGGGACTCTGGAGAAAGCAGATCTTTCTGACGGATGCGGAGCCGCCGGATCGCCTTTCGCAAATGCTCCAACTCTCTGCGGTGACGGCGACTCTCTCGCCGGTTCGATAGCGATGAGGGTGCGGATCTCACGTCCCGGCCTCCGTTTTCAGAATCTGCAGAAAGGCTTCCTGCGGAATATCGACGCGGCCAAAGGTCTTCATCCGTTTCTTGCCTTCCTTTTGCTTTTCCAGAAGTTTGCGTTTCCTCGTGATGTCTCCTCCGTAGCATTTGGCCGTGACGTTCTTCCCCACGGAGCCGATGTCCTCCCGTGCCAAGATCTTGCTTCCGACCGCCGCTTGGAGCGCGATTTTGAACAGATGCCGTGGGATTAGTTCCCGCAGTTTGGAGAGAATCGCTCTCCCCCGAGATTCGGCTCGACTGCGCGCCACGATGCACGAAAAGGCTTCGACGGGTTCTCCATTGACGAGAATATCGAGCTTGATCAGATCTTCGGTCTGGTAGGGAGCGGGTTCGTAATCCATCGATCCGTAGCCTCGCGTGAGCGATTTCAACCGATCGTTGAAATCCACCAGGATTTCGCTCAAGGGGATCCGGCATCGCAGCATCACGCGGTTTTCGCCCGCCGATTCGGTCGATTCGCAGATTCCACGCTTTTCCAAGACGAGCTGAAGGATCTCTCCGATTCGTTCCGTCGGAATCAGAAGAAAGGCCCGCACCGTCGGTTCCGCGATGCTTTCGATCATCGAAGGATCCGGCATTCGCAGTGGGTTGTCGACCTCGAGAAGTTTGCCATTGGTTAGATGCACTTGGTAGACGACGCTCGGGTAGGTGGCAAGAATCTCGACCTCGTGCTCCCGGCGCAGCCGCTCCTGGACGATTTCCATATGGAGCAAGCCGAGGAATCCGCATCGCAAGCCGGAGCCGAGCGCCGCGGAGCTCTCTTGGGTGAAGACGATGGCCGGGTCGTTGATCTGGAGCTTCGACAGGGCGGTCTTGAGCTTTTCGAAGTCGGCCGGGTTGAGCGGATAGATGCCGCTGAAAACCATCGGCCGAGCTTCCTGGAATCGGGCAAGCGGTTCCGATGCCGGGTGGTGGGCCGAGGTGAGGGTGTCTCCGATCTTGACCTCGAGCGGGCTCTTCATGTTGGCGATCACATAGCCGGTCGCCCCCGCCTCCAGGCGCTCTTGAGGCGCCATCTTGGGATTGAAAACGCCCACTTCCTTGATTTCGTAGACGCTCTGGGTCGCCATCAGGAGGATCTTTTGGCCTCGCGCGAGCTCTCCGGAACGAACCCGGACGTAGAGGACAACCCCCCGATAGGGATCGAAGACCGAGTCGAAGACAAGCGCCCGTATGATCCCGTCGGGAAACGGCTGCGGAGGGGGGATCCGACGGACTACGGCCTCCAGGATCTCGGCGATTCCGATCCCTTCCTTTGCGCTCGCCAGCACCGCTTCCTCCCCCGGAATCGCAAGGACCTCCTCCAGCTGCCGCTTTACCGCCGCTGGATTGGCGGTAGGGAGGTCGATCTTGTTGATGACCGGAATCAAATGAAGATTTTGCCTCGTCGCCAGATGGACGTTGGCAACGGTTTGCGCTTGGACCCCTTGGGCGGCATCGATCACGAGCAGAGCTCCTTCGCAGGCCGAAAGGCTCCGGGAGACCTCGTAGGAGAAATCGACATGGCCCGGTGTATCGATGAGGTTGAGTTGGTAGCTTTCGCCATCCTCCGCCTCATACCGCATCGTCACGGGGTGAGCCTTGATCGTGATTCCCCGCTCCCGCTCCAGGTCCATGGAGTCGAGAAGTTGATCCTGCATCTGCCGCTCGGGAATCGTCTTCGTAGCCTGGAGCAGGCGATCGGAGAGCGTCGTCTTTCCGTGATCCACGTGAGCGATGATACAAAAATTACGAATTCGGGCCGGGGGAAACATGCGGTCGTTCTCTTCTTCTTATAATGCGGAACGCGTGCGCCGCAAAACGTTTACCGCGCAAGATCCTCTTGCGCGCAGAGGGCGGTTGCCGCTTTCCCTTCTCCGGGGGCCCTCCGTCGGAGAGTCAGTGAAAGGAACGTTCGATTTCCTGGTGGAGGTGATTGCAGCCGACTGCAAGCTCGACCAATCGCTCGCCGAGGCCTCCCGCCCCGGTGTTTTTGCACGATTCGAGGGTCGTCGCGATCGTAAGAGCCGCTTCGGAGGCGGGAACAAGGTGATAGGCGCTGCCGGCTCCGAGGCGCTCGAGGAGGTCGGAGACGGCTTCCAACAGGTTCACGAAGCTCCTCGGCAGCCGGCTCTCTCCCAAAAGAGAGCGGTAGACGATGTCCCCGCCATAGTAGGGGCCTCGGATCGTCCGGTACGCCTGAAGGGAAGAAAAAGCGCGAAGCAGCGCGGCTTTTTCCTCCAAGGAAGGAGGAGTGGCGCAGCCTTCCTCGGAAGCGAGTGCGCACAAGGCCGCCGTGAGATTCCCCATTTCCTCGACGCTCCGGCCCAGGGCGAGCCAATCGGCGGCTATCCCCCGTTCCATGGAAGAACGGGCGATTTCGTAGATCGCGGTGATGCACTGCACCCCTTGACGGGAAAAAGCAGGAGGAAACGGCGTTGCGGCGGAGCCCGGCGATGGGGCTAGCCCGGTCGGCAATTCGTTCAGCAGCTCCCAAAGCTCTTCCGGAAGCTCTTCCCGCACATTGCGGGCGTTGAGCCGAGCGGATTCGATCGAGCTCCTGGCGGAAAGGGAATTTTCGCCGGCTTCCAGTAACCAGAAGAGTTCGCCCCTCGGCCCCAATGTCGGAGAGGAGAAGGGGGTTCGCAGGGCGCGACGCAGCCGCTCGAGGCGGGCTTCTCCTCTCCCTTGGCCGTATTCCCAGCAGAGGGGCCAATAGGCATCGGCGAGGCGAATCGTGTCGAGAGCGCGCGTCAAGTAGCGGGAAAACCAATAGAAGGAGTCCGCCTTTCGAAAGATCATGGCTCCACGCTGGCCCGGAGCGTTTCCTCCCGCGCGTCGGCTCGTAATACCCAGGTATCCTTGCTGCCGCCTCCTTGGCAGGAGTTGACGATGAAGGATCCCTCGCGCAGCGCGACTCGGGTCAGCCCCCCGGGTATGACCGCAGGGGCGGGACCGAGGAGGACGAAGGGACGAAGATCGATCCTCCGGGGCTGGAGACGCCCATCGATCCAGCAAGGGACTTCGGAAAACGACAGTACGGGCTGCGCGATGTAGTTGCGAGGCTGGGCGAGAATCTTTTCCCGAAAGGCGGCCCTTTCCGGAGCGCTGCTCGTCGGCCCAAAGAGCATGCCATACCCCCCCGCTTGGCTGACCTCCTTGACGACGAGGTTCCGTAAGTTGGCGAGAACGTGATCTCGCTCGGCGGGCCGTTCGCAGAGAAAAGTCTCTACGCTCGAGAGAATGGGTTCCTCTCCGAGGTAATAGCGGATCAACGAAGGCACGAAGGGGTAGATCGCCTTGTCGTCCGCCACCCCCGTTCCGATCGCGTTGACCACGGTGAGGCGGCCCGAACGGCAAGCCGCCATGAGTCCGGGTACGCCTAGGAACGATTCCGGGCGGAATGTGACCGGATCGAGGAAATCGTCGTTGACTCGCCGGTAGATGGTTCCGACGCCCTTCCAGCCGGAAGAGGTCCGGAGTTGCACTTTCCCGTCGACTACCGCCAGGTCTCGGCCTTCCGCCAAAGGGACCCCCATCTCTTGAGCAAGAAAGGAGTGCTCGAAGTAGGCGGGATTATGGCTGCCCGGCGTCAACAGGATGGCGAGATCATCCCGCGCCGCCTCCGGGCGAAGGGCGTAAAGCGCGTCGCGCAAGAGGGTGGAATAGGCCTCGATGGAAGCCACTGGGGCGGCTCGAAAGAGGGAAGGGAAGATTCGACCCAAAACCCGGCGGTTGGCCAGCATGTAGGAAGCCCCGCTCGGAACTCGCAAGTTGTCTTCCAAAACGACGAAGCCGCTTCGCAGCCGCAAGAGATCGCATCCCGCAATCGCTACATGGATTCCCTGGGCTACGGGAGCTCCTACCATCTCTCTGCGGAACTGCGAAGAGCCCAAGACGAGCTCGGGAGGAACGACCCCTTCGTGCAAGACGCGGGCCTTGTTGTAGATATCGCGGAGGAAACAATTGAGCGCGGTCACCCGCTGGATGAGCCCCTTTTCGATCTGATCCCACTCCGAGGCCGAGAGAATGCGCGGCAAAATATCGAAGGGGAAGACTCGTTGCTCGTTCTTCGAGTCGATCGAGAAGGTCACTCCCCGGCGGGAAAGTTCCTCGGCGGCGGCTTCTTGTCGATCTTCCCACGTTTCCGGAGAAACGGTTTCGAGGAACTTCCAAAGACCCCGATACGGGGGTCGTGGACGCATTCGGCGATCGACCATTTCGTCCAAATGGGACCGGAGCCGGTAGTCTCGGCCGGGCAGACAGTTTCGCCGGCCAGGAGAAATCCCGGATTCGCCCGGAAGCGTCAACTGCATGGCAACCCCGGAGTAGCAGAAAGCGTGCCGGGGTGCTCGGCTCGGAGACGAAGCTCTTTGGAGGCTCAGAGCGGTGGCGCCAGGAATTCCGGTCCGATCGGTTCCGGGATTCTCCGTTCGAGAATCCGGTCGATTTCGGCCAGCTCCCGGTCCGAGAGCGGAGAGGAAGGCAACTGGATCGCATCCGAAATCTGCTTCGGAGTTCGCGCTCCCCAGAGCACCAGAGAGATTCCCGGCTGCTGGAGCGCCCACTTCGCAGCAAGCTGCGGGAGCGTCCATCCTCGGGCTTGGGCCAAGAGGCGAAGATCGTCGACCGCGGAAAGGGAGCGGAGAAAGGCTTCCCCTTGAAATTTGGGGTCTCGACAGCGAATGTCGCCGGTGCCGAAGACCTGGTGCCGCTGAAATTTGCCGGTGAGCAGACCCCGGCAGAGAACGCCGTACGCCACGACGCCGATGCCGTTTTCCCGGCAGTAGGGAAGAACATCCCGCTCGATGCCCCGCTCAAAAAGATTGTAAGGAGGCTGGTCGGTATGGAGCGGCGCCGCCTTTCGCCAGGCATCCATTTGGTTCGGGGAGAAGTTGCTCACTCCCAGCGCGCGGATCTTTCCTTGCGACCGGAAGGAGAGCAGAGTCTGCGCCGTCGACTCGATCGGCACTCGAGGATCGGGCCAGTGAATCTGGTAGAGGTCGATCGAATCGATTCCCAATCGGCGGAGGCTCTCCTCGATCTCCCTACGGAGCCGTTCCGGACTCGAATTTCTTCGGATCTCCTCCCGCTCATTCCATTCGAGACCAGCCTTTGTCGCGATGACGACCTTATCGCGTCCCACGCGTCGAATCGCCTTGCCGACGATTTCCTCCGCGCGTCCGAATCCGTAGACCGGAGCGGTATCGACGAAGCAAATGCCGCCATCGATCGCCGTCTCGATCGCGGCGATCGCTTCCCCCTCGTCGGCACCGCCCCACATCCAGCCTCCGATGACCCAGGTGCCCAAGCCGATCCGGGAGATCCGTTTCTCCAACCCCGGTAGCGACGTATACTCCATGCCTTTTTCTTCTTCGCTCAGTCCGTCGAAGACCGCGGCTTTCGATGCTAAGGAAGGCGGGCGTTCTCCGCAACGGTGGTCTGCTCGCTTTCGGGAACCACGTCTCGGCGGAGAGCCGCTTCGAGTGCGGTGCGGCGGGCAGCGAGCTCCGCGGGGGAGTCGTTTTTCGGCGGGTCGATGAGGCTGCCCACGCGGATCCAGCAGGTGGAAAACGGATGCGGGATTTGGAAGCGATCCCAACTCCGCAGCTCTGACTTTCGGGAAAAACGGCAGGTGATGGGGAGAATGGGGCGCTGGAGGATCTGAGAGATTTGCAAAACGCCGTCTTGCACCCGGTATCGCGGCCCGCGGGGTCCGTCGGGAGTGACCGCGATGTCGCGTCCTTCCCGTCCCAGGCGGAGGATGGTCCGGAAGCCGACGCCTCCACGACGGGAGGAAGATCCTCGAGCGGCTTCGAATCCGAAACGGGAGAGGAGGCGTGCCAGGACCTCTCCATCGTTGCTCGCACTCACCAAGGCTACGAGCTTCCGTCCCGGGAAGTGCCGGCAATAGAGGGCCGGCATGATGAGGAGGCGGTTGTGCCAGAACGCAAAGATCAGCGGCTCTTTCGGGGGGCGGCTCACGATCCCTTTCGGATCTTCGATCATGACTCGAAGGGTCCGCGTCAGGCTGCGAATGAAGAAGGCGGCTAAAGCCGGAGAAAGGCGTGTGCGGAGAGAACGGCGCCGGGAGGCGAGCCAGGAAGTCCGGTGTTCGGAGCGGAAAGACTCCGGCCGCATTCCTTTTGCTTCGAGGTCCGAGTTCATTCCGATTCGGAGGGCGTTTCCGGGAATTCTTCCGGGAGTCGTTCGATCCGCACCCGCCGGAATTTCTGGGGGATCACATCTTCGGCGATCAGGCGAAATCCATCGACGTCGAGAGTCTCGAACCTTCTCGGCTGTCGACCCCATTGCGCTAGGCACCATTGCGATACGGTTTGGGTCGTTTCGGTGGGAAGCGGCCAATTGGTTTCGATCGCCAGATCGCGTAAGGGAAGGTCTCCGTCGACGGTCGCCGAATTTTGGGTCAATTCATAGATCGGGCTCTTCTCGATGTCGAATTCGTCGCGAATGTCACCCACGAGCTCTTCGAGTACATCTTCGAAGGTCACCAAGCCGATCATCCGGCTGTCAGGATCCGTCACGATCGCCATATGGGTCCGCGCCTTCCGAAACTCCTCAAGCATCGCGGGGAGGAGAATATTCGGCGAGAACAAAAGGGCGGGGCGGAGAATGGAAGCCAAAGTCGTCTGTTTGCCCAAAGCGATATATTGCCAAAGCAGCTCCTGGAGGAGAACGATCCCGACGACCTGCTCGGGACTCTCGCCGCATACCGGGAATCGGCTGTACCCGGAACTCTGGGCGGTGCGGATCGTTTCCTCGATGGGGGCATCCCGCCAGAGCACGACCGCTCGCTCCCGCGGCACCATGACCTGTTCCGCACGGGTTCTGCGGAGCCGGAGCGCCTTGACCATGATCTTGTTGATCAACTCGTCGAAAGGGTGGGCATGCGGAGAGTGAATGAGGATCTGTTGGAGCTCTTCGGGGCTCAGGAAGGGGCCGCCGCTCTCCGGCTTCGGAAGGGCGAAACCGAGCAGCCGAAGAAGCCAGTCGGCTGTCTGATGGAGGATCCAGACAAAAGGATAGAAGAGGTAGTAGAAGACAACCAGGGGGGGGCTCAGCAAGAGGACGATTTTCTGGGAATATTGGAGAGCCAGAAATTTCGGGGCGAGCTCGCCGAGAGCGATGCAGACGAAGGTGATCAGACTGAAACCCAACAGAGAGCTCAGCGAGTCGAGGTAGGGCCCTTTCGGAAGGCCGATGGAACGAAGGAGGGGACTGAGCCAATCGGCCAGAATCGGTTGGCCCGCCCAGCCGAGACCGATGCTGGCCAAGGAAACGCCGATCTGGATCGCGGGCAAGAACCGATCGGGCTCACGGACCATCCGCAACGCGAAGGGAAGCCGCCAATCGGAGCTCTTCAACAAGAGCTTGAGCTGGGTGACCCGTACTTTGACGATCGCGAACTCGATGGCTACGAAAAACGCGTTGGCCGCCACCAACAGCGGCAGCAAAAGGGCTCTCCACCCAGAATCCGCCCCCGTATCCATTCTTTTCTGTCGTTCCGACTGCCGAAGGTTGTGGCGTGCCCGAAGTCCCTTGGGTAAAAAATGGTTTCCGTTAAATGGCGCCTAGACGCTTCGCTTCGTCATGACTTTTGCGTCCTCACCCTGCCCCGGTCGTCCACGACGTTTGTCAGAGGAGGAGAGTGAATACCGAGAAGCGCTCGCCTTTCTCGGTCGTTGCCGACGATGGGGAATGAAGCTCGGGCTCAAAAATATGGAGCTTTTGGCCCGAGCGGTCGGCTCGCCGCAAGACGGATTGCATTTTCTTCACATCGCCGGCACCAACGGCAAAGGTTCGACAGCCTCCTTCTTGGCCTCCGCGCTTCGCGCCGCCGGCTACCGTGTCGGCCTGTATACTTCGCCCCATCTCTGTACTATCCGTGAAAGAATTCAGATCGACGGGGCCATCACTTCAAAGTGGGAATTTACTCGCTGGATCCGGAAGCTTCAAGCGGCAATCCGCAACCTGGAGGAAACGCAACCGGGATTTGCTCCGACGTTTTTCGAGGTTCTTACGGCCGCCGCCCTTCTCGCCTTTCGCGATGCGGAGGTAGATTGGGTGGTTTGGGAGACGGGCCTGGGGGGCAGGCTCGATGCGACGAACATCGTCCGCCCGGAAGCGTGCGTCATTACCACGATCGGGCTGGAGCACACCCATCACCTCGGCTCTTCCCTCGCCGAGATCGCTTGGGAAAAAGCGGGCATTCTCAAGCCGGGCATCCCCGCGGTCGTCGGAGACGTCCAGGAAGAGGCTCGGGAGACGATCCGCCGGAGGGCCGACCAAATCGGAACTCCCCTCCTGGAGGTGGGGGGACTCGTGGAGGAATCGTGCGCGGGCGGAGATCTGCATCAAGGGGCACGGATCGGCGGACAACGGCTCATCCTAGGGCTGTTGGGAAGGCACCAAGTGAGCAATGCGGCTTGCGCCTACGCGCTTCTGCGGCTGCCTCTTTTTTCAGGAAAGCCTCTTCCGCAAAAGGCGATTCGGGCCGGCTTCCGATCGGTCCGCTGGCCCGGCCGCTTCGAGGTGCTGCAGCAAGATCCGCTTTGGATCCTGGACGGCGCGCATAACCCGCAGGCTGCCGAAGCCCTTCTGGAAACATGGCGGAGCTCTTTCGGCACGCAACCCTACCATCTGGTTTTCGCGGTCTTGACGGACAAGGACTTCGCCGCAGTGGCCGGCACGCTTGCTCGGCAAGCGGAGCGAGTCAGCCTCGTGAAGCTCTCCACGGAGCGTGGGCTCGATCCCTGCCGGCTGATCGGATTCTTTCCCGGTATTCCCTGCCAGGCGTATCGTTGCTGGGGAGAAGCCAGGCGGGCGTTGGAAAAGGATCCGGGGCCTCTGTTGGTGACCGGCTCCCTTTTTTTGGTCGGCGAAGTGCTCGCCGATCATTGGGGTCTCCATCCTGAGTTCGAATCGAATGAGCTGCTTGAGCCTCCCCGTGTCTATTCCGATGGTCCTTTTTGATCTGGTCGGCACGATCCTGACTCCGGCCGTTCCCGTAGGAGAAACCTATGCGGCCATGGCCGCCCGGCATGGCCTTCGGGTCCCGCCGGAGGCGATTGCGCAGAGGTTCCCGCTTGTACTGAGCCGGTATCGGTGCCGGCCGCGAGCGACCGTTCCGTCGGACGGAGAGGATCGAGCCTATTGGAGGGAGATTCTTTTCGAAACTCTCTCTCCCGAGATCGATTCTTGGCCCGGGAATCGGGAAGCGCTTGTCGAGGAACTTTACGGGCACTACGGCGGCGGAAACGCTTGGAGGCTCTACCCCGAAGTGCGGGGCGTCCTTCGGGCCTTGCGGAAGAAGGGAGTGCGTCTGGGGATTCTCTCCAATTGGGACCGGCGAGCTCATGGCGTGCTCTCCGATCTCGGGCTCAGGGAATTCTTTTCGGTCATTTTGCTCAGCGCCGAACTGGGAGCGGCAAAACCGGATCCCTATCTCTACCGCCTTGTCTCCCAGCGGATCGGCCTTCCGGCCGCTTCTCTTTTCCTTGTCGGCGACGACGTAGAAAATGACGGTACGGCTCCTCGCGCCTGCGGTTTCGGAAGCTGGGTCTGCCGGAGACCGGAGCGAACCCTCGAAATGTTGCCGCTTCTCTCGGCAAATGGAGTGCTGTCGTGATCGGCGCTCCTCCGGCCGCGATCATCGGCCGTGTACATGCATCGCCTTTCTGTTTATTCTAGCGCTGCCGTAGCAAGACCCATGACGGAAAGGAACGCTATATCGACGATCGGGCTGAAGATCCTCATGGGCATCACGGGCTTCATCCTCGTGGGGTACGTGAGCCTTCACATGTTGGGTAACTGGCAGGTCTTTCTTCCCGCAGTCTATATCAATCAGTATGCATACCTGCTCAAATCGATTCCGCTCGTTCTTTGGACGGTGCGCCTCGTCCTCTTCGTTGCTTTCGTCGTCCACATTTGGTCCGCCATTCGCCTGGCGCAACTGCGCCGATCGGCTCGGCCGGTCCCCTACGATCAGCGCAAGCCCAATGGGGCGAGCTGGGAATCGCGCTCGATGTTGCTGACCGGGATCGGCCTCGGGCTCTTCGTCGTCTTTCATCTCTATCAGTTTACTTGGCATCTTCCCCCGTTTTCTGCATTCGAAGGCTTTACCGCGCGACTCTCTGAGACATCGCGATCGGTGCCCGACGTGCATCGCATGATGGTGGAAGGATTGCGGAATCTCTGGGTTGCCGGAGCGTATCTGCTCGGAATGGGCTGTTTGTTCTTTCACGTTCGTCACGGAATCGACGGGCTCTTCAGCTCGCTCGGGCTGGTCAATCGGCGCAGTTTCCCTTGGGAGCGATGGTTGGCCCATGCGTTGGGCTGGGTGTTTTTCCTCGGATTTTCCATCATCCCCGTGGCGATTGCGCTCGGGTGGGTCCGGTAACAGCGGGGAAAGAAGCGACCGAATCGATGAAGGTGCCCGATGCCAGAATTCCGGAAGGTCCGATTGAAGAGAAGTGGCAGAGATGCCGCGACCGACTCGATTTGGTATCTCCCGCCAATAGGCGGCGGATGCGCGTGATCGTGGTCGGGACCGGCTTGGCGGGTAGCTCGGCGGCCGCCTCCCTTGGGGAGCTCGGGTATTCCGTGGATTGCTTTTGTATCCAAGACAGCCCCAGGAGAGCCCATAGCGTAGCCGCGCAAGGCGGGATCAATGCGGCGAAAAACTACCGGAACGACGGTGATTCGGTCTATCGGCTCTTCCGAGAGACGATCAAAGGGGGGGATTTTCGCTCCCGCGAGGCCAATGTCTATCGCTTGGCCGAGCTCAGCGCACGGATCATCGATCAGTGTGTCGCGCAAGGAGTGCCTTTCGCTCGCGAGTACGGCGGATTGCTTGCAAACCGCTCCTTCGGCGGGGTGCAAGTTTCTCGGACTTTCTACGCACGAGGGGCAACCGGCCAGCAGCTGTTGCTCGGCGCCTATGGTGCCCTCAATCGGCAGATCGGAGTGGGTCGGGTGGAGATGCATCCCCGGACCGAAGTACTCGATCTGGTCGTGAGCGACGGGCGCGCCCAAGGGGTGATCGTCCGCGACCTTGTGAGCGGTCGGATTTCGGCTTATGCCGCCGACGCGGTCGTCCTGGCGACCGGCGGCTACGGAAACGTCTTCTATCTATCGACCAACGGGAGGGTCTCCAACGCGACCGCGATTTGGCGGGCGTATAAGCGGGGGGCGGGATTCGCCAATCCCTCTTTTACCCAAATTCATCCGACCTGCATTCCACCGTCGGGTGGCTCCCAATCCAAGCTGACCTTGATGTCGGAATCTCTGCGGAACGATGGGCGCATCTGGGTGCCGAAAGCTCCAAACGACCGGCGACCTCCCGACCGGATACCAGAGGCCGAACGGGACTATTTCCTCGAGCGAATGTATCCGAGCTTCGGAAACCTCGTCCCTCGAGACATAGCCAGTCGGGCCCTCAAACGGATGTGCGACGAGGGTCGCGGCGTGGGTCCCAACGGGCTAGGCGTCTACCTCGACCTGGGCGACGCCCTACGGCAACTGGGTGCGGAGGCGATTCTCGAGAGATACGGGAATCTCCTCGAGATGTATCGCCGGATCACCGGCGAAAATCCGATGGAGCAGCCGATGCGGATCTACCCTGCCATGCATTACGTAATGGGCGGGCTGTGGGTGGACTATCATCTCATGTCGACGATCCCCGGGCTCTTCGTCCTGGGCGAGGCCAACTTTTCGGATCACGGAGCGAATCGGCTGGGCGCGAGCGCACTGATGCAGGGCCTCGCCGACGGATATTTCCTATTGCCCTACACGATCGGGGATTATCTCTCGCGGAAGAAGAGCGGTTGCCTCTCCCCGGATGCGCCCCCGTTTCGGGATGCGCTCCGGGATGCGGAAACGCGGCTGGCGAAGCTTTTGGGGCTTCGGGGGACGAAGACCCCCTCCGAGTATCATCAAGAGCTGGGAGGGTTGCTCTGGCGACATTGCGGCATGGAGCGCAACGCCGATGGTCTGCGGGCGTCGATCGAGAAGATTCGGGAACTCCGGGAGTCGTTCTGGAAGAATGCGCAGCTCGTCGGGCGGGGTGATAGTTACAATGTAGCGCTGGAGTCGGCCGGGAGGGTGGCGGATTTCCTAGAGCTCGGCGAGCTCCTCTGCCTCGACGCCCTTTCTCGGGAGGAGTCCTGCGGCTGCCACTTTCGGGAGGAATATCAGACACCGGAGGGAGAGTGTCTGCGGGATGATCGCCGGTTCGCCCATGTCGCGGTCTGGTTCTTTCGAGGGGAAGCGGAGGCCCCGGAGCGCGCGGTCGAGCCGCTTCGCTTTGAGAGCCTGGAGCCGGTGGCGAGGAGTTATAAATAAGGTAGTGAGGGTCATCCTACGTATCTGGAGACAGCCCTTCCCGGAAGAGCGGGGCGGTTTCGTGGAGTACGTTCGAGAGAACGTCCGTCCCGACATGTCCTTTCTGGAGATGCTCGACGAGCTCAATCACGATCTGGAGCTCGAAGGAAAGGAACCGATCGCCTTCGAGCACGACTGCCGGGAAGGGATTTGCGGAAGCTGCTCGCTCATGATCAACGGTCGGCCGCATGGCCCGGGGAGGGCGACGACGAGTTGCCAAGTCTACATGCGGAGTTTCCGGGACGGAGAGCAAATCACGGTGGAACCTTTCCGCACGAAGGCCTTTCCCGTGATCAAGGACCTTGTGGTCGATCGAAGCGCCTTCGACCGGATTCTCCAAGCGGGGGGCTATATTTCGGTCGGTACCGGGCAAGCTCCCGAAGCCAACACGATCCCGGTGCCCCACGATGTGGCCGAGGAAGCCTTCGACGCCGCACATTGCATCGGTTGCGGCGCCTGTGTAGCCACCTGCATCAACAGCGCCGCAGTGCTTTTCGTCGGTGCGAAAGCGAGACATTTGGGGCTCCTCCCTCAAGGGAAGTTGGAGCAGGATCTTCGAGTCTTGCGGATGGTCCGCGCCATGGATCGCGAGGGCTTCGGCGCATGCAGCTTCACGAGGGCTTGCGAAGCGGTCTGTCCAAAAGAAATTTCAGTCGAAGTGATCTCCGCTCTCAATCGCGCCTATTGGTTGGCCCGGACGAAGGAGTTTCTCGGCTGGAGAAAGCCGATCGCCTAAGGTGGGCCGCTCCGCCGGTCGTCCTTGCCCCGGAATGGCTCGGAGCGGAAAGGAAACCCATGGAGAAAAGAGAGTATCTCGGTTTGCAGGGAGTCGGCCGCCTTCTCGATTGGCTCCATCGCCATTTCTTTTGGGCTCTCTTGGCGGCGCATGGGTTGGCGGCAATCGCTCCGAATCTCGGGCAGCGGCTCCGGGGCCTGACTCTCGGGTCGGTTTCGATTCTCGGAGAACCCTTCTCGCTTTCGCTGCCGGTGCTTCTCCTCTTTCTTTTGCTCTGGAACAGCGGATTCGGCGTTCCCGGAGGCCAATTGGCCGCGCTCTTCCGCAACCTTCGAGCCCTCATTCCGGCTCTTCTCGCCAATTTCCTGATCCCCCTTCTCTTTCTCGCGGGGCTGCGCACCCTCCTCGGGCCGTGGCACAACCCGGAGGAAGTGGAAAACCTAGTGATGGGCCTTGGACTGGTCGTGGCCATGCCCATTGCAGGAGCTTCGGCGGCATGGTGCCAGAATGCCGGAGGTGATATGGCGCTTTCCTTGGGATTGGTGCTTACGTCGACTCTTCTCAGTCCGCTGTCGGGTTCTCTTTCCCTTCACGCTGTGGCGTCGATGGTGGGAGGAGACTACGCGGAGGACCTTCGCGAAATGGCCGGACGCGGGATGGGAGTCTTCCTCGTGATCTGCGTCATCCTCCCGTCGCTTCTCGGAATTCTGGCCCGCAGGCGGGCGGGCGATGCCCTCTTCGCCCGGTTCCGGCCCGCCTTGCGGCCGGCCAATGAGCTCATTCTTCTTTGGCTGATTTACATGAATGCCGCCGCCGCTCTCCCCTACGCATTTCGCCATTTCGATGGGGATTTTCTTGCGATGCTCCTCATCGGTTCCGGTATCCTTTGCCTGCTCCGTTTCCAGTCCGGAGATTGGCTCGGACGGCTTTTGAAAACCTCTGTTCCGGAGAGAACCGCACTGGTCTACGGTCTCGGGATGAACAACAACGGCAGCGGATTGGTCTTGGCGACCGTCGCGGTTCCCGACCATCCATTGGCGATTCTGCCGATCGTTTTCTACACCCTCCTGCAGCAGGTGACCGCCGCTTGGTATTATAGCTACCGGCTCCCACGACGCGAGCAGCGTTAGTCCGCATGTCGCATCAGGTTCGTACCCGAGGCAGCGCAAACCGGCGTGGATGCGAGGAAACGGAATCTATCCATAGCGGCCGGTCAGATAGTCTTCCGTCTGTTTTTGGTGAGGGTTCGTAAAAAGCTTCTTGGTCGACTCGAACTCGATGAGCTTCCCTTCCAGGAAAAAGGCGGTAAAGTCCGCCGTCCGCCCCGCTTCCTGCAAGTTGTGCGTCACCAGCACGATCGAATAGTGCTCCCGGAGATCCCGGATGAGCGATTCGATTTGCGCCGTCGCGATGGGATCGAGGGCCGAGCAGGGCTCGTCCATGAGCAGCACTTCGGGTCTGACGGCGAGGGCTCTGGCGATGCAGAGCCGCTGCTGCTGGCCGCCGGAGAGTTCGGTCCCCGGGGCATGGAGCCGGTCCTTCACCTCGTTCCAGAGTGCCGCCATTCGAAGGGCTTCCTCGAGCCGTTCTTCCAGGAGGCTTCGGTTTCGGATACCGGCCAGTCGCAAGCCGACCAGCACATTCTCTTGAATGCTCATGGTCGGAAACGGGTTCGACTTCTGAAAGACCATTCCTACGCGGCGCCGGAGAAGAATGGGGTCGACCTTCGGATCATAGATGTCTTCTCCGAAAAGGCGAACCCTGCCTTGAATCCGCACTCCCGGAGTAAACTCGTGCATTCGGTTGAGGGTTCTCAGGAAGGTGCTTTTTCCGCAGCCGCTGGGTCCGATGATCCCCGTCACCTGACGAGCGGGAATTTCCAGAGAGATCCCGTGCAGGACGGGACGGCTTCCGAAGGCGACACGCAACTCTTCGATTTGGAAAGCAGCCGGGATTTTCTGCGGATCGGTTTCCCGTGAAGAAGCGGGAGCCGAACCCTCGGGATCGGGCAGACTTCGGCTCATCGGGTCTTCCCCTTCGACAGGATCCGGACCACGGCGTTCATTAGGAAAACCAACGCAAGCAGGACCAGGGCCCCCGCCCAGGCTTGCCTATGCCAATCCGGGTAGGGAGAGATCGCATAGGCAAAGATTTGCAGCGGGAGCGCGGCCATCGGTTCGTCCAAGCGGGAGGCCCAGACGCGGTTCCCGAAAGCGGTGAAGAGCAGAGGAGCCGTCTCGCCGGCAACGCGAGCAGCGGCAAGCAGAACGCCGGTGACGACTCCTCGCCGGGCGGTTGCCAGGACGATATGGAGGATCACTTGGCTCCTCCGAATCCCCAGGGCCAGTCCGGCTTCGCGGTAGGCGGGAGGAACGAGCCGGACGACATCTTCGGTCGTCCGCAAAATCAAGGGGATCATAATAAAGGAAAGGGCCAATCCGCCGGCAAGGCCGGAAAAAGTTTTCATGCGGAGGACGACCCAGGAATAGACGACGATACCCCAGATGATCGAAGGAACGGCGTTGAGAACGTCCGCAGTGAACCGGATTGCCGCGCGAAGGCGGGGTCCTCCGTACTCGCAGAGGCAGACTCCTCCCAGGACGCCGATGGGGGCTCCGATGGCTGTCGCTACGGCGACCAAGATACAGCTTCCGACGACCGCATTGGCCATCCCCCCCCCGGTTTCGCCGACGGGTTTCGGCAATTGCGTGAGAAAGTCCCACGTGAGAGAGGATCCGCCGGAAGAGAGAAGAAAGACGAAGATGAGCAGCAGCGGACTGATCACCACGATGGCCGCAAGCGCTGAAACAATCTGGAACAAGCGGTCGAGAATCTTCCGCATCCGATAGCGGGGGGAATCCCCCATCCCTTTCGGGAATCCGTCCGTCCGCGTCTTCCGTTGCGGAGCGCGAGGAGTGGGGGAGGGGCTCATTGCTTCGTCTCGATGGGTTGCAGGGGCAGAGGCCGGGGCGAAAAAAAGAAGGGTACATTGTGGATCAGCAAGCGGGCGAAAAAGTTGACGATGAGGGTCACGGCCACCAGGGTCAGGCCGATTGCGAAGAGGGCGGAAAGATGCTCTTCAGAAGTGGCCTCGGCGAATTCGTTGACCAAAACGCTGGCCAACGTGTAGCCGGGGGCGAAGAGGGAGAGGAGGATCTCGGGGCGGTTCCCGATCACCATCGTGACCGCCATGGTCTCTCCCAAGGCTCGGCCCAAACCCAGGACCCCGGCGCCGACCAGTGCGCTGCGGCCATACGGAAGCACGGCGACCTGAATCACTTCCCAGCGGGTAGCCCCCAAAGCCCAAGCAGCTTCCCGCAGCGTCGGCGGAACCGAACGTAAGATCTCGATCGCCAGGGAAGTAATGATCGGAGTGATCATGATCGCGATGACCAAGGCACCCGCCAAAAGGCTCACCCCGTAAATCGGACCCTGGAAGAAAGGGAGCCAGTGGAAGGCCTTTTGCAAAAAAGGGAAGGCGGACTGCCGTAACCAGGGTACCATCTCGAACATGGCCCAGAGTCCCCAGACAACGCTCGGAACGGCTGCCATGATGTCGATCAATCCCAGGACGGGGCGACGAAGCCAGACCGGAGCGAGCTCGGTCAAAAAGAGCGCGGTCGCGACCGAAAGGGGGAACGCCAAGAGCAGCGCGATGGCGGAGGAGAGGAAAGTCCCGTACAAAAACGGGAGAGCTCCAAATCGTCCGGCGACCGGATCCCACTGGGACCCTGTGAGAAATGCCATGCCGTATCGGCTGATCGCCTTTTCCGCTCCCCGATAGAGCTCCCATCCGAGCAAGCCCGCGAGGACGAAAACGGAGATGCCCATTGCCACGGCCACGATCCCGAACCCTTTGTCGAGAATCCAGCCGGGGGCGAAGGACGCATTCCGCAAAGCGGCGGAAGCGCGGAAAGGCTCATTCGGAAATCTGTCGGCGTGGCGGCCTTTCACGACAGTCTCTTATCGGATCTCCCGCAAGCTTTCCAGCACCCGTTCCCGGAGACGGGGGGGCAGAGGTGCGTAGTCGAGCGGAGCTGCGAATGCTTGGCCGTCGGTGAGGCACCAGCGCACAAAAGCCAGGAGCTTTTTTGCTTTTTCCTGGTTCGGAGGGTTCTGGTAGAGCAGCAGCCATGTCAAGCCTGCGATGGGATAGGCCCAAGGGCCTTCGGCATTGGCGATCGAGATCCGGAAGTCGCTCCGATCGAGAGCGCTCGATTCCAACGCCTCCGTGACCGACCGTGGAGAAGGAAGCACATAATTCCCAGAGGGATTTTGGATGGCGGCGACGGGAAGACGATTCTGGACGGCGAAAGCCAATTCCAGGTAGCCTATGGAGCCGGGAAGGGAACGGATCTGCCCTGCGACTCCTTCGTTTCCCTTGGCTCCGATGCCGGTCGGCCATCGCACGGCGGTTCCCCGTCCCGCGATCCGGGCCCATTCGGGACTCACCTTCGAGAGGTAGTCGGTAAAGATATAGGTGGTGCCGCTTCCGTCGGAGCGGTGGACGACTACCAGAGGGAGCGAGGGGAGCCGGATTTCCGGATTGATCCGGGCGAGCCGCGGGTCGTCCCAGGAGTGGATCCGGCCCAGGAAGATGTCGGCCACGATATCCGCGGTAAAACGCAGGGGAGGGGATCCGGGAAGATTGTAGGCGAGGGCGTCGGCCCCGGCAACCATAGGGATATGGAGAATCTTGCCGGGCGCAGCCCTAAGCAGAGCTTCGCGCATGGGGCTGTCGGAGGCTCCGAAGTCGACCGTCTGATGGAGAAGCTGCTGTTGTCCTCCCCCGGATCCGATCGCCTGATAGTTGAAGCGGACGGAGGGGTCGAGACGCTCGTAGGTCGTAAACCAGCGAGCGTAGAGGGGGTAGGGAAAGGAGGCTCCGGCACCGTTGATCAGGGGCCTTGTCTCGTTTCGCGGAGCTCCGAACATCAGCCAAAGAAGAGCCAAGGCCAACAGGAGGAAAAGGTTCCAAGCGTTGGGAATCCTCATGGGAAAGATGGGCGGCCCTTCGGTCGAAAGCCTATCAGTCCGATCTGCTTTTTGCCAGAAGGCGCCGTCTTTCGAGCCGGAGAAGGCGCATCTCTTTTCTTTTGGGCGATTGACCCTCGCCATTTGCTTGTGCCACAAGAGGAGACGGAACTTCTTCTCGTCAAGGACAAGTGGAGAGAGAAAAGCCGGTTCTTGTCGTGGTGGATGCCGATCCTTCGCGGAGTCATCGGGCGGCAGAGGGTCTTCGGATTGCGGCGGGGCTATCGATGTATCCGGGGATTCGCGTGACCGTCCTGCTCGGGGAGCATGCGGCTCGGGCGTGGCGCACGCGGTCGGCTCGGCGGGTCGATGCGGAAGTCTGGGATCGGGCTCTTGCAGATCTGGTCGAGAATCGTGTGCCCGTGCTGGAAGAGGAACCTTCCGGCATCGCTTGGCAAGGGGTGATACGGTTTGCGGAATAGAGCCGCAAACAAGGGGAGGGACGCAGGTTGAACACGGATATCCACGCCTATCTGGCGGAACGGAGGAGGGTGATCGATGAGGCGCTACGGAGCTACCTGCCTCCACCCACGAAAAAGCCCCGAATCCTTCACGAGGCGATGAGCCACAGCCTGTTTGCAGGGGGGAAGCGACTGCGACCAACCCTCTGCTTGGCGGCATGCGAGGCGGTGGGGGGCGACTCGGCCGCCGCGCTTCCGCTCGCCTGTGCGGTGGAGTGCGTCCATACCTACTCTCTCATCCACGACGACCTCCCCGCCATGGACAACGACGATTGGAGAAGGGGGAAGCCGACCCTTCACAAGATTTACGGAGAGGCCGTGGCCATCCTGGCGGGAGATGCTCTTCTGGCCGAGGCCTTCGAGATCGCTTGTCGCTACCCCGGGGGCAGCTACGGATCGGCGGTCGTGGTCGGGGAGTTGGCTCGCGCTTCCGGAAGCCGTGCTTTGGTGGCCGGTCAAGTCGCCGATCTAGAGGCGGAGGGCAAGGAGATCTCGGTTCGAGAGCTTCGAGCGATCCACTTGCGGAAGACCGGCGCCCTGATCACGACGTCTCTCCGTTTGGGAGCCATGGCGGGAGAGGCCAGCCGCGAATCGTTGCGAGCGATCACTGAGTTCGGCCGATTCCTGGGACTAGCCTTTCAGGTGATTGACGACATCCTGGACCTGACCCAGACTCGCGAAACCTTGGGCAAGAGCGCTGGGAAGGATCTTGCGGCGGAGAAAGCCACCTATCCCCGCCTCTTGGGTCTCGAGGGAGCGCAGCAAGCGGCGCAGCGATACACCGCTCGCGCCCATGAGGCGCTTGCTGCCCTGGGGACGAGGGGTGCCACCCTCGCTGCGTTGGCTCGCCATCTTCTCGCACGGGAGAGCTAGGAGCAGGCGATCGGCGTGGCTCGGCTGGAGACGCTGTTTTGGGTTGACGCTGACCGGTTTTGCGCGCTATCTGCCGACGTTCCTATGCGATCCGGCAAATTGTTTTCCCAACCTTCCGAAGGCAAAACGAAAACAAAGCCCGTCTTGGTGATCGAGGAGACACTCGACCATGCCCAAGCGGTCGGGCTGGCCGTTGCCCGAGCGCAAAGCTATCTTCTCTCCACCCAAAAGCCCGATGGACATTGGGTGGGAGAGCTCTTTGCCGATGTGACCCTGGCTTGTGATCGAATCTTGCTCATGCATTGGCTCGGCAAGGTCGATTATCGCAAGCAGGCCCGATTCGTAAAACACATCCTGGATCGGCAGTTGCCCGACGGCGGCTGGAATATCTACCCCGGGGGTCCCAGCGAACTCAACGCGACGATCAAAGCCTACGCCGCCCTCAAGTTGGCGGGTTTCGCCCCGGAGGATCCGGTGATGGAGCGGGCTCGGTCAACGATCCTACGGCTGGGAGGGATTCCCAAGTCGATGACCTACACGAAGTTGGGATTGGCACTCCTTGGCATCTATCCTTGGCATCAGCTCCCGGTGATTCCGCCGGAGATCATGCTTTTCCCGTCCTGGTTCCCCTTTCATCTCTACAAGATGTCGGCTTGGACCCGGACGATGCTGGTCCCTTTGATGATCATCCACCACTTCAAGCCGACCCGCCAGCTTCCCCTCCATCTGCAACTGCATGAGCTCTTTCCTGCGGGCGCGGAGCAGGAAGGCCTTTCCTGGATTTGGTCCGCGAAGCTCTTTTCCAAAAGGAATTTCTTCTTGCTTTGCGACAAGCTGCTCCAACTTTGGGACCGTTCTCCTTGGAAGCCTCTGCGAGCTCGGGCCTTGAAAAAGGCGGAGGAGTGGTTGACGCAGCGGATGGGAGCCGGCTCCGACGGCCTCGGGGCGATCTTCCCGGCGATGCACTATGCGATCGTCGCGCTCAAGGCCTTGGGATATCCCGAGGAGAATCCCCTCTACCAGAAAGCGGTTCGCGACTTCGAGGGTCTGGAGGTAGACGAAGGGGAAGAGCGCGACTTTCGGGTCCAACCTTGCCTTTCGCCCGTCTGGGATACGGCGGTCGCGGGCGTGGCCTTGAGCAAGTCCGGGTTGCCTCTCGATCAGGCGGAGCTTCGCAAAGCGGCCGCCTGGCTCATGGAGCGAGAAATTCAGGTGCGGGGCGACTGGTACGTAAACAATCCCCATCCGGAATGCAGCGGTTGGGCATTTGAGTATAACAACGTCTATTATCCCGATGTCGACGACACGCTGATGGTGCTTCTCGCGTTGTTGCGCATCGAGACCGAAGATGAGGAGAGAAAGCGGGAAGTGATCGACCGGGCTTTCCGCTGGGTAGTCAGCTTTCAATGCCGGAACGGCGGTTGGGCGGCCTTCGATAAAGACGTCAACAGCCCCTGGCTCGAGGACGTGCCTTTTGCCGACCACAATGCCATCCTCGATCCGCCCTGCTCCGACATCACCGCCAGAGCCCTTGAGCTGGCAGGGATGTTGGGAGTCAAGCGCACCGAGCCTTTCGTGCAGCGGGGAATCCGCTTTCTCCGGGAGACGCAGGAATCCGACGGCTCGTGGTTCGGTCGATGGGGAGTGAACTATGTCTACGGGACATGGCAAGCGCTCCGTGGATTACGAGCGATCGGGGAGGACATGAACCAACAGTGGATTTTGCGGGCGCGTGACTGGTTGGAATCCTGTCAGAACGAGGATGGCGGATGGGGAGAAACGCCGGATTCCTACGAAAACCCTCAGCTCAAAGGTAGGGGACCGAGTACCGCTTCGCAAACGGCCTGGGCGATCATGGGAATTCTTGCGTGCGGAGAAGCCGATCGACCCAGCGTGCGGCGAGGGGTTTCCTATCTTCTGCGGAAGCAGGATCCGGACGGTTCTTGGCCGGAAGAGTTCCTTACGGGCACGGGATTTCCGGGTGTCTTTTATCTGAAATACGACATGTACCGGAATGCCTGGCCCCTGCTTGCGCTCTCCGAGTATGCCAAAGCCCTCTCGGCGGCGAAGGAACAGACCGAGGCTTGGGTTCGTGCCACCCTCTCCGTCGCGGTTCGCTCCCGTTCCAGCGCCGGCGGAATCGGATGATCGGCATAGCGTTCGCCGTCAAGCATGAGGCCAAGGAGCTTCTTGCCGCGCTCGAAAAGAAGCGGTGGGAAAAGACACCCGAGGCTCTGCTCTGCACGGGCCGAATCGGCGAAAAGCAGATTGCAGTGGCCATCGTCGGCATGGGACGGGAAAGGGCGGCGCGAGGGAGCGAGCTCTTCCTTCGGCGGTTTCCCCTGCGTTTGTTGATTCTCGCCGGATATGCCGGAGCGCTTCGGCCCGACATCCAGCGCGGACAAATCGCCGTGGCGTCCAATTATCTGGATGCAGGATCGGCGCTCTGGTTTTCCGGAGGAGAGGTTCCCGAATTGCGCATCGCGACGACGGATGTCGTCGTGGGAGACCCGGAAAGCCGGCGAAAGCTTGCCGAGGAAACCAACGCCGATCTCGTCGATATGGAGACCGATGCGGTCGCAAGCGTGGCACGAGCTCGAGGAGTTCCCTTCGTGAGCCTTCGGGTCGTCACCGATGGCTTCGAGGACCGACTTCCGGTGGACGCCATTGCTGCAGCCTGGGAAAGCGAAGGGGGCACCGTTCGCGCGCTCCCGTTGACCATTTACCTCGCGACCCATCCCGGGGAGATCGGCCCGCTGCTGCGGTTCGCCCGATTCCTCCCGGAGGCGCGTCATCGATTGACACGAAGGCTCCTGGAGCTAGTGTACAGCTTGGGAGGAGGCGGAGGAACGAGTGGAATCTAGGCCGATCGAAATCACCCCGAAGGCGCGGGACGAAATTCAAAGGCTCGCGGCGATTCGAGGGGCATCACACTTCCGTATCGCCGTGACGCGGGGAGGCTGCGCCGGTTGGGAATATCAGATCGACTTTGCGGCGGCACAACCGGACGATATCGAGTGGCAGGAAGGGGAGATTCGGATCGCCGTCGATCGAGCCAGCGTTACGCGGCTCCAGGGGGCTATCCTCGACTACCAGGGCGGACTTACCGGAGCCGGGTTCCGCTTCCGAAACCCCCATGCGCGCGGAACTTGCGGCTGTGGGACTTCCTTCGAAGCGTGAAGCCCGCCGGCGCGCATCGGCAGGCGCGCTTCCCCCGTCGCCGATGATGACAAGGCGCCGGGAGACGAAAAACCCTTTTGCTTTCTTCGGCGACATGCCATGTAGAGGCGATAATGGAAGCACGTAGGGCTTACCCGTTCGACCGAATCGAGCCGAAATGGCAGCGGATCTGGCGAGAGCGGAGGGTCTTCCGCGCCGCCAATCCGGGCGAGCCGGGTGCGCAAAAGCCGAAGTATTACGTATTGGACATGTTCCCCTACCCCTCCGGCAGGGGACTCCATGTCGGGCATCTGGAAGGCTACACCGCGAGCGATATCGTGGCTCGCTACAAGCGGATGCGGGGATTCAACGTGCTGCACCCGATGGGGTGGGACGCCTTCGGCCTGCCCGCGGAGCAGCATGCGATTGCAACGGGGATTCATCCGCGGATCACCACCGAGCGTAATATCGCAAACTTCCGAGCGCAGATCGAAGCGATGGGCTTTTCCTACGATTGGTCTCGGGAGATCAAGACGACCGACCCCGGGTACTACCGCTGGACACAGTGGATCTTTCTGCAGCTTTTCCGTCGCGGGCTCGCTTACGTCGCGGAAGCGCCGGTCTGGTACTGCCCAGCTCTGCAGACCGTCTTGGCCAACGAAGAGATTCTTCCTTCCCCTGAGGGCCCTGTTTCGGAGCGGGGACACCATCCAGTCGAGAGGCGACCTTTGCGGCAATGGATGCTGCGCATTACGGCGTATGCGGAACGGCTGCTTGCCGACTTGGATCTGGTGGAATGGCCCGAATCCATCAAGGAGATGCAGCGGAACTGGATCGGTCGAAGCGAAGGAGCCGCCATCCGCTTCCCCATCGAGGGAAAGGACGTTTCGGTGGAGGTCTTCACGACTCGTCCGGACACGCTCTTCGGTGCGACCTACTTGGTATTGGCTCCTGAGCACCCCTTGGTGTCGGAGATCACTCGGCCGGAATGTCGGACGGCCGTGGAAGCCTATCAACAGGAAGTCGCCAAGAAGAGCGACTTGGAGCGGTCGGAGCTCAGCGGAGGGAAGACGGGCGTTTCCCTCGGCTCCTTTGCGATCAATCCCGCGAGCCGGGAGCGGATCCCGGTCTGGATCGCCGATTACGTTCTGATGTCGTACGGGACGGGAGCCATCATGGCCGTTCCGGCCCATGACGAGCGGGACTACGAATTTGCCACGCTCTTCGGCCTTCCCGTGCGATCCGTGGTGCGGCCGGCGGATTCATCGGATCCTCCGGCGCGATGTTTCTCCGGAGAGGGAATCGCCTGCTCCTCCCGATTTCTCGATGGCTTACCCACACGCGAGGCCAAGAAGGCGATGATCGCCTGGCTTGAGGAAAAAGGCGTGGGTAAGCGGACCGTCCAGTATCGCCTCCGCGATTGGCTCTTCTCTCGGCAGCGATACTGGGGAGAGCCCTTCCCGATCATCTGGCGGAACGGGAAAGCGGAAGCGGTGCCCGAAACGGAGCTGCCCGTTCTTTTGCCCGAGCGTAAAGAATTTTCCCCCGAGAAGGGCGGGTTCGCTCCTCTCTCCCAAGAGAAGAGTTGGGTCGAATTACCGGACGGCGGCCGGCGGGAGACCAACACGATGCCTCAGTGGGCCGGTTCCTGCTGGTACTATTTGCGGTATCTCGATCCTGCGAACGGACAAGCGCTGGTCTCCCCGGTTGCGGAACGCTATTGGATGGGGCCGCAAGGCGTAGACCTCTACATTGGAGGGGCCGAGCACGCGGTGCTCCACCTCCTCTACGCCCGATTTTGGCACAAGTTCCTTTACGATATCGGGGTGGTTTCGACTCCCGAACCGTTTCATCGCCTCGTCAACCAGGGAATCATCCTGGGCGAAGACGGACGGAAAATGTCCAAATCCTTTGGGAACATCGTCAATCCGGACGGGCTGCTCCGGGAATACGGTGCCGACACCGTGCGCCTCTTCGAGATGTTCCTTGGACCGCTCGAGCAGATGAAGCCCTGGTCCTCGCAAGGACTCGAGGGTCCCCATCGTTTTTTGGCTCGTGTCTGGCGGCTGGTGATGGAGGAGGATGCCGAAGGGCGGTGGACTCCGCGTCCCGGGCTTTCGACGGAAGAAGCTCCTCTGGAAGTCCGGAGGATTCTTCATCAGACAATTCGGAAAGTGACCGACGACCTGGAGCAGCTCTCCTTTCATACAGCCATCGCCCAGATGATGATTCTGGTGAATGCGTTGACCCGGCAACTCGTCCAATGGAGATGCGTCCTCGAGCCGCTGATCCTGCTTCTTTCGCCCTTCGCTCCCCATCTCTGCGAAGAGCTCTGGTCGGCGCTCGGTCAAACCGATTCCTTGGCGTACGCGAGATGGCCGGAAGCCGACCCTCGGCTGCTGGCCGAGGAAGAAGCGGAGTGGGTGATCCAGATCAACGGCAAGGTGCGCGGTCGGATGACGGCGGCGCGCAGCCTCGGTCGAGAAGAGGCGGAAGCTTTGGCACGCCGGCGGCCGGAGATCGAGGCCTGGATCGAAGGAAAATCCGTGCAGAAGGTAGTCTTCGTTCCCGGGAAGCTGTTGAACTTCGTGGTCGGGCCGAGTTGACGGGCGGAAGGCGGAAGCGGCTCCGGCAATGTCTTTCGCACAAGCTTCAAAAATGAGCGATAGGATTAGCGGACGATCGGCGGGCGTGCCTCGAGGCATGCAAAGCCCCGCCGCCGCCCGCTCATGACGCTTGGGAGACAGAAGAGAAGGTAAATTCCTTGGCGACGAGCGCCGGCACGCAAGCGGGCAGATCGTCGATCTCCGACCCGACCGTCGCCTCGGGCTTTCCCAGAGCGAGAACATTTTTGAGAAGGTTCACCGGGCTTTCGTTGAATCGGAAGTTGTTCACCGGATGGGCGATCTTCCCCTTTTCGATCCAAAAGGTTCCGTCCCGGGTCAGGCCCGTGAGGAGGAGTGTGCGCGGATCCACCGTCCGGATATACCAGAGCCGGGTGATCAACAGGCCTCGATCGATGCCCTGGATCAATTCTTCCCTCGATCGATCGCCGCCCGACAGGAGCAGATTCGTCGGCTCGGGAACTACCGGAGCCTTCTTCTCCTGTGCCCAAAATCGCGAGCGGATCAACTCGCGCAGCGTGCCTCTCTCGATCCAGCTCCGCGGTGCGGCGGGCAGCCCGTCGGTCGAATAGATGGAGCCGGGTGCCGTGGAGTCTCCTGGATCCGAGCGAAGAGTGACGGAATCCGCAAAGAGCTTCTCGCCCAGAAGAGTCCCTCCTCCCGGCCGAGAAAGAAAGCTTCTCCCCTCGTCGGCAGGACGGGCCTGGAGGGAAAGCAAGAGGAAACCGACTAGATCGCATACGGCCGAAGGCTCGAGCAGAACGGTGAATTGTCCCGGGTCGAGGGCTTGCGGATGACGCGAGCGCAGAGCCTTTTCCATTGCCTGCTCCACGAGGGAGCGGAGGGAAATCTCGGCGGGAGAATAGGCTGCGACTGCGGCCCACCCCGCCCCTTCCCCATCTCGGGTTCGTGCGGAGACCGCGTAGTGCAAGCGAGTCGCCTGCTGAAAGACCCAAAGGCCGGTCGTGGCCATATAGGCCGAAAAGCTGGTTTCACATTCCAGAAAAGCGGCCCCGATGACCCGCTTGGCCTCCGCCGCCGCAAGAATCGTCGTGGCCTGCTCGGCGAGGGCCTTTGCCGTCAACCGCGCCGCCTCCGCGGAATAGCCCTGGGCGGCGGGATAGATTTGGGGGGGAGGAGGAGGAAGAAATTCGGGATCTTCCGGAGAAATTCGCGCGATCTCTTCGGATCGCCGGACGAGCGAGGCGAGGTCGCCAGGGTCCGCCTTATTCCCCGCAGCTTCTCCTCGACGCTTCCCGAAGGAGGATTCGACGCGGCAATGGAAGCCCTCGTCCTCGCCGTCTGTCGTGACCGTATTGCGGGCAATGCGGACGTTGAGGCGGGTCCAGCCCGAGATCTCGGCGACGGCGGTTTCCGCCCGGGAGTAGGAGAGGAGCTTGGTGCCAATTTCCCGGACTTCCCCTTCCGAGAGGATCATGCTCCCCTCCCGGTATTCAGCACATGGATGCCCCGAAAGCGAGCGGGTACGACTCCATGAGAAACCGGAGCCGATTGGACCGGCTGTCCCTTCCCGCAAGAAAGGGTTCCCCCGAGCCAGTACTCCTTTGCGCCGCCGAGGCCGTCACAAGCATTCCAGAACGGCACGGTGGTCCCTTGGTAGGCAACGTCCCGGAGCATCTCCCCGAGCTTGCCCTTCCGGATTTCGTAGAAGAGCTGCCCTCCAAACTGAAAGTTTTTCCGTTGTTGATCAATGCTCCAGCTTCCGTCTCCGACGATGTAAATCCCATCCTCGACGCCGGCGATCAACTCCTCCAGGGAGACATCCCGTTCCGACGGCTGCAAGGAGATGTTGGGCATGCGCTGGATCGGGAAGTAGGCGTGTCCCTCCGCGAAGGAGCAGGCGTTCGAATGAGGCAGGCCGATCCAGCGAGACTGGCCGATCGCCATTTGAAAATTTTCGAAGCGTCCTCGGGAGATGATCGGAAATCGAGCGAAGCGCGCCGGCATTCCATCGTCGTCGTAGGCCGCGGTCGCCAAGCCTCCCGGCTGATCCCGATCGGCCATCACCGTCACGATCTCGCTGGCAAAGCGCAAGCGGCCTCGGTCGGATGGCTTGACAAAGGTGGTACCGGCAAAACCCGCTTCATAGCCGAAGGCCCGATCGAGCTCGGTCGAGTGGCCGATCGTCTCGTGCAGGGTAAGCCACAGGTTCGTCGGATGAATTACCAGATCCTTCTTCCCCGCGGTGACAGGTTTGGCCTGGAGCTTGCGGCGTGCGTCTTCCGCCGCCTGCCGCGCCTCGAGCTTCCAATCATGGGATAAGACGTACTCGAAGCCGGCCGCCCTGGGTGGCAGGAGACTCGATCGGCTGGCGAAGCGTCCCGTTTTCGGATCGGTGGCGGTGACGGTGAGGTGGGGATAGGTTCGGAAGAAGAGCTGCTCGAGAAAGGAGCCGCGGCTCGACGCGAAAAACTTTTCCTGCCGAACGAAAAGGAAGAAGCTCCGACAGAAAGGAGCCCCGGCCGCCCGAGCTTCCGCATTGATTTTCAGGAGCTGCTCCGCCTTGCGATCCAGAGGGATGGCGAAAGGGTCCTGCTCGGTAGGCACGCGCCAGCGGTCGGTCTTTGCTTCGATCGACTCCAGTTCGACGAGCTGGGTCGCGAGAACTCGGTTGGCCTTGGCTACTTCTACCGCGTTTCGTGCGCACGCGGACGCATGGGCCGGGTCGAGTACGCTCGTCGAGCTGAATCCCCAAACCCCGTTGACAAGGACACGTACGCCGAGACCGCTGCTGGTCGACACCTCGACGTTCTCAATGCGCTCTTCTCGGGCCGACAGCAGTTCCGACTCGGTAAAAAGAACGCGTAGGTCGGCATATCCGGCTCCCGCGGTGCGAGCGGAGTCCAAGGCCGCCTCCGCGAGCCGAGCGGCTTCTTCCCGACGGGAAGAGGGGTCGTCGGACGATGCAGCGGCCAAAGGAGAGCCGCCTCCGAGAAGGCCGGCAGCCAGGCTTTGAAGAAATTTTCTGCGGGAGATGCTCATCGCATTCCGTACTCGGTCTCCTTTTACCCATAGCAAGGTCCGGAGGGCGGGGGCAAGGGCCGGTTTGTTCTTTCCAAGGGGGATCGCGGCCGGCGAAGGGAGGAGAGAGCGTACCGAGAAAAAGGCTGCGATCGCGTGCCGCCGTGATAAAAAGAAAGAAGAGGCAAAACGTGAATATCGACGCGGAAGCTTGGCTGGAAAATCACCTGGGTGAGCTCTGCGCCTTTCTCGGCGAGCTCGTGCGCATTCCGACTGTGAATCCTCCCGGACGCAATTATACGGTTCTGGTCGAAAGACTGGAAACGAAGCTGCGGGAGCTCGACTTATCCGTCGAGAGGTTAACCGTTCCCGAGGAGGTTGCCGCAAAGTCCCTGCCTCCCGGCTCCGCCGATTTGCCGCGGCACAACGTTATCGGCAGATGGGATGTCGGAGCCAAAAAGACCGTTCAGTTCAATTCCCACTACGACGTGGTTCCGGAGGCGGGAGCTTGGAAGCACGATCCTTTTTCCGGAGAGCGCGACGGCGACTGGCTTTTCGGCCGGGGGACCGCCGACATGAAGGGATCGCTTGTCGCGAGCCTCTTCGCGGTCGAAGCGCTCCGGCGAACGGGCATCCGGCCGCGGGTGAACGTGGAGCTCGCTTTCGTGGCCGACGAGGAGATCGGCGGAGAGCTCGGCACAGGGTATCTCGTCAGCCATCGCAGAGAGCTTCCGGATTTTGCCATCGTTTGCGAAGGGGGAGCGGCGGGCAAAATCGGGATCGGCCATAACGGCATTGTGCAATTGGAGGTGACGGTCCTCGGCAAAGGAGGGCATTCGGCCTATCCTAGGGGGACGGTAAACGCTTTCGAGCGGATGATCGCTTTCGCCGCGAGCCTCGAGCCGCGGATCAAGGAGACGTTGGCCGATCCTCGGAAGCGGTTCACGACCCCGTCGGGCGAAAGGTTGGAGCCCGTGGTCAATCTGGGAGGGATCTTCGGACCCGGAAAGGCGGGGAAGGTGAACATCATTCCTGGCGAAGCCCACTTCACGATCGATCGCCGGCTTACTCCGGTCGAGGAGGTGCCGGTAGTGGAGAAGGAATTGCGGGAAATGATCCGATCGACCGCCGAGCGGTGTCGAGCGGGAATTCGGATTCGAAAGATCCATACGACGGCTCCGTGTGCGCTCTCGCCTCGTTCCGTGCTGCCCCAGCAGTTCCGAAAGGCGGTGGAGGCGGTACGGGGAGGACATGCGCGTTTCACCGTCAATCGAGGAGCGACCGATATGCACTACTACGCTCGAAAACGGGGCATCGATACGATCGGCTACGGGGTTGAGGGGAAAAACATCCACGGAGGCGAGGAACGGATTCCTGTCGACGATCTAGTGACCACCGCGCAGGTGTACGCTCGATTTCTGCGCGATTTCGCCCCTACGGGGCCGTAGGATCTGCCGATGCAGGGAGCGGCGGAGGGGCTGTTCCGCCGGCGCGGAACGGCTGCTATGGGGCGGTCGAGGCGGTCGGCGGATCCCGCGGGAGGAAAGTTTGCGTGAAGGGCCCGTCTCTCTTTGTTCCGCTATGGTTGCTTGCGATGGCGGCGTGCATTCCGTTTCCGGCCTTCCCGCAACAAGAGCCCTTCGAAGCCGGCGTTGGCATCGTCTATGCGGAGGGGCATGCCTTCCTATTAAAAGCCCCCGAGGGATGGATTCTCGACAGGGAGTCCCGCGGGAAGACTCGCAGGGAACCTGTCTTTTATCCCGTCGGCTTCACGGCGAAAGACACGCCGGTTCTGATATGGGCCGGCTCGCAACGAGCCGAGCCCGGCGGCCGAGGTCGAATCGAAACGCTTTTGGAAGAGAAGCGGCGCTCGCTTGCTCCGCCGCTGGGAAGCGGAGCGAAGTCTATTCGGGTCGCCGAATGGCGGGTCGGCAAAGGACTCCATGCCGATGTCTTCGCCTTCGTATCGGACCCGAAGGAGGATTCGCTCCTGGAAAGCATGGCTTGTATCCGAACCGCGGTTTCGATCGACTATGTTGTAGTCAAGGCGAAGGACGAGTCGTTTTATGGCCGATCGCTAGCCGCTTTCGCATCAATCGTGAAGTCGTATATTCCCTTCCAAGGCGGTACGGTCTATATCCCTCGATGAGGCTTTCATCCGAGGGGCGGTTGCCTTGCCGAGAGGCTAGTTGACGGCACCCGTTCCGTACCCGGAAGAGACCACATCCATGGAGGCGACGCTGGGAATCGAAGGCGGAGCTACCAAGACGACCTGGGTTGTCTTGGATGCCGAAGGTCGGGTTCAAGCGACGGGTCGAATCGGTCCGGGAAACGTCAGCTTGCTCCGGGAGGAGGAGCTCCGGGCCTTGCTCGCCGCGATCCGCACGGAAACGGGGGGACAGTTTCATTCCATCGGAGCGGCTTTTGCCGGTTGCCATCTGGCGGCGCAGCGGGAGCGAATTGCGGGACTGCTGCGCGTCTTTTGGCCGTCGGCAAAGAGGGTGGTGGTCGCCGAAGATGCGCACTCGGCCTTCGCGGGCGCTTTCGGTTCCGGAGAGGGGATTGTCGTCATTGCGGGAACGGGCTCGAACGTGCGGGGATACCGAGAAGGGCGCTGGGCGCGGGCCGGTGGCTGGGGCCATATTTTGGGAGATCCCGGCAGCGCGTACGACTTGGCCCATATCGCTCTCCAGCGAGTCTACGATGCGTTTGACGCCACGGAGGGCCTTGTCCCGCTGGGCGAGTCCTTTCTGGAAAGAACCGGCCAGAAAGATCTGGAGGAACTTTTCGTCTACATCCATTCCGACCCGTCCAAAGATCGCATCGCGGCGCTCGCCCCCTGCGTTCTGGAAAGCGCGGCCGCGGGCGACCGGTTCGCCGTCGACGTCGTCCTTTCCCGGTGCGGCCTGTTAGCAGACCAGGTGAAATGCGTGGCGGAGAAGCTCCGTTTCGATCGGCCGAAGGTCGCGCTGGTCGGCGGACTCTTCGAGCACAGCGAAGCCTATGCGCTGCTCTTCGAAGAGCAAGTCCGTTCGCGGCTTGCGGTGAGCACGGTTTTTGTCTCGCGCGTTCCGGGAGCGGTGGGTGCCGCTCGCTTGGCGGACGAGGCTGCGGAAGAGCATCCGGGGGTCGAGCCGAAGCCGAGTCGCATTCTCTTGCGAGAGAGCGCGACTTCCCTGGATGGTGCGCTCACCGAAGAGAGAAACCCGAGATCTCGTTTCCTCGATCGAAAGTCGGTTCCGGAACTCGTGGAACTCTTCCTCGCGGAAGAGCGATTGGTCGAGGAGGCGCTTCGAGAGCGGAAAGAGGAGATTGCCGCTGCAGATCGGAAGAGCTCGTATGCCGTCTTCTGCTTGAAAAAAAAA
>NZ_CABFUZ020000260.1 GCF_902143385.2 Methylacidimicrobium cyclopophantes
CCAAAAACCCCCGGGCCATCGGTATTGATCTTCCTACGGCTTGAGCGGGCAAGCGGGAGCCCGCTCAAGCCGCACAGGCCCAATGGGAATAGGCCAGGGTTGGAAAAAGGCTGAGGAAGAGCTCCTAGCCTTCCTCGGGATGGCCGCGACGATGCAGATGTTGACGGGCCTTGCGCCGCTCATAGCGGCGAGCGAGGATTTTTTCGTGTTTATGGCCCGGCAGCCGGAACAGGTTCTTCGACTTCAGGCAAGAATCGAACGGATCTTGGGTTAAACGCATCCCATACCTCCTTCCTATTTCTTTTCGAATCGGATCTCTTTTCGGTAAAGAAGCGAAAACCGTGCCAAAGGTCGGCCGAATTCCAAACCAAAGAAATCCGATTGCCATCGTTTTTGTGGAAGCCTACTCTTTTCGGCCTAGATCACAAGGTTCTAATGCAAGGAAGGTCAACAATACGAGATTGCCTCCGGATCTTGGAGATTCCTGGGCTTGGAGAGTTCCGCTTCTTTTCACTTCCGATTTTGGAAGAAGCCGGCCTCGGGCCGATTCGGAAGCTTCCGATCAGCCTACGCATCTTTCTCGAGTCGCTGGTACGCTTTTGCGGGACATCGGCGGTCGATGAGAAAGACGTGGAGGCGCTCGCTCGTTGGGATGCCAAAAACCCGGTGCGCAGGGAGATTCCTCTCCGAGTGGCCCGAATCCTCCTGCAGGACTTTACCGGAGTTCCTCTTCTAGTGGATCTGGCGGCCATGCGCAGCGCGTTGGGTCGGCTCGGCCGAGCTCCGAGCTGGGTGGAACCGGAGGTCCCGGTCGACCTCGTCATCGATCACTCTGTTCAGGTGGATGTGTTCGGGAAGCCGGAGGCGATGGCAAGAAATCTAGAGTGGGAGTTTACTCGAAACCATGACCGATATGCGTTCTTGAAGTGGGGCGAGGGGGCGTTCCGCAGGCTGCGCATCGTTCCGCCCGGGATCGGGATCTGTCATCAGGTGAATTTGGAATACTTGGCCAAAGGAGTCTTCGTCCAGGAAGAAAAGGATGGCAGAGTCCTCTATCCCGATACGGTCTTGGGAACCGACTCCCATACGACCATGATCAACGGGCTCGGAGTGGTCGGGTGGGGAGTGGGCGGGATCGAAGCCGAAGCAGCGATGCTCGGGGAACCCTACTATCTTCTCACTCCGGATGTGGTCGGAGTCCATTTGACCGGTTCCCTGGCTGCCGGCGTCACGGCGACAGACCTCGTCTTGCGGATTACGGAAAAGCTCCGACAGGTAGGCGTGGTCAACAAAATCGTAGAATTTTTTGGTCCTGGTGCCTCATCGCTCACTGTGCCGGATCGAGCAACCCTTGCCAACATGGCCCCCGAGTATGGGGCTACGATGGGATATTTCCCTTTCGATCGGGAATCGCTCTCCTATTTGCGGAGGAGTGGTCGTCCACGGGAACAGCTTGCCGTCGTGGAACGCTACTACGCGAGTCAAGGAATGTTCCAAATTCCCCAGGAAGTGGGTGAAATCGATTACAGCGAGATCGTGGAACTTCCTTTGGATGAGGTGGAACCGTCGGTTGCCGGTCCGCGTCGTCCGCAAGACCGGATTGTGCTTCGTTCTCTCAAGGATGCCTTTTATCGGTTATTGACGCGGCCCTCGGACCAGGGCGGATATGGGAAAACCTCCGAGGAGCTAGCGGTGCGAGTCCGCGTCAAACGGCGGTCCGACGGAGAAGGAGGCCCTCGCTTCGAACCCAACGGTTCCGAGCCCATCTCCCCTAGCGAGAGCGAATTGCGGGATCTTCGTCCTACCCCCGATCCGGTGCAGCTCTCGAGCAACGGCTTCCCGGAAGAGATCGGTCATGGGAGCGTCGTCATCGCCGCTATTACGAGCTGTACGAACACCTCGAATCCGAGCGTTATGCTCGCCGCCGGTCTGCTAGCCAAAAAAGCCGTAGAGCGCGGGCTGAGCGTGCCGGCGCACGTGAAGACCTCATTGGCCCCCGGTTCCCGGGTGGTTTCGGATTATTTGGAGCGAGCCGGGTTGCAGGGCTTCCTTGATCGCCTCGGATTCAATCTGGTGGGATATGGATGCACGACCTGCATCGGCAATAGCGGACCCTTATCGGCTCCTCTCGAGGAGGCAATCGGTTCTCATCAACTGGTCGTGGCCGCAGTCCTCTCAGGGAATCGAAATTTCGAGGCGCGGATTCATGCGGCGGTGAGGGCGAATTTTCTCATGTCTCCTCCTCTCGTCGTCGCCTTTGCGCTTGCGGGTAGGGTCGACTGGGATCCGGAGACCGAGCCGTTAGGACAAGAGGCAAACGGACGTCCGGTCTTTCTTCGCGATATTTGGCCCAGCGCCCAGGAGATAGCGGAGTTGCTCGCCTCTGCGATGGATCCGGAAAGCTTCGTCCGCCTCTACGCGAATTTTATCGAGCTCAATCCGCAGTGGAAGGAGATCGCGGCTCCGACGGGCGAGATTTATGCATGGGATGCGAACAACAGCTACATTCAAGAGCCGCCCTTTCTCGAAGACTTTTCTTTGGAAGCTCCGGCTCGCCGGCCTTGTGCGGGCGCGCGCGCCCTTTGCGTTCTCGGGGACTCGGTAACCACCGATCATATCTCACCGGCGGGGGCGATCAAGGCCGATGGCCCAGCGGGCAGATACCTGAGAGAGCTCGGGATTCGCCGGGAGGATTTCAACAGTTACGGCAGCCGCAGGGGTAACGATCGTGTGATGGTGCGTGGTACGTTTGCGAACGTTCGGCTGCGCAATCTTCTGGTGCCGGGGATCGAAGGGGGGGTGACCCGCCATATGCCCGATGGGGCGGTGATGTCGATCTATGATGCTGCGATGAAATATCGGGAAGAAGGAGTGCCGCTGGTGGTATTGGCCGGACGGGAATACGGGACGGGCAGCTCTCGGGATTGGGCCGCCAAGGGAAGTGCGCTCTTGGGGGTTCGTGCGGTGATTGCGGAGAGCTTCGAGCGCATCCACCGGGGGAACCTCGTCGGCATGGGAGTCTTACCCTGCACCTTCCGCGGCAACATCGCTCTCCCTGAGCTTTCCCTAGACGGGAGCGAAACATTCGAGATTCCGGGATTTGAGAGCGACCTTTCGCCGGGCCAAGAACTGAGCTTACGCATTCGCCGGCAGGACGGAAGCGTCCGGGAGGTGCCCATCCTTTGTCGGATCGATACACCGGCCGAGGCGGACTACTTTCGGCATGGCGGTATCCTTCCCTACGTGCTCCGTCGAATCGTAGCCCGCGAAGACAAAACCGCGTGAGAGACTTCGCCCGCAGAACCGAGCGAAGGGTCTGCCGTATCGTTTTCCACGGAGTCGGGCCTGCCGGACCCTGCTGGGCCAACTTTTTGTTGGTCGATGCCGGTAAGCGGGTAGGTGCCGCCGTATTTCCGCCGAGTGCCGGCTTAATTCTCCCCCTGCTCTTCTCTCGGTTGTGGGGGCAACCCGAAGCCGTCTCCCTTTTTGGCTATAGTTTGGGAGCAGTGAGTGCTCTCCGACTCTGTCGCTCGCTGATCAAGCAGCAAGTTCGCGTCGCTCTGCTCTACCTTATCGATCCGATCGTATTCTGGGGAAATGCTCTTCGCCTTCCTTCCCCGGTGGATAGGGTCTTCTGCTGCCGCCAACGCAACGGAGCCCGCCTGCGGCTTCTGATCGGGCATTTCGGAAGGGGAGCGCAATGCCGGGCAGAGAGCGGGCTCGGACAGGCTTCGGATGAGGAAATCGCCGACCATTTCCCCGACGGCAGGCCGGTCTACCACGAGGATATGGTACGATATGCTCTCGACTATGCCCGCTTGCCGCTACGGGAAGCGCTAGGCTTGGATCCGACGCATCCAACGCGGAGGTAGAGCTGGTTCGAATCTTACCGACTCGAGGGATCGAGGAGGTCTCGCAGGTTGTCACCGAGGGAGTTCAACGCCCAGAGAGTCCAGGCCAGCATCCCCCCCGGGAAGACGAGTAACCACCATGCCGTCTTGATGGGGTTGATGGCTTGGGCTCCGTCGGCCAAAAGAGTGCCTAGGCTCGCCGAGGGCGGTTCTACTCCCAAACCGAGAAAGCTCAGGAACGATTCGGCGAGCACGACGGCCGGAACGGTCAACGTCAAGTAGACGGCCACGATCCCTAGGAGATGCGGCAAGATGTGGTGGCGGAGGATGCCGAACGGAGATCTTCCGAGCACGCGTGCGGCTTGGACAAAAAGGGCCTCTTTCAGCACGAGAACACGACTCCGAACGACGCGGGCCATGGTGAGCCATTCAACGAGCCCGAGACCGAGAAAGAGGAGGAAGATGCGGCTGTAGGGGAGCAGATTCGCTAGGTGCGAGCCAATCAAGGCCTTTCTCAGAGGAGCTTCCAGCAGAGCGATCAGGACGATGACGAAGATCAGGGTCGGCAGAGAATAAAGCAGGTCGACCAGCTGCATGAGCAGTCGATCGATCCTGCCCCCTGCATATCCCGCGAGTGCTCCGTAAACCGTCCCGATCGCTAAACTGACGAGCGCGCCGAAGAAACCGACCAGAAAGGAGATTCGTGCACCATAAAGCAGACGGGTCAAAAGGTCTCTGCCGTGAATATCCGTTCCCATCCAATGACTCGGGCTTGGGGATGCCAGGGATTCCTCGCCGATCTGCGCCGCCGAGTAGTGGGAGAAAAGAGGACCGAAGATGGCGGCCGAGAGCAAGAAGACGAGCGAAGCGGCCGCAAAAGCGGTCCATCCATCGAGCTTCCCTTTGCGCACCTTCAGCCTTGCTTTCATGAAAGTTGCACTCTCTTGTCGAGCCACGCGGAAAGGAGATCGGCCGATAGGTTAAAGCCGATCAGGAGTGCGCTGTAGACTAATGTGACCCCGGCCACCAGGAAGACATCGCGGCTTAGGACGCCTTCGACGAAGAAAGATCCCATCCCATGGATGCCGAAAATCTCCTCGATGACGAGCGACCCGGTCAAGAGGTTGGCGGCCAGGGGACCCGCGTAGGCGACGATCGGAAGGGATGCGGGCTTCAGCCCGTGAAGGAAGAAAATCGCCGCCGGGGCCAGCCCTTTCGCGCGGGCCGTGCGGATGAAATCCATCGGCAGGATCTCCAGCATGCTGGCCCTGGTCAACCTAGCAACGACCGCCGTGTACGGCAGAGCAAGGCAGCTTGCCGGCAGAATAAGCTCTCGGAAGCTGCCCCACCCGCCGGGAGGAAACAGCCGTACCTCGAGTGAGAGGAGAAGTACGGCGAGAGGGGCGAGCACAAAGCTCGGAATCGAGATGCCGCCCAAACAGAGCATTTGGACGAATCGATCGACCGTCCGATTGTGCCGAATCGCAGCCCAGACTCCCGCTGCGACGCCGAAACCGAGGGCGAGGCAGAAGGCGCTCCCTCCGAGGGCCAGGGAGACAGGGAGGGTCTGACCGATGATCTCGTTGACTGTGCGGTTCCGATACCGGGTCGAAAGGCGGAGATCTCCTCGGAGAACATCGGAAACGTAGCTCGTATATTGTTCCCACAGAGAACCGTTGAGTTTGTACTGCGCCTCGAGCTGTCGAAGGATCGCCGGCGGAATAGCCCGTTCTCCGGCAAAGGGGCTGCCGGGGGCGAGGCGGACAAGAAAAAAGGTGATGGTGATCACCCCAAAAAGCACCGGGAGGGCTGCGGCTAAACGGCGGGCGAGAAAGATGAGCATCGAAGATTCGTTAGGGCCGCCTCGCTCCGGAAGCTCGTTTCGGTCGCATTCGGACCGAGAAGAGCCTCATCTCCGGATTGCGTGCAGTTTCAATTCGGAAAAAGGAACGGTCTACCATTGGGTGATAAGTAGGATGCTCCTCCTGTTCATTGCTCTCTAGGGGCGAGGTTCGAAGAAAAGGAGCCTGCCGACCTGCGAAAATAGAACTCTCGAAAAGGATGCTCATCGAGCAGGTTGGCTGCAATACCGCCGATACGAGATCCGTCATAAAGCATGATTCCAGAGTAAAAGTAGATGGGAATGATGGGAAGCTCCTCATCAACGAGAATCGCCTCCGCTTTTTGTAGCAAGAAAAAGCGCTCTTTCGGATCAAGAGTGAGCGTTGCTTCCGCCAGGAGCTTCTCATACCGGGCGTTGGACCACCCCGTGTTGTTGTTTCCGCTATTTCGCAGAAAACAGCCCAGAAAGGTGAAGGGATCCTCATAATCTCCCACCCAGCTCGAACGCGCGATTTGGTAGGAGAGCGACTGCACGGAATTGAGGTAGACCTTCCACTCCTGATTGCGCAGACTTACCGAGATTCCTAAAATCTGGTGCCAGAACGCTTGGATTTCCGTCGCAATCTGCTCGTTCTGCTCGCCCGAATTATAAAGGAGAGTGAGGGGGGGGAAGCCGCGGCCTTTTGGAAAACCGGAATCGGCGAGAAGGGCTCTGGCGCGTTCGGGATCATAGCCGGAACCGTTCGGCGGGCTATAACCGGGAATTCCGGGAGGGGTCAGGGAATGAGCCGGAAGCTCCCCGCCTCGGGTAATGGTTCGGATCAGGCGCTCGCGGTCGATCGCCAGCGCAAGCGCCTTCCGGACTCGAGGATCCTTGAGCGGCGGAGAGGTCACGTTGATCCGGTAAAAATATGTGGCTAAGAAAGGAGCGGAATGAAAGTAGGGCTTATTCCGCAGTTCGGAAAGGAAGAAGGTCGGAATGAGTCCCTTGTCCAGGACGAGGTCGGCTTTTCCGCTGGCAAATAGGTTGAACGCCGTCGAAGCGCGGGTGACGGCCAAGGCTTCGATCCAAGGGATCCGCACCGTATCCGCGCGCCAGTAGCGCGGATTTTTTCGAAGGACGATCCGGTCGTTGATCTGCCACGAATCGAGGAGATAGGGGCCGTTCCCGATCAATTTTCCGGGCTTAATCCAGTTTTCCCCATGCTTTTTTATGATTGTCAGAGGAACTGGAAAAAAGATTGGTTGAGCGCAGAGGGAGGGAAAGAAGGGTGTTGGACCAACCAACCGAATTTCAAGGGTTCGAGAATCGATCACGCGGACGCCGACTTGCGAAAAGTCCCGAAGGCGGCCGGTGTTATACGCTTCGGCATTTTCAATAAAATAAAAGAGATCCGCATACTTTGCCGCCATCTGCGGATCGAGGGCGCGTTGCCAGGAAGCTACAAAATCGTGCGCCGTCAACGGGCTGCCGTCGCTCCAGCAACTCTGACGCAGCGTAAAGCGATAAACCCTCCCGTCGGGGGAAACCGTCCATTCCTGGGCGATTCCCGGAACAACCGTTCCGTTTTTATCTTCCGCCGTGAGTCCTTCAAACAGAGCTTTGCAAATACGCCCTTCGGGTTGTCCGGTGATCACATGGGGATCGAGGCTTTCCGGCTCAGGTCCGTTGATCAGGACAAGGCGATCGGAGGAAGGAGGGATGCTGCAGCTCGCGAGAATGGCGAAGGTTAGGCTGCAAATCAGAGTTCGAAGGGAGCGTGAACCCATCGCCCCGGGTTATTTAGCCGGTTTCTGTGCAGCAGCCGGAGAAGTCGGCGAGGCGGCGGACGAGCCGGGATGGCGCAACTTCTCTTGGATCGTTCCATGGTCGGAGGCCAGACGCCCGGAAAGAAAGGAGAGAATCACGGCTAACGCGAAAAACATCGTTGCAAGCCACGATGTTCCCTTGACGAGAATACTCGAAGTCTGTGCGCCGAAAAGGGCATCGGTCACCCCGCTGCCGAAGGTGGCACCCAAGCCTTCTTGCTTGCTGCGTTGCATGAGGATGACCAAGACTAGCAGAAGCGCCACAAGCGCATATGCTACAGCAAGAAAATCAAAAAGAATTCGCAACATTTTGAGCCTATTGTACAGCAAAGACGATGGAGGTAAAGCTTCCGGCGTCTAAACTCGCTCCTCCCACGAGCAGGCCATCCACGTCCGGCTGAGCCAAGAGTTCGCCGGCATTCCGAGGCGTGACGCTTCCTCCGTACTGAATCGGCATTTTCGAGGCGACGGTCGCACCGTGGAGCGCTTCCAGCTCTTTCCGAAGCAAGGCGTGAGCCTCTTCGGCTTGCTCAGGCGTGGCGTTTCGTCCAGTTCCAATGGCCCAAACCGGCTCATAAGCAAGCACGATTTGGGAGAGAGCATCGACGGAAAGGCCGGAAAGGGCGCCTTGGAGCTGGGAACGCAGATGTGCAGGCCATCGTCCCGACTCCCTATCCGGAAGCTCTTCCCCGACGCAGAATATCGGTCTGAGTCCCGCCGCGACGGCGGCGAGAAGCTTTTCTCGAAGAAACGCATCGGTTTCGCCGAAATAGCGGCGCCGTTCGGAGTGGCCGACGATGACGAAGCGGCAGCCAGCTTCGCGGAGCATCGCAGCGGAAATTTCCCCAGTAAATGCTCCAGAAGGAGCGGGATGCAAATTCTGTGCTCCCAACTGTATCCTCGGAGCGGACTGCAAGAGCCTTGCGACACTTACCAGAGCGGTAAAGGGAGGGCAGAGGACGACTGCAGCAGCCTCGAAAGTCGCTAGCTCTTTCTTTAGCTCTTCGACAAGAGAGGTCGCCTCGGCAACCGTTTTGTTCATCTTCCAGTTGCCGGCGATGATCTTGGTGCGTGCCATCACGCCGGGAGGAGCGCCTCGGTTGGACCGTCGCTGGAAGAAGCGGCCTTGTGACTTTCCTCCTTTTCGGATTTGTCGGGGATCACGGAAACCCCCGGCAGCGGTGTGCCTTCGAGAAACTCGAGGGAGGCGCCGCCGCCCGTAGAGATAAAGGTGATCCGGTCGGCGAGCCCGGACCGATGAAGCGCCTTTACCGAGTCGCCGCCGCCCACGATGCTCACGGCATCCCGATTTTCGGCAACCATTTCCGCAACGGCAAATGTTCCCTTGTCGCAGCCGCGAATCTCGAAAACCCCCATGGGCCCGTTCCAGAAAATCGTCCGCGCCCCGGCAATTTTCTTTCGCATAGATGCGATCGTGGCCGGCCCGATATCGACTCCTCGCCAGCCTTCCGGAATTTCTTCCCCGGGCTTGGTGTAGCGGCCGGGGGAGGTTTGGCGGTTTTCGAAATCGATCTCTTGAACGATATAGCTGTCAACCGGGAGGAGGAGATCGATTCCCCGGCTGGCCGCTTTTTGCAAGGCGTCACGGGCGAGCTCGACCCGGTCGGGCTCGACGAGGGACTTTCCTACCGGCTTGTTTTGCGCCAAGTAGAAGGTGTAAGCCATCGCTCCTCCGATGAGGAGGGCGTCGGCTTTGCTGAGAAGCCGGTCGATCACGCGGATCTTGTCGGAGACCTTCGCCCCCCCCAGGATCACCACAAATGGGCGAACCGGATTGTCCAACTCCTCTCCAAGGAAGTGAAGCTCCTTTTCCATGAGGAAACCGATCGCCCGCTCACCGATACAATGGGCGACTCCCTCGGTGGAGGCATGGGCGCGATGCGCGGTACCGAAAGCATCGTTGACGTAAACCTCTCCGAGTCGCGCAAGCTGTCGGCTAAAGGAAGGATCGTTTTTTTCCTCTTCGGGATGAAAACGAAGGTTTTCGAGCAGCAAAACTTCGCCGTCCCCCAGCGACATCACAGCGCTTTCCGCCGCGGGACCGATGCAATCATTCGCAAAGGCAACGGGCTTTTGCATCAAATAGCTCAGGCGGTCTGCTACGGGCCGGAGACTCAGCTTGGGATTTGCGTTTCCTTTGGGACGACCTAAATGGCTCATCAACACCACCCTGGCACCACGCTTCACGAGGTTCTGGATGGTCGGAAGACTCGCCCGAATTCGTGTGTCGTCGGTGATTCGGGGGTCGCCGTCGACATATTCCACCGGTACGTTGTAATCGACCCGCACGAGCACCCGCTTCCCGCGCACGTCCACATCGAGAATCGTCTTCTTTGCCATATCGTTCTCGCCTCCGTTGATCGTGAATGCTCTCTTTGGCTTCGCTCCGCCGAGGTTTGCTTTCTTCTTCGATCAGAGCAGATACTGCACGAGATCGACACATCGGTTGGCGTAGCCCCATTCGTTGTCGTACCAGGAAATCAGTTTGAAGAAATTGCTGTTGAGTCCGATACCCGCCCCGGCATCAAAGATGCTCGAACGCGGATCCTTGAGGAAATCTCGAGAAACAACCTGATCCTCCGTGTAGCCCAGGATCCCGCGGAGATAGGTCTCGCTCGCCCGCTTCATGGCCGCACAAATTTCCTCATAGCTCGTCGCCTTCGTCGTTCGCACGGTAAGGTCGACTACCGAGACGGTAGGGGTGGGAACGCGGAAAGACATTCCCGTAAGCTTGCCGTTCACTTCCGGCAAGACCAGGGCGGTCGCCTTCGCAGCCCCCGTGCTGGCGGGGATGATATTTCCCTCCACCGCTCGACCTCCGCGCCAGTCCTTCCGGGAAGGGCCATCCTGCACTCTCTGGGTGGCCGTGGCGCTGTGCACAGTCGTCATCAGCCCCTCCTCGATGCCGAAGCCTTCTTTGAGCAGAACATGAACAACCGGGGTGAGGCAATTCGTGGTGCAACTCGCATTCGAGATGATCGAATGCTTGCTCCGGTCGATCAAATGGTGATTAACGCCGACGACGACGGTGATGTCCGCATCTTTCCCGGGCGCCGTGATGACCACGGTCTTTGCCCCCGCTTTCAAATGACCTCGAGCCTTATCGGCGCTCGTGAAGAGGCCGGTGGATTCGAGGACGATGTCGACGTCCAGATCGGCCCACGGCATCGCCGCGGGCCCTTCCTTTACTTCCAAGCAGCGGATCTCGTGTTCCCCGATCCGCAAGAGATCGTCCTTATCGTGGCTTGGATTGGAACGAGCCGACTCGATCGGCACCGGAAAACCGCCATAATTGCTGTCGTAACGCAGCAAATAGGCGAGATTATTGGCGGGAACGAGATCGTTGACTGCGACGACCGAGGCTTGCTCCAGCAGATTGCGTTCCACGAGAATACGCAAAATGAGGCGTCCGATGCGTCCAAATCCGTTGATTGCAATTCTTGCCACGACGTCTTTTCTCCGAAAGATTATGCTTTTGCTCCGCTCATTCGAGCAAAACCCACGATTGAGCGTAGAAGCCGAAGATGCTCGCGTCAACGGCAAAAGACGCAACCGCTCCGGTAAATCGGTTTCCGCGCCGATCGGGGTTGCCTTTCTTGAGGAGAATGGGAAAAAATGCAATAGAAAAATGGGCGCCAGGTTGCGACGGGAGGCGAAGAAGCTCGAGGCGGCTTTTTTCTTGCTCGCGCTTGGGGCGCTCTTCCTTTTGTTCGGAAGAGCGTGCGAGGCGGCTATGGGGGATTCCGGCATGGAACAGGGCACGTTCGTGTTTTTGGACGAATGGGGGCGGCCGAGCGCGCCGACCCGCGGAAGCTTTATCCGGAAGAGGGACGAGCAATGGCGCTACCTGCTGGGAGAGACGGCTTACTCGATCACGCGGGAAGCGGCGACGGAGCGTGCATTCTGCGGTCGATTCGTAGCCAGCAAAGAAGCGGGCTTCTATCTGTGCGCCAGCTGCGGCTTGCCTCTGTTTTCCTCGACGGCGAAGTACGTTTCCGGGACGGGTTGGCCCAGCTTTTATGCTCCGTTTGCTTCCCAGAATCTCCGGCAGACGGAGGACCGGAGTCACGGGTTGGTTCGAGAGGAGATCCTCTGCGCTCGGTGCGGAGCCCATTTAGGCCATGTCTTTCCCGATGGGCCGCCTCCGACAGGGCTGCGGTACTGCATCAATTCCGGTGCGCTCTCCTTTTTGCCGGAACGTTTGCTTCAAGGAAAGGGGAGAGGTGGGCAAACATTGGAGCGGGCGGCCTTCGCGGCCGGCTGTTTTTGGGGGGTAGAGCAAGAATTCGAGAAGATGAAAGGGGTGGAAGCGGCTTTTTCCGGATATTCGGGAGGCTCGACACCTTTTCCCACCTATGAGGAGGTGTGCAGCGGACACACCGGCCACGCGGAGACGGTGCTCGTGCTCTTCGATCCTCGAGTAGTTTCTTACGATGATCTCCTAGCCAAGTTTTGGCAGATCCACGATCCGACGACTCGAGATCGACAAGGTCCGGATGTCGGGTCGCAGTATCGGTCGGCGATCTTTGTCTACAATGAGGCGCAGCGGAAAGCCGCCGAACGGTCGCGCCAAGCCTTAGCGGAGAGTGGAAGATTTCGGAATCCGATCGTGACGGAAATCGTCCCTGCGGGAGGGTTTTTTTTCGCTGAGGAGTACCATCAGAAGTACAACGAAAAGCATGGCATCGCGGGCGGCTGCGCGCGCATTCCTTGAGGGGGCTTTTTGCGGCTATCGCCCTTGGTAGGGATTGCGTGTCATGCAATCACGAATGGGGAGGGAGTGAAAGTAGAGGATCCTTTGTCCGGATTCCGGCGCAATGATGGAAAATGCAAAACGACCATGCCGCTCGCAGCCGCCGTTGACCTAGGATCGAATAGCTTCCATCTGCTCGTCGTCCAAGAGGAAAACGGGCAAATCCGGCCGATCGATCGCCTCAAGGAACCTGTGCGCTTGGCCGCGGGGCTTGACACCGAAGGGACTTTGTCTCGGGAAGCTATTGAGAGGGCCCTACGCTGTCTGGAGCGATTTGGACAGCGACTCAAACCGATTCCCCCCGATCGGATACGGGTAGCCGGAACCAATACCTTGCGGAAGGCACGGAACGCCGAAGAGTTCATTCGGAGGGCCGAGCAGGCCCTGGGCCACTCGATTGATGTCATCTCGGGCCATGAGGAAGCGCGCTTGATTTATTTGGGCGTGGCCCATGAAACGGAAGATGACGGTCAGCTGCGCTTGGTAATCGACATAGGTGGCGGCAGCACAGAGCTCATCTTGGGCAGAGGCCTGATTGCGGAGCGGATGGAAAGCTTGTTTATGGGGTGTGTGAGCATGACCGCGGCACACTTTCCTGAAGGGACGATCACCTCATCACGGATGCGCCGAGCGGTACTGGAAGCCCTTCGCGAATTGGAGCCGATCGCAACCATTTACCGGTCGGCCGGATGGCGGAGAGCGATCGGTTCCTCCGGTACCATCTTGGCCGCTTTGAGCGTTGTCGAGGGGGAAGGGTGGTCGACAAACGGCATTACAGCCGACGCTCTCAAGAAAATCGAAAAGGTACTCGTTGAGGTCGGAAAGGCGGAGAAGTTGCCGTTTCGAGAGCTCGATGAGGAGAGACGACTCGTATTCGCTGGGGGGATAGCCATTCTAAGCGCGATTTTCCATGCGCTCGGGATAGAGGTTCTGGAAGTTTCGCATAACGCCCTCCGGGAAGGCCTTCTTTATGACCTACTGGGAAGAAACTCGGAGGCGGATTCTCGCGAAAAGACCGTGCGGAACCTAATGGAGCAATTCCATATCGATGTTCCACAGGCTCATCGAGTGCAAAAGCGCGCTTTGCATCTTTTCGAGCAAGTAGCCTCGACTTGCCGGCTTTCCGAGGAAGACCGCCATTTTCTATCGTGGGCCTCTGTTCTTCACGAGATCGGCCTCTTCATTTCTTACACTCAATACCATAAGCATGGCGCTTATGTGCTCAATAACCTGGACATGCCTGGCTTCTCGTTGCGGGACCAGCAACGACTCGCGTTCCTGGTCCGAAGTCATCGTCGAAAGTATCCGGAAGAGGTACTTCTTCGGCTTCGGGAGGAGGATCGGAATTCGACCTTCTGCTTGAGCCTCCTCTTGCGGATTGCCATCCTCTTGGAGAGAAGCCGACAAGATTCGTTGCTGCCTGTGATCGAGCTCGACGTCGAGGAGAGACGCTGGAAGCTTCGGTTTCCGCCGAACTGGCTGGAGGAGCATCCGCTGACGAAGGCCGACTTGGCAGCGGAGGCGGTTTATCTTGCGCCCATGGGGTTCCGATTACGATTCGAGTGAGGACGCCGATCCTTTCTTGAGAAGCTCTGCCGACCACCAGGAGAAGTATCGTTCCTCGACCCGGTCCGGGCAGACGGCGACGATTTCCGGACATTCGTAGCTATGGTGTCGGCGGATGACGTCGCACAACTCTTCCCACCGTTCGTCGGCGCTCTTTACCAACAAAAGAATTTCGTCGGCTTCTTCCCGTTTCTCTTTCCACCAGTAGAACGAACGAAGGCCCGACAATAGGTTTACGCAGGAGGCAGCACGGGCCTCCAGTAGGGCTCGTGCCAGACAGGATCCTTCTTCAAGGGAGGAAGCGGTGACGAGAACAAGAAGCGGCTTCACGGAGCGGTCTCCCATCGGGGCGAATCTGCGGTCCTTTCAATCCATCCGCCGCCCAATAATAGATCATCAATGTAGCAAACGGCGGCCTGTCCCGGAGCAACCCCCGCTTGCGGATGCACGAAATCGATTCGAGCACGCCGGCCGGGCAAGAGGGTGAGCTGTGCCGGAGCGGCAGGGTAGTTGTATCGCACCTTGGCGGTTACCGGCAAGGGTCCCATCGGCACCGGCTGTTGCCAGTTCGTATCGATGAGATAGCAGTGGGTCCGATGGAGAGCTTCCCACGGACCGGCGACGATCCGCTGCTTCTCCGGGTCGATGTCGACTACGTAGAGGGGCTTGCCTTGTCCTCCTGGAAGCCCGCGGCGTTGGCCGACTGTGTAGGATTCGATGCCGCGATGGTGGCCGAGGAGTTTCCCGGTGAGATCGACGATCTCGCCCGCAGCTTCTTTGCCTGAGCCGAGTCGCTCGGCCAAAAAGGTTTCGTATTGGTTTCCCGGAATAAAGCAGATTCCTTGACTCTCTTCTTTGTCCCAGATAGAAAGGCCCGCCTGTCGCGCGAGATCACGAACCTCCTCCTTGCTGTAGTCGCCAAGAGGCGTCAACATCCGGTCAAGGGTCTTTCGCTCCAAGCGAAAAAGAAAATAGGTCTGATCCTTTCGTTCGTCCTTGGCTTTTTTGAGTCGCGTCTCCCGCTCGCTCCGCTCGATCCGGGCGTAGTGTCCGGTCGCTACATATTCCGCTCCCCAAGCGCTTGCTTTCCGGGGCAGCCGGCCGAATTTCATCTTTTCATTGCAGAGAGCGCACGGGTTGGGGGTCAGCCCTCGCCGGTATTGCTCGACAAATGGAGAGATGACTTCCTCTTCGAATGCCTCCGCCTCGTCGAGGATGAAGTGGGGAATCCCGAGCCTATGGGCAACCAGCCTCGCGTCGGAGATCGATTGGGGGCCGCAACATTTTTCGTGCGAACGGGCAAGGCACGAGTCCGACCAGAACTTGAGAGTCACTCCGATGACATCATATCCTTGCTGCTGGAGGAGGTAGGCGGCAACCGAGGAATCGACTCCGCCGCTCATTCCGACGACGACCTTCGACTTGGTTGGCATTTTCCCTTCTCCTTGGCGGCCCGGTGGGAGACAGACTTGGCGGCGCCACCTCGTCGGTTGCGCCTTGAGCGTCTTTGTGCCGGCCGCTGAATTACGCCGCCTCTCGTTCCGCTCGGCGGCGAAGGATCGGCAGACGCTTTCCTTCCACGACGGGACGAGTAATGATCACTTCCTCGAGATCGGTGCGGGAAGGAAGATCGTACATGATTTCCAGCATGATCTTCTCGAGCGCGGACCGGAGGCCGCGTGCACCGGTCCCTTTCCGGATCGCCTCTTGCGCGAGCAGGCGCAGCGCGTCTTTCGTCAGGGAAAGTTTCACCTGATCCATCGCCAACAGCTTCGCATATTGCTTGACCAGAGCATTTTTCGGCTCTGTAAGAACGCAAACAAGATCCTCTTCGTTCAATGCCTGGAGCCAGGAAATGATCGGCAGCCGACCGACAAACTCTGGGATCATTCCGTACTGGATGAGGTCCTCCGGTTCGATCTCCGTCTTTGGCCCATCCGCCTGTTCCTCATTCGAGGAAGTGGAAAAACCGAGGCGTCCTTTTCCGATACGGCGCGCAACCATCTTGTCGAGACCGACGAAAGCTCCGCCGCAAATGAAGAGGATATTTTGTGTGTTCACTCGGATGCATTCTTGATGGGGATGCTTTCTGCCTCCCTGGGGGGGCACATGGCAAACCGTGCCTTCCAGCATCTTCAGCAAAGCTTGTTGCACCCCTTCTCCAGAAACATCCCGCGTGATCGACGGGCTGTCGCTTTTTCGAGCGATCTTGTCGATTTCGTCGATGTACACTATGCCCGTCTCGGCCCGTTTCACATCGAAGTTCGCGTTCTGCAGCAGTCGGAGAAGAACGCTTTCGACATCCTCGCCTACATACCCGGCTTCGGTAAGGGATGTTGCATCGGCCAGACAAAACGGGACGTCGAGCATGCGAGCGAGGGTGCGGGCCAACAACGTCTTGCCTGATCCGGTAGGACCGACGAGCAGAATATTGCTCTTTTCGAGTTCCACGTCGGGATGTTTATCCAAGCGAGTTCCCGTCCCGGCGCCTGTTCCCAGGGTTAGTACCCGCTTGTAGTGGTTGTGGACGGCTACTGAGAGAACTTTTTTCGTCTGCTGTTGGCCGATGACGTACTGATCGAGAAAGCGGTGAATCTCCGTCGGCTTCGGGATAGCGGCCGCTTCGACGGAGGGAGATTCCCCCTTTCCCTCTCGTTCGAGGATGTCTTTGCAAACATTGATGCAGCTATCGCAGATGTAGACGCCCGGCCCGGAAATCAGCTTGCGTACCTCCGCATGGCTCCTGCCGCAGAAGGAGCACATGGTTACCTGGACCGGACGCGCCATGAAACACCTACGTGATGGTTGGCTCGGGCACCTGAGGGATGGAGACCTTTGTCTTCACTACTTCGTCAACGATCCCATAATTCTTCGCTTCGTCGGCTGACATAAAGAAGTCCCGGTCCGTGTCTTTTTCCAGACGTTCGAGCGGTTGACCGGTATGGTTTGCAAGGATTTGATTGAGCTGGCGCTTGGTTCGCAGAATCTCCTTGGCTTGGATGCTGATGTCCGAGGCTTGTCCTTGCGCTCCCCCGAGGGGCTGGTGAATCATGATGCGGGCGTTGGGGAGGGCGAAGCGCTTGCCTTTGCTGCCGGCGGCCAGGAGAACCGCGGCCATGCTCGCCGCCTGTCCGATGCAATAGGTGGCGACGTCGCAACTAATGAACTGAATCGTGTCGTAAATCGCCATGCCGGCTGTGACGTAGCCGCCGGGAGAATGGATATAGATGCTCACATCCTTCTTGGGATCCTCCATCTGGAGAAAGAGGAGCTGCGCGATAACGACGTTGGCGATCATGTCGTCGATCGGAACGCCCAAAAAGATGATACGGTCCTTGAGTAGCCGAGAGTAGACATCGTACCGCCGTTCTTCTCGGCCGATCTGCTCAATGACGGACGGGATGATCTGCGCTGTGAATCTTTGGTCTGTCATACGGAGGCAACCTTGGCTTTTTCAATGAGGAAGTCCATCACTTTCTCCAACAACAGCTGTCTTTTCAATGACTCGAGGCTTTCACGCGAGATGCGTTGGACGAATTGACGAGGGGGAAGATTCTGCCGGCGGGCAAGGGAGGCAACCGCCCCGCTCAGTTGCTCATCCGTGACCGCGATCGATTCGTTCTTCGCGATTCGGTCGATGAGAAAACGGAGCTTGACTCGTTGGACGGCCAGCCGTCGGGCGTTCGAGAAGATTTCGTTTTTCTTCTCCTCGAGGGTCGCGAATGGAACCCCCCGTTCCTGATTTTCGGCGATGATTTCTCGCACGGCGTTTTCCGTCTCTTCATTTACGAGAGACTCCGGAAGGGGAAACTCCACCGATCGGAGAAGCGTGTTGAGAATATGGTTGCTCTGTGCTTGCCGCGCGGTCCGCTTTTTCTCCGTTTCCACCGCAGACTGTACCATGGAAAGCAGCCCCGACTGATCCGTTCCGGCAATCTCTTTCGCTAGAGCATCGGAGAGGGAGGGAACGTGACGCTCCTTGATTGCGGAAAGGGTGACCGAGTATTCCACCGCTTTTCCCCGCAGGGGCTCGAAAAACCAATCTTCCGGAAAGAGAACGGAAAACGTGCGGGTTTGACCGACCTCCATTCCGAGGATCGCCTCCGGAAATCCCGGAACAAAAACGCCCGGCTTGACCAGGAGCCATTGATCTTGGGCACCCGCCAAGATTCCAGCGGCGGGATATAGCTCTTTTACCGGGCGGCCTTCGATCGTCCCCTCGTAATGGACGACCGCATAATCGCCTTCCGCTAGTGGCCGGTTTCCCGCGTCAGTGAATGTGGCTCGGGCTTCCAAGAGCTTGCCGAGCGCTTGGTCGATTTCTTCCTTGCTGACCTCGGTTTCGGTTCGAGGAAGCGTGGTCTTCGAGTAATCGGGGAGCGCAAAGACAGGAGCGCAATCGACCAGCGCCGCAAAAGAGAAAGAAAGCCCATCCAGATAGCGGACCTCTTCCGTCCCGAGGACACGGACTACGTCGATCTGCTGCTTCTGAATGCCTTCGCGAAGGGCTCTGGTCACCAGAGCCTTCTGAAGCTCGTCGTCGATCTCTTTTTGAAACTGCTTTTCGACCAGGAGAGTCGGAGCTTTGCCCGGGCGGAAGCCGGGCAGCCGTGCCGCTCGGGAGAACTGTTGAACGATTTCTTTCCGGACCTGAGTCACTTGGTCGGCCGAAACCTCGATGCGGAGTCGCTTGCGGCACGGGCCGAGCTCCTCGGTCTGAACGATCACCATGGTTATTTTCTCGTCAAAAAATCCAACTTTATTCCTTTGGGGCGGCGCAATCAAGCATGGGAACCGGTCGACAATGAGGAGAGATAGCGTTCGGCATCCAGCGCCGCCATACAGCCCATCCCGGCCGCCGTGACCGCTTGCCGATAGGTAAAGTCCACGCAGTCGCCTGCCGCAAAAACTCCGGGCTGACTCGTCTGGGAACCAGAGTGAACGCGGATGTATCCACGCTCGTCGAGATCGACCTGGCCCCGAAACGGCTCGGTGCTGGGTTGGTGTCCAATCGCTACGAAAAGGCCCGCGCAGCAGAGGGTGCTCACCTTGCCGGTGTGAACGTCCCGTAGGATCAGCCCGGTGAGCCTGCCTTCCTCGCGTCCCAGTACTTCAGAAACCACGGTGTTCCAGATGGGTCGGATCTTGGGATTGCCGAGAACGCGATCGATCATGATCGGAGAAGCGCGCAACCGGTCGCGCCGGTGAATGAGACAGACTTCCGAGGCGAAGCGGGTCAGATAGAGCGCCTCCTCGCAAGCGGAATCTCCTCCCCCTACGACGACCAACGTACGGTGGCGAAAGAGGGGAAGAGCGCCATCACAGGTAGCACAATAACTGACCCCGCGCGTCTCCAGTTCCGCCTCTCCGGGGACATCGAGATGCCGCGGACGAGCCCCGACGGCGAGAATGATGGCCTTTGCTTCCAGCAATTTGTCTTCGAGAATGATCTGCTTGGTATCGCCGGAAAGCTCGGTACGGGTTGCGGTGGCCATCGAGAGGACACGCGCACCGAAGCGCTTTGCCTGTTTTTCCATGGCAACCATCAGATCGGGGCCTTGTATGCCGTCCGGAAAGCCGGGAAAGTTTTCGACAAGGGTGGTCGTCGTCAGAAGCCCACCCGGCTCGGTTCCCGTAATGACGAGCGGACGAAGGTTCGCTCGCGCGGCGTAGATCGCCGCGGTCCAGCC
>NZ_CABFUZ020000261.1 GCF_902143385.2 Methylacidimicrobium cyclopophantes
CGACCGGCGGATCCTCGAAGCCGCCCGTGCCTTCGGAGCCCGTGCGGAACTGACCCGACCCGACCATCGATCCGGTACGGATCGAATGGCGGAGGTAGCGGAACGGATCCCCGCCGACCTATACGTAAACTTACAGGGGGATGAGCCCGGTATCGATCCGGCAGAAATCGATCGGCTGATCGGCGAGATCGGATCGGCTCCCATGGCGACGTTTCGCCGCAAGCTCGCTCTTGAAGAAGCCGAAAATCCGAATGTCACAAAAGTGGTTTGCGACCGGCATGGTTACGCGCTTTACTTCTCCCGAGCGGCCGTTCCCTTCGTCCGCGACGTTGGTCGGGACGTGCCCCGATGGGCTCATGTGGGAATTTATGTGTTCCGAGCCGAAGCTCTCCGGCGTTTCGTCGGCTTTGCTCCGGGCGAATTGGAGCAGGCGGAAAGTCTCGAGCAGTTGCGCGCTTTGGAAAATGGCATGCCGATCCTAACCGTGCCCACCGCCATGCGCTGCTTTGGCGTCGACGTGCCGGAAGATGTCGGGCGCGCGGAGCGAATATTGGAAGAGAGATGAAATATGTGTTTGTAACGGGTGGGGTCGTGAGCTCCCTTGGAAAGGGGTTGACCGCTGCCGCGTTGGGCACCCTGCTCGAGCACCGGGGACTCAAGATTACTCTGCAGAAACTCGATCCCTACCTCAACGTCGATCCGGGAACCATGAACCCCTACCAGCATGGGGAGGTGTACGTACTCGAAGACGGGGCGGAAACCGATCTCGACCTGGGTCACTACGAACGATTCACTTCGGTCAAGCTCACTCGCAAGAACAATGCGACCACCGGCCAGATTTACGAATCGGTGATCCACAAGGAGAGGCGCGGCGATTACCTCGGGAAGACCGTCCAGGTCATCCCCCATGTTACCGAAGAAATCAAGGAGCGGATTCGAGCCGCGGCGACCGCCGGGGATTACGATTTGCTGATCACCGAAATCGGCGGAACCACGGGGGATATCGAAGGTCTCCCTTTTTTGGAGGCGGTCCGCCAGCTCGCCCTCGAGGTCGGCCCCGGCAACGCCCTCTTTCTCCACGTCACTCTTGTCCCCTACCTCCGCGCGGCCGGGGAACTCAAAAGCAAGCCGACCCAGCAGAGCGTCGCCAAACTTCGGGAAATCGGCATCCAGCCCAATATCCTCGTCTGCCGCTCGGAGTGGCCTCTGACGCCCGACGTGCGGCAGAAACTGGCTCTCTATTGCAGTGTGCCTCTGGAAGCCGTCGTGGAAGAGCTCGATTTGGAACATTCGATCTACGAACTGCCGCTTCTGCTGCAGAAAGAACGGCTCGACGAGCTTGTCGTACGATCCCTCCGCCTTTCTCTCCCTCCTGCGGATCTTCGGGATTGGGAAGCGTTCCTCCAGAGGATCCTTGCCCCGAAATACCGCGTCCGCATCGCTATGGTGGGCAAGTACATCGAACATCACGACGCTTACAAGAGCGTCTCCGAGGCCCTGGTGCATGCGGGGGCTTCCGTGCATGCCGGAATCGATCTCCTCTCCGTCGATGCGGAGGAAGTAGAGAAGCGGGGACCCGAGGAGCTCCTCGGCAAGGCACAAGGCATCATCGTCCCGGGAGGTTTCGGTCACCGAGGCGTTCAAGGAAAGATCGAGGCGGCGCGCTTCGCTCGCGAACGGAAGATCCCCTATCTCGGCCTCTGCCTCGGCATGCAAATCGCTGCGGTCGAATTCGCCCGGCATGTCCTCGGACTCGCCGAGGCCCACAGCACCGAGTTTCGCCCCGACACACCCGATCCGGTGATCTGCCTACTCGAGGAGCAGCGGCATACGGTCCAAAAGGGGGCTTCGATGCGGCTCGGCTCCTCCCAATGCCATCTGGTCCCGGGAACGAAGAGCCAAGCCGCCTACCGGGCCCTTTCCGCTCGGGAACGCCACCGCCACCGCTATGAGTTCAACAACGCCTACCGAGAAGCTTTCGAGCGGGCGGGTTTCCTTGTGGCAGGGACCTCCGAGGATACGAAGCTCGTCGAACTTTTGGAGCTCGTCGATCATCCCTGGTTCATTGGATGTCAATTCCATCCGGAATTTCACTCGCGCCCCAACGCTCCCCATCCCCTCTTCGCGGGCTTTTTGAGGGAAGCGCTGCGCCACTCCGCTCAATAGCATGTTTCCGGAGAGTCCATCCTTTTTTTTGATCGCGGGTCCTTGCGTGCTGGAATCCGAGGAGCTCGCCTTTCGGATCGCCTCTACGCTACAGGACATTGCCTCGCGTCTCGGGCTCGCGTTCTGTTTCAAGGCTTCCTTCGACAAGGCTAACCGCTCTTCCGTCGACTCCTATCGAGGACCGGGAATGGAGGCGGGATTGGAGGTTTTAGGACGCATCCGGGACAAATTGGGAGTTCCCGTCACCACCGACGTGCACGAAACCGCGCAGGCGGCAGCCGCAGCGGCCGTAGTCGATCTTCTGCAAGTTCCGGCCTTTCTCTCGCGGCAGACCGACCTCCTCTTAGCCGCCGCAGCAACCGGAAAGCCGATTAACGTAAAGAAGGGACAGTTCCTTGCAGCTTCCGACATGGATCGCATCGCGGAAAAACTCCGGTCCGGGGGCTGCCGGAGCTTCTTTTTTACAGAACGCGGGACTTCTTTTGGTTATCATGACCTGGTTGTCGACATGCGAAACTTGGCGCACCTGCGAAAGCGGGGATATCGGGTCATCTTCGACGCCACCCATTCGATCCAACGGCCGAGTGCGCTCGGATCGGCTTCCGGCGGAGATCGGGATTTGGCTTTTCCGCTGGCAAGAGCGGCCGTCGCGGTGGGAGTCGACGGTCTCTTTCTGGAAACTCATCCATCTCCCGAGCAATCGCCTTCCGACGGAGCCACCATGATCCCACTGGCGCAAGTTTCCTCGCTTCTCGAAAAGCTTTTGAAGATCCATGCAGCGGCCAAAGAGAGCTAATCCACGGAGAGCCGCTTCCCCACGCCGTACGGTTGCCTCCTGGAAGCGGGCGGCGCATGGGAAGAAGGGCGAACCTCTTTGGATCGCCCTCTGCATTTCGGCGGCCGTTTTCTCTCCCCAATGGATGCGGGCAGACTCCGCGTCGATCCCGCTTGGATCGGTGGTGAAGGAGTTTCGCCTCCCGCAAAGGAATCCCCAAGGGGAGCTGGAAGGAGTGATCACTGGGCGGGAAGCTCGGGCGATCAGCGTAAACCGGACCGAAATCCTGGAAATGAAGATCGAGCTCTACGATCAGGGTAAGGTAGGCACCACCATCCTTTCGCCGCGTTGCGACTTTTGGAAGCTCGAGGACCGGCTCAGCACCCAATCCGGTGCCGTCGTCGAGCGACCCGATCTGCGGCTCACGAGCCAAATTATGGACTGGGAAGTGGGAGCGCACCGAGGCGTCTTCCGACAGAATGTGCGCGTAGTCCTCTACCACCTACCGCTCGCCGATCCTGGCGGCGGGAAGAGCTCCGGAAAGAGTACCCCCGCCCTGAGGCAGGGAGGAGCTCCCGTCTTGAAGCCTCTGGAATCTTCCCCATGAAATCTCTGCTTCCGCTCCTTGCCTGCTCGATTCTCTTCGCCTCGTCGGTTCCCGAGCTTTGGGGGCAATTCCCCGAAGGGAAGCCTACGGAGCTCCAAAGCCACCCGGACGCTACGGTGGTGACTTCTAACACCTTCCGGTTGGATATGAACATCCATCAGGGATTTTTTAACGGCAACGTCATCATGGTCACCAACAACTTGCGTTTGAGGTCCAATGAAATGACAGTCTTCTTCGACGAGACCGGCAACCAAGTCAAACGGATGATCGCCCGGGGAGATGCCGTTCTCGAGCAGGCGAAACGGACGGGAAGGTCGAGTCAAATGGAGTACATCGTCGCCGAGAACAAACTGATCATGACCGGCAATCCCGAAGTGATCGACGACCAGAACCATGTCACCGGAACGGTGATCACCCTTTTCCGGGACACCGATCAGATGCAAGTCGACGGTCACAGCAAAGTCGTTCTCTACCAAGGGGAGAGCGCACCGCAGCAATCCCAGCCGGCGCCGAAAAGATAGGAGAAAATAGTCGCTATGTTTCGCCGAAGGGTCCTGATTCTTTCCACGAGTGCCGGCATGGGCCATGTGCGGGCCGCCGAGGCATTGGGCAAAGTCTTCCGCCTCCAACCGGAAACAGAGGAGGTTTTGACGGTCGATGCCCTCAAGTTCACCAACAAAATCTTCCGCGACTTCTATTCGAGCCTCTATATCCAACTGGTGGAAAAGGCCCCCACCTTCCTCGGCTGGTGGTACAAGATGACCGACGAGCCGTGGAAGACCGACCGAATGCGTTTGATGCTCGATCGGCTCCATACGGGTCCGCTCGTCGAGTTCATTGAAAGCTTCGCTCCGGACATCACCGTCTGCACCCACTTCCTCCCTGCGGAATTGATCTCCCACTGGATCTCGCAAGCCGGGTTGCGCACACGCCTGTCGATCGTCGTGACCGATTTTCATTTCCACGCCATGTGGCTCTGTCGGCTCTTCCACCGATATTTCGTGGCCACCGAGGAAACACGCGTCCACTTGAGTCGGCTTGGTCTTCCGGAAGAACGGGTCACCGTCAGCGGCATCCCGATCGACCCGGTGTTTTCCCAACCTCTCGATCGCTCCGAGGCTCGCCGCGCTTTAGGACTCAATCCCAATCTCCCGCTTCTTCTCGTTTCCGCCGGCGCGCTCGGCGTCGGCCCCGCCGAAGTCGTCGTCGAATCTCTCCGGAATGTGACCGTGCCTGTGCAGATCGTCGTCGTCTGCGGGAAGAATCCCACGCTCCGAGAACGCCTTCTCCAAACGAAAGCCGGGTGGAAGAATTCCTCCCCACTCAAGGTGCTCGGCTTTACCCAAGAGATGCATCGGTGGATGGCCGCTGCAGATCTCCTGATCGGCAAGCCGGGAGGGCTCACCGCCTCGGAAGCCATGGCCAGAGGCCTCCCGATGGTAGTCGTGGCTCCGATTCCGGGTCAGGAGGAGCTGAACAGCGACTACCTCCTCGAACAGGGCGCCGCGATCAAGTGCCACGAATTCACCACGCTCGCCTATAAGGTGGACTCTCTCCTTTCCAATCCCGCCCGCCTGCAATCGATGCGGGAGGCGGCTCGAAACGCGGCCCACCCGAACGCGGCCCAGACCATCGTCCGCCGCTTGCTGGAAGACGAATACGAGGAGCCAGAACCCATTTGGATCAATCGCAAGCAAAAGCATCAGATCGCTCAGGTAGCCAAGGCAGTGAAGCTCTAACGGAGAGCCTCGGCCTGCCGGAGCTCCCTCTTCGGGCTCCTCTTCTGCCTCCGGTAGCCCCGCTCCCGCCCTTTCTCTGGGGAGTCGCCACCTCCGGCTATCAACACGAAGGGGGGGTCAACGGTGTTGGCGAGCCTCTCAACAACTGGGCTTGGGCCGAGCGCGAAGAACTGGTGGAAACTTCGGGACGAGCCAGCAACTTTTGGGAACTCGCCGAAGCGGATTTGGAGCGAGCCGCGCGGCTCGGTCTCAACGCCTTTCGCCTAGAGCTTTCCTGGAGTCGAATTCAACCGATCTGCACCCTTCCGGATCCCGAATCGGGCGCGCCGCCACCACCCTTCGATTTCTCCGCGCTCGAGCGGTACGCCGCGATCTTAGCCCACTGCCGGCGTCTGGGACTCGAGCCGATCGTTACCCTTCACCATTTCACCCACCCCGCTTGGCTGGGACTCGACGCATGGCTGCGTACCGAAACAATCGACCATTTTGTCGCCTATGTTCGCTATGCCGTTCCCCAGCTCCTCGAGCTCCTTTCGGAGAAGCACGGCGTTCTCCCACCCCGCATCTACCTCACGATCAACGAACCCAACATGCTGGCAGCCTGCCATTACCTCTACGGCTACTTTCCGACGGGGCCGGCACGCGGAGCGCACTTCCTCGCCAAGGTCCTCATGCACCTCTTGGAAGCACACACCCGCATCTTTCAAGTCATCCACGAATCCTACAAAAAAGCTCCCGTCCAGCCGCTCATCGGATTCAATAACTACGCGAACAATCTCTATTGGCTCGATCAGGCCTGGATCGACCTCCTCCATTGTCCCCACCGAGGGATCCCGAAGCAGAAGATCTTCTCCCACCTCTGGGAAAATGCCCGCCGATTCGATCGGGAATTTGAACGGGCACAATTTCCCACGCTTTCGCCCGTCCGCAGAATCCTCGGCAATGCCGTCAAGACTCTGCAGCACTTCCTCGCCTACGCCGCCTCTCTCGGTGACTCCTGGGATCGCCTGATCGACGTGATCTACTCCTGTCCAACCCGTCCTTTGGATTACATAGCCTTCGATTACTATGATCCCTTCGTCGAGCATGCCTTCCGCTGGCCCCATTGGCGCGACGAGCTTCCCCGCCGGAACAAGACCTTTCACGAGTGGGTCTTGGAGGGCTTTACGAGCAAGTGGTGGGATTGGCACATGCTCCCCGAAGGGCTCGCCTTCGTGATCCAGCAGCTCCGTCGCTTCGGACTTCCCCTTCTGATTGCGGAAAACGGGATCGCCTATCGGGGCCATTCTTCCGGTGCCTTGGAACAGCGGGCCGACGCGGTCCGCCGCACCGACTATATCCGCACCCATGTCCAGATGGTCACCCGTCTTTGGGAAGAGGGAGCACCCCTCTTCGGCTACCTCTACTGGTCTCTGATCGACAACTACGAGTGGGGGAGCTATACTCCCCGATTCGGCCTCTACTCGATGGGTGTCCCCGACTCTTGGGAACGCAAAGAAAGCGGTCTCGACGGCGAAAATCCGGCGCAGACTTATGCCGAGGAAGTGGCTTGCGCCCGGCAACGGATGAGTCGAACGAAGTCCGCATGAGCCACAAGCCCCAAATCTTCGCGGGCGGCCCCCTCCGGACGAACGCCTATCTCTTTCCCGGCGAGGACGGGTGGGTCTGCGTCGACGCGCCGCAAGGGATCCTGACTTTCCTGCGCGAGAAAAAGATGCGCGTCGAAACTCTCCTTTTGACCCACGGCCATTTCGACCACATTTGGGATGCGGCGGCGCTCGTCGCCGAACACGGCGCTACCGCCTACGCCCATCCGGCCGACATCCCCCTCCTGCGCCATCCGATTGGTTCCCAAGCCTACGGAATTCCTGGCAGATGCGCTCCTCTCACGCAGGTGACCCCTCTGCCGATTCCGCCGCACGGCTCAATCCGATGGAGCTGCAGCGGCCATGAATTCGTGCTTTTCCATATTCCCGGCCACTCTCCCGGCAGCGTCGCCTACGATCGGAAGAGCTCGTATGCCGTCTTCTGCTTGAAAAAA
>NZ_CABFUZ020000262.1 GCF_902143385.2 Methylacidimicrobium cyclopophantes
CGCGATCGGCGGGTGGGCCGCCGGGGGGAATCTCTCCGTAGGAGACTGCGACGTCGAGGACGTTCTCGAGGAATTGGAGAAAGGTTCCCGAGCTTTGCCAGATCCCCGCGCTCCGCCGAACCGTATTCGCATCGAAGATCGAATCATAGAGATCGCCCTGGCCGACGAACAGGCCGCTCGGATCCTCCGCCTCGTTCCCGAAAAAGATCCCGTTACCCTGAAGCTGGTGCAAAAGCACCTGACTCGTCGCATCGGGGCTCACCTCCCACTCGCGGTCGACCGTCAGTCGCTCCCCCGATGCGTGAACGATGGTGCGCACCTGTCCCGATCCTCTGCCGCTGACGATCTGCGCCTCGATACCGGCGTAATCGCCGGGAAGCTTGGCGGCGAGGAAAAGATCGTTCCCGGAGCAGCGGGAGACCGCAGAAAGCATGGGCGGGAGATATCCCGCCGTTTCGACTCGATCGGGAACTTCTCCATCGGACTCGGGCGGCCAAGCCAAAAGGATCGACCGATCGGTGTTCTCTCCGACGGGAATCCACGACTCCGAGCCGTCGGCTCGCTCGATTCGCACCCCGGCACCCCGCAGCTCCCCCGGAGCCAAGCGCTCGTGGCGCAGCCAGATCGTCTTCCCCTCTATCCTCTCGACCGGGAGCCATCGGACCGGAAAGCCTCCCTTTCCCAGCCACTTCCCCCGCAACGGCTCCCCCCGAAGGCGCAGAGCCATTCGCTCGCCCCGTCCAAAGTCGGTGAAGCTATTGTGCGCCACGACAAAAAACCGGCAGCCGTCGAGATGGCTCTGGAGGACCGAGCCGTCGGCTATCCAGTTGTCGAGAAGCGCAAGGTAGCGCCCCCCCAACGACGTCCGGGAGAGGGCGCCCATCGGGTTGGAAAAATCGTTGCCGACGACGCGCCCGTTCCGGAGGTCGAGAAGCCGGTGGCGCATCCCGAGAAATTCACAGCCCGAAATCTCGACGTTGCGGACCCCTCCCAAAAAGAGCGTCAGCTCCTCGTCCTCTCGGCCGGCGAGCCCCCACTGGCCGAGAGACCATTGCGGGTCCCGCTCGGGTTGCCGGCCGGGAGCGCCGGCAAAAGGCAGATAGTCGATTCGAACATTGCGCAAAAAGAGATCTCGAGTCTCCCAAGGAGAGGCTGCCGCCCTTCTGCGAAGCGGTGCGGGAATCTCGGCTTCCGCCAGGTCGGTCGGAAGGAGGCGGTCGGCGAGCACGGAGAGGTCGAGCAGAACCCTTCGCGCGTTTCGCACCAGCAGCGAGAGGCCCTCGATCGAATATTGCCCGCTGCCGTAGAGGACCGCGGGCAGAAACTCATTTGGCGAGCGGGGCGCGTTTTGCGGCCATTTGAGCCAAGTAAAGTCCTTCCCATCTCCTTCGAGAAGGGTCTTCGGGGGGAGGAAAAAAGCCTCTCGAACCGCATAGCTGCCCGCCGGAAGGTAGACAATCCCTCCTCCCGCCTTTTCGGCCGCCTTCAGCGCTTTCCGCAGAGCGGCCGAATCGTCCGAAACGCCATCCCCTCTGGCCCCGAACTCGCGCACGTTGAAGAGCGTCGAGGGCCAGCTCTCCGCGGCTTTGACCTCGAGCGTCGCTCCCCCTCCCCATCCCCATTCGCCGCCATGACCATTGTGCACCCAAATCTCATAGCTTCCGACCGGCAGGCTCTGCGGCAGGCGGGCCGAGAGGCGATACCGTTCCGCTCGCTCGGGCTCGATCAAAATCGACTTGCCCGTCGCTCTCTCTCGGAGCAAGAGGAGAGTCTTCGTCCTCTCCGTCACGTCGAGAAGGAAATTTCGACCGAAGACTTCGATCTGGCTCCCCGGCACCGCCTGGTTTTCCGCCAGCCCCGGAAGCAGCCGCTCCGGTTGGCTCCACTCGGGCCTCGGGCGGTTGAGAAGGAGCTTCTCCCCCTCCACGTCCACGGCAAAGACGCCCGCGGTGAAGGCTCCGGGGACGGCGACCTTGAGCGCGCAGGAAGAAGCCTGCTGCACCGGCACCGAGACCGCCATCGAGGGAGCGGGTGGAAAGCCGCTTCGGGGCTCCTTGGGCTCTCCGTCTTCCAACGGCCAGACCGAGACCGAACGAACGCCTCCCAGATCGCCGCCGTAAAAAAGCCCCATCTCTCCGGGAGCGATCGGCTCCGAGGTCCAGAAAATCTTCGCCGCTCCGGAAGAAACGGCCGCTAAGGAAAGGAAAAGAGCAAACGCCAGAGAGGCAGCCCGGGCCATTCTTCCGCCAGACTGCCTGAAGCAAAATCATCCAGCAAGTGGTTCCCTTCTTCCCGCTCCGAAGAGTTGCAATCGGGAGTTCCGGCTGTGAAAAAGAGAGTAGGCGCTTTCGCTAGGACAATGCCGGCGCCAAGCCTTTCTTGGATGGCAGGAAACGATTCGAGCTCCTTTGCTGTCGAGACGGACCAGCTGAGCCGCCGCTTCGGTGGCTTTTGCGCCGTCGACCGTCTCACTCTACAAGTCCGCCTTGGAGCGATCTTCGGGCTTTTAGGACCGAACGGCTCGGGAAAGACGACGACGATGCGCATGCTGACCACCCTCCTCCCTCCCTCTTCGGGAAGCGCGCGTGTCGACGGGCACGACGTGGTCGGCGATCCGACCGCCGTCCGAGCAGATATCGGCTACGTTCCCCAAATGCTTTCGGCCGATCCCGACTTGACCGGCTACGAGAATCTCTGGATCGGTGCAAAGCTCTATCGGATTCCCCGCTCGGAGCGGCGTGAAAGGATCGAGGAAGCCCTCGACTTCATGGGAATCGACCAGCCCGGGGAGCTCGTCCGCCGCTATTCCGGCGGAATGATCCGCCGTCTGGAGATCGCGCAGTCGCTCGTCAGTCGCCCGCGCGTGCTCTTTCTCGATGAGCCGACGGTTGGGCTCGACCCGGCCGCCCGGCGAACGCTCTGGCGACATTTGCGGGAGCTCCGGAAGCAGTGGAAGATGACCATCTTCCTCACCACCCATTACATGGAGGAAGCGGCGGAGCTCTGTGGAACGGTCGGCTTTCTCCGTGCGGGCAGGCTCATGCATCTTGGCTCTCCCGAGCAGCTCTGCCACGCCGGCGGCAGACAAAGGAGCCTGGAAGAGCTCTTTCTCGAAATTGCCGGGGAGCCGAATCCTTCCGATGGCAACAGCTATGCCGAGGTGGTTCGCAGCCGGAAGGCGATCCGGAGACATGGCTAAAAGGCTTGCCGAGCTCCTGGCTACCTGGGATCAGACCGTGGCGCTCGCGGAGGCGGAGCTTCGCAAGCTCCGTCACGATCCGATCGAGCTCTTTACCCGGATTGTCCAGCCCCTGCTCTGGCTCTTGATCTTCGGCAAGGTCATGGATCGGATCCGGGCCATTCCCACCGGCGGCCTCCCCTACCTCGATTTTTTGGCTCCGGGCATCCTCGCCCAGAGTGCTCTCTTCCTCTCGATCTTTTACGGCATCTCCACCATCTGGGAGAGGGATTCGGGGGTTCTTACCCGGTATCTGGTGAGCCCGGCTCCCCGCTGGACCCTCGTGCTGGGGAAAGCCCTCGGCGGGGGAGTTCGCAGCTTGTCACAGGCGATCGTGATCTTCGGCCTGGCGGCTGCACTCGGAGTGCAAATCCGCTGGCGGGTGGAAACCGTTCTCGCCATGCTGCTTTTCACCCTTCTCGGGTCGGCCCTCTTCTCCACCCTATCCTTGATTGTCGCCTGCCTCGTAAAGACGCGGGAACGCTTGATCGGGATCGGCCAACTTCTCACCATGCCCCTCTTCTTCGCCAGCAACGCGATCTACCCCCTCCAGCTCATGCCCGCCTGGCTCTGTCTGCTCGCGCGTTTCAACCCGTTGACCTATCTGGTCGATGCTCTGCGCGCCCTGATGCTGGCCCGCTCCCAGAGCTCCCTCGGCTTGGGAACCGATTTTGCCGTTCTCGCCCTGACCCTGGTTCTGCTGATCGCCCTCGCCGCAAGGCTCTACCCGCGAATCCTCCTATGACGGCCGGGCGTCCTTCTCTTCTTTTCCAATTTCCGGCTCGCATCTTCGACCCGCTTGGCTTTCGATCTTCCCGTATGCTCCGCCACGCACCCCAACCGTCCCCGCCGCGCTCTCCCGCTCCCTCGTCCAAGCCATCCCTCTGGCAAAAGATGGCCCGACTCCTACTTGTTTCGCTGCCCCTTCTGCTTTTCGTCGGCTGCAGCGCCGAGCAGAAGGCGACGGCGGCCGAAGAGCGCATCGCCGACTATCGCCGTCATCCTTCGGAAAGCACGAAACGGGCGGCCGAGGAGGCGCTGGCCGACCTCGATGAAGCCATCCGCCGGCGGGAGCAGGCGACCCTGAAGGGGAACCAGACGCCGAAGGAGACCGCGGCGCTCGCCAAGCTCGAGCTCAAGCGAGCCCAATTGAGCCTCGAATTTGCCAAGGCGAAGGTCGATGCGTTTGCGAACGGAGTGCAAAAGGCGTTCGGGGATAAACCGTAGATGACAGCCAAGAGCTTGGATGCCCTGATCGTCGGCGGAGGGATCGGAGGGTTCACCGTCGCCTTCCATCTCGCCCAAAAGGGCCGTTGCGTCGGGCTCCTCGAGCGAGAAGTCGTCGCGGGATACCATTCGACCGGTCGTTCGGCGGTCTTCTTCCGAGGAAGCCACGGAACTGCTTCCGTTCGGGCCCTCTGCCGGGCCAGCCGCCGCTTCTTTGAACAGCCTCCCGAGGCTCTTTCGGGACGGAGGCTCGCCACTCCCCGGGACGCCCTCTTTGTCTCCTCAACGGCGGATCTTCCCACCTTGGATGCCTTCATCCAAGACGTAGCCGCCGGGGGAACTCCGATCGAACGCCTCTCTCCCGAAGAGGCCTGCGCTCGGGTGCCCGTCTTGCGGCGCGCCTGGGTTGGCGGAGCCGCCCTCGAAAAGGGCGGAATGGATATCGACCTCCCCGCCCTCCTGGAAGGCTTGCAGGAAGCTCTGCTCCGACTCGGGGGGAGTGTCCACCTGGGAGCGGAGGTGCAGGGGCTCGAAAGGAGCGGCTCCCTCTGGCGGGCCCGAACCTCCGCCGGCGACTTTGCGGCGCCAATCCTTGTCAACGCCGCGGGAGCCTGGGCCGACGAGATCGCCCGCGCGGCGGGAGCGATTCCGATCGGGCTCGTGCCCAAGCGAAGGACGGTGATGACCTTTCAGGCCCAAGCCGAGAGCGCGCGCTGGCCGATGGTGCTGGAGGTCAAAGAGCGATTCTATTTCCGGCCCTGGGCGAGCGTTCTTCTCGCCTCGCCCGCCGACCAGACTCCCATCGCCCCATGCGATGTCCAACCGGAAGAAGCCGACTGCCGTGCCCTCCTCCAAAAACTGGCCGAAGCCACGACCCTTCCCCTCGATCCTGCTTCCGTCCTCCGCCGGTGGGCGGGCCTCCGCTCCTTCGTTGCCGACGAATGCCCAGTCATCGGATGGGATCCCGAGCTTCCCGGTTTTTTCTGGACAGCCGCCTTGGGAGGCTTCGGGATCGAAACCTCCCCCTCGATCGGGGAGATCGCGGCGTCTCTTCTCACAGGAGCTCCCTTCCCTCCGGAAATCGCCGCACAGGGGATCTCCGAAGAGAGCTTTGCCCCGAAGCGACTCCGAGCTTCCCCGATTCCTTCGGAATCCGATTGAGCGATCCCGGTCGGTTGCGGCCAACGCTCGATCGGAAAAGGAGATGCGGAAACAACAAAGGCTGTCGACTACCGGCTAGTCCTCGCGGAGGGCCGCTATTAAAAAAGACCAGGCAAAAGATCAGGAGGAAAGGGGGGAATAAGGCCTCCAGGGCGCAGTTCCGGGTGCTTCTCGGCAAGCGCATGCAGCGCCTGCTCCATCTTCTTGTCCTTTAAGGTCGCTGCGAGCGCATGGAGCGGCTCGAGCGGCTCGCAGAGCGGCCTTATCCAAGGAAGGGCAATGGCGGAAAAAGCCGGATAGGCGTTCGGTCCCTCGACAAACTCGGCGATCTCTTGCCAAAACCAGCTCGGCATCGCCGAAAGATCCCAGACGTAAGATGGATGATCTGGATTCTTCGGGTTCGGGTGTAGGTTAAGCGATAGCTCAAGGTCCATCAAAAATTCGGTCGCCAACCAGCGGTCGGCCAGGAAGCTCCGAAACTTTTTGGGGCCCCATCGGGCAAAGAGCGCAAAGAGCTCCTTTCTTCTCTGCTCTAACGGCGTGTCCTGGCTATCCATCTTAATATTTAAATCCACCAGCTCATAGGTCGCTTCCCGCTGCACGGGCGTGAGT
>NZ_CABFUZ020000263.1 GCF_902143385.2 Methylacidimicrobium cyclopophantes
GCTCGGCGCGCGGCGACCGCCACCGAAGCCCCCGCTTCGGCCAAAGCCAGCGCCACGGCCCTGCCGATACCGCTGTTTCCCCCGGTGACGACCGCCACCCGGCCTGCTAGAAAACCCTTGGTCACGCCCTTCGCTCTCCCTCTCTACTCCCTTCTCCCGACCCGGGTCAGCTCCTTTTCGGTCACCACGATATCCATTCCTCGATCATGGACCTCCACAGCCACCCGAGGGAGCTCCTGCCAGGAAAAGAAGAGCCCGGCCCGGACGACGTCAGGGCGCAACTCCGCAAGCGTCCGATCGTAGGATCCGCCGCCCCTTCCCAGCCGCATCCCGCTCCGGTCGAATCCGAGTCCGGGAATCAACAAAAGGTCCACTTCGATCTCCTCCCCAACCTCGACAGCCACCGGCTCTCGAAACCGAAGCGGCCCAGGATGCAGCGCTTCCAGCGCCTCGACCTCGGCGAAGCCTAGGCTTCGATTTTCACCGCGAAACCATGGGTAAAAGACCCGCTTGCCTTCCTGGCGCGCCCGCTCGAAGAGAAGATCGGTATTCGGTTCGCTCGGAAGCGAGGCGAAGAGGCCCACCCGGCGGGCCGCCTGCCATTCCGGAAGGAGCACGAGCCGCTCCGCCAACAGCCGGCTCGCAGCCTTTCGCTCGTCCTCGCTCCGTTCGGCGAGCCTCTTGCGCAATATGCGGCGCTGCTCCTCCTTCTCCGTCAAAGAGGTGCGGATCATGACCCATCCCAATCCCGATCCGCATTCTGAGGCAAGAGCAAATCGGAATTCTGCTTCGGGGAATCGAAGGCTTCTGCTCCGGAATCATCCGCCCGCGATGGGAAGAAACAAGGCTCCGCCTATTCGTGGATTCTGCGAAAAGGATTGAGCGAAAGCCACTGCGAAAGCAAGTTTTTCCCCCAACACTTCGGCTTGGGAGCAACCCCATTCGATTCGGCTGGAGACCCGTTCGCTTGCTTCTTTTTTTTCCTTTTCGGCCGTGCGTCCGATTTTCCCATCGCTTTCCGGAGTTACCGCAATTACGAGCTTTGGATTATTGGATCACTTCCTTCGTCGCTGTCAAACTTCTATCCGGCACTTTCTTCATGGTTTTTGGTAAGGGTTTTCCATCGATGGCACTCCCGACTTTCCCCGATCTTCCGAGAGAGCGCGCCATTTGACTTCTCCCCATGGCCGACCTAGGATCCCTCGACTCACTCCCCATGCCGGCTTAGCTCAGCGGCAGAGCGGCAGTTTTGTAAACTGCGGGTCGCGGGTTCAAATCCCGCAGCCGGCTCCCAGAACACAAGACCGGGATGTTCGCCAGCGACAGGATGGCGCACGAACCGGGTTTGAACTGCTAACGCATTCGTTGCGCCTTCTTGCGCGAACATGTATAAATTGCGCATGGCTCGCAAGCTGGTCGGCATCCGAGAAGCGGCCGAAGCGCTTGGTGTTTCGGCACAGACTTTACGCCGTTGGGAGCGCGAGGGCCGGCTTTTTCCCGACGAGCGGACGGCGGGTGGGCGTAGGCGCTATGACTTGGTGAGACTGCGTCCTGGGATGTTCCGCGCTGGAGACGAGGCGAAGAGGCGAACGATCGCCTACGCCCGCGTCTCCAGCCACGACCAGAAAGACGATCTGGAACGGCAGAAGCAGGTTCTGGAACTCTACTGCGCCAGACAAGGCTGGACGTTCGAGGTCATCGCCGATCTCGGCTCGGGGATGAACTATCACAAAAAGGGCTTGAAGCGGCTTCTGGACGCGATCATCGACGGGCAGGTTGGGCGGCTGGTCCTCACCCACAAAGATCGATTGCTGCGCTTCGGCGCGGAGCTGGTTTTTGCCATCTGCGAAGCGAAGAACGTGGAGGTGGTCATCCTCAACCAAGGCGAGGACACGACCTTCGAGGAAGATTTGGCAAAGGACGTGGTGCAGATCATCACCGTGTTCAGCGCCCGGCTCTATGGCAGTCGGTCCAGGAAGAATCAGAAACTTCTCGATGGCCTGAAACAGGCCGTGGAGGAATCGGAGAGATGCTGACCGCCCACAAGATCGCGCTCAGGCCCAACAATGTGCAGGCTACCGATTTCGCAAAGGCGGCGGGGACCGCCCGCTTCGCCTACAACTGGGCGCTGGCCGAGTGGAAACGGCAATACGAGGCGTGGAAGGCCGACAAGAGCTTGCCTAAGCCGTCGCAAACAGCGCTCCGGCGCCAGTAGAACGCGATCAAAGACCGAGAATTTCCCTGGTTGCGGGAAGTAACCAAGAACGCCCCGCAGATGGCCATCATCCAACTCGGTCGTGCGTTTGAAAATTTCTTCGCCGGTCGGGCCCGCTATCCGCAATTCCGAAGGAAAAACGTGGACGATCGGTTCACGCTCACCAACGATCCATTTCGAGTTGAAAAGGCGCGCATTTGGATCCCGAAGCTTGGCTGGGTGCGGATGCGCGAGGAATTGCGATTTGGTGGCAAGATTCTCTCGGCTACGGTCTCCCGCGTCGCCGATCGGTGGTTTGTCTCCATCCCCGTCGATACCGGGGAAGATCCCGATCCGCCGAAAGCCGAAAACCAAGGCGAGGCGGGAGCGGATCTCGGTGTCGAGGTCTTGGCGACGCTCTGGACGGGAGAAAAGGAAGAGAAGATTCCCGGACCCAAGCCGCACAAGGCGTTGTTGCTGCGATTGCGCAGGGAGTCGCGGAGACTCTCGCGTAAGCGCAAGGGATCGCGGAATCGACAGAAAGCGTTCCGTCAGACTTACTTATTCCTGCTCACACCGGTTTAAAGCTGACTTCCTGCGTGCTCGAGGCCGGTTTCACGCGCGTCTTGCGACGTGCGCCAGAGCCTTCCTCTCCACAGGCTGACACCGTGGAACTCACGGCCAAATT
>NZ_CABFUZ020000264.1 GCF_902143385.2 Methylacidimicrobium cyclopophantes
AGCCCGCCGCGAGGGCGGGAGCCACCTTCCGGGTGACCATGGCTGCGGGAAAGTTCCAGGGGGTGATGCCATAGACCGGCCCCACGGGCGCATAGCGAACCAAAATGCGCTTGTGGGCGTGCTGGCTGGGAACCGAGTCTCCGTAATTCCGCTTGGCCTCTTCGGCATACCATTCCACGAAGCTGGCGGCATAGAGAATCTCTCTTCTGGCTTCCGAGATCGGCTTCCCCATCTCTTGCGAGATCGTGCGGGCGAGCTCGTCCCGGCAAGCGAGGATCGAGTCGTGCCACTTGCGCAGCAGTTCGGAACGGAGATAGGGAGACGTTGCTCTCCATTCGGAAAAGATCTCGGCCGCCGTCTCTAGGGCTTGGCGGGCTTCGGCTTCCCCGCAGTCGGCTACCTTGGCAAGAACGGAGCCCGACGATGGGCTCTTGACCGGAAAGCTGCGTTCGGTCTCGACCCAGGAACCGGCAAAGAAGGCTTTCGAGAGGAAGGAGGAAGAGCCATCCATAGAAACTCTCGCCGCCCGAGCGGCCGGCGATCTCCCAACTCGATCCTATCGAGAAAGGGGAGGATCGGCGAGAAGAAAGCCGCTTCGGTACCGAGCGCTCCTTAGCGGGAGATCTTGCGCCAATGGAGTCGTTCGAGCAGTTGGGTAGGCACCAGGCTCTTCATCCAGCTCGATCGGCCGTGGCGACTGAGCTCCCGTTCGAGAACCGCCTGATGGGTCAACCAGTTGAGCATCACAACCCGTCTCTCCCCTTCGAAAAGGCGGTGGCCGTGAAAGGATCGATCCGAACGGCGAAAGACCAGAAGGGTACCCCATTCGGGAGGGAGCTCGACGGCGACATCCTCGATATTCTCGCTGCGCAGGAGCCGGAGACGGCCTCCGTCCGCTTCCCACCGGCCGTTGAGATAGAGTAGCACTGTGATGATTTTCGTCTCGGAATCGGTATGGACTTGGCCGTCTCGTCGCCCGCATCGACCTCGGACCGTGATCAAGACCGGCTTGTCGTCGAGCGAGACCGAAAACTTTTCGGAAACCGCCTCTCGGAAAGCGGAGCCCCGAAGCTCTTCCAGGAAGGCTTCAAAAAGAGGGCCGTAGCGAAGCGTCTGAACCGGAAAGATCCCCGGCTTATCGATTGTGGGAAACTCCCGCTCGAGAGGCAGGCGAAGCTCCGCAGGGACGAAATTCCGGACGAGGACATGCTCAAAGGGATCGGTGACCAGCGGCGTCGATGAGAAGGCCTCTATATGGAGAAGGCGGCCCATTGCGTTCCTCCATTCCTTGCCTCCGCTTCCAGGAGAGTGGGCGGTGAGCGCCATCCAAAATACGCTTGTCTCGAAAATGCTCCAATGAATTATTGTTCATATTGCGTTCAGGACGCGGGGGAGCAAAGAGGGCTCGAATCCGCGGGCCCGTGGCCCCGGACCGTCGAAGATTTGATCCTCGTCCAGAAGAGGATCGGCCAAGCGACGAGCCACCTTTGGACTCCCGCGGGTCGGGTTTTTTCGGCCGCTGGATGTTTCGTCTGTTTTTCCCGTGGAAGGGTGGGTGCGGGGCGGCCGGGGGAGGCGGGCTGGGCTGCAGCCGCGCTTCTTCGATCCGGAAGGATTGTCGCTGCGGCAACGGTCTGCGGCACGGCTCAAGCCGCCTACGAGCCGGGGCTTTTGGCGCTTCGGGAGGGGCTCCTTCTGGAAGAAGCGGTTCGGCGGCTTCCAGAGCGGCCGGATCTCCTTCTCGTCAATGCCACCGGTCGGGACCATCCCCGCGGAGCGGGGTTGGCGGTCCATCTCGGAATCCGACTGGCCCTTCCCACCGTGGGGGTGACTCGCAACCCCCTTCTTGCTTCGGGAGAGCCGCCGGCGGAGGCTCGAGGCTCTCTTTCCCCGCTCTTTCTCGGGGGAACCATCGTGGCCTACTGGTTGCGTACGCAACGGGGGAAGCGACCCTTGGTCGCCCACGCAGCGTGGCAAACGGATGCGAGGACGGCCGCAAGCGTCCTGCTGGCGTTGACCACGCGATGGCGGACGCCGGAGCCGCTGCGGGAAGCGCGGAGGCTCGCTCGGGAGGCCCGCTCCGAGAAGAGAGGAGACGGTTGATGGAACGGCGGCAGCTTTTTGCCGAAAACGTCCTACGGCGAGGAATCTTTTTGGAACGATTTCCAGCTTCCGGGCGAACCAATCGCGATTCTATCGCGCGGGGAGGAACGATACGGAAGCGATCGAGCTTGCGATTCATCCCAACGTCTCCAGTACTGCCGATCTCCCCCATATGTACGGCAAATCTCCCAACCGGGGCGTCGGCCTGAGCATGTTGCAGGATCTCGTGCGACAAACTATGGGCACTATGGTGATCCTCTCCGGATGCGGATGGTGGATGCAAGATGGAGAGCTCCCCTCGGAAAGCGGTCGGCTTCCGAGGGGAGCGAGTTTTGGCGGCACGGTCTGCTCGATCTGCTTCCGGCGAAAGGAAATCTACGATTTTAATTTGATGCTGCGGGAAGCCTGGAAAGTCCTGGGCTTGTCAGGAGCGAGTCAGGATAGTGGGCTTTTTATGAGTCATGAGTTCTTTATGAAGGAACTCTTCGGTGGATTCCTGGCTGACGGGGATCTTGCCAATGCCTTCCGGTTTAACGAAGTAGAATCAAAGCTTGGCATGCACGCCTTGGTGATTTTCAACTTCGAAGGCGTCACGAACAGGACCGCGTCATTCGCCAACGCCCTTTTTGGCGGCTTGGCCGAAGACCATCCCTACGACCTGGTTGAGAAGATCCGCTTCAAAAATTGCTCTCCCTTGATCCGGAGCTTTCTCACGTGCGCCCTTTCCTTCGGGATCGAACGAGGCAAGCAGTTGGCGCACTCTGGAAAATAGAAAGCATCCCCAAGCGCAAGCTTGCCAGGCTGCATGCCCGGATCGCCGACATCCGCTCGGATGCGCTGCATAAGCTCACGACAGAGCTGACGCGGCGGTTTTTCGCCATTGGCTTCGAGGACTTGAACGTGCGCGGCATGGGGAAGAACCGGCATCTGGCCCGGTCCATTGCCGACATGGGCTTCTTCGAGTTCCGGCGGCAGTTGGAGTACAAGGCGGCGAGAAACGGAGTGCGCATCGTCGTGGCGGAGCGCTGGTTTGCCAGCAGCAAGAGCTGCTCGGATTGCGGTTACAAGCTGGAAGCCCTGCCGCTGTCGGCGCGCGAGTGGAGATGTCCGGCCTGTGGAGCAATCCACGACCGCGATATCAATGCAGCGATCAACCTGCGCAATTTGGCCGTGAGTTCCACG
>NZ_CABFUZ020000265.1 GCF_902143385.2 Methylacidimicrobium cyclopophantes
CTACGCCTTTCGGCCTCGACTTAGGTGCCGGCTAACCCTGGGCGGATTTGCCTTCCCCAGGAAACCTTAGGCTTTCGGTGAGTAAGATTCTCACTTACATTATCGCTACTTATACCGGCATTCTCACTTCTATTTCGTCCACCTCTCTTTAAAGTAAGGCTTCAACCTAACATAGAACGCTCCCCTACCACCTTAATACTAATATCAAGATTCATAGTTTCGGTAATGAGCTTTAGTCCCGCTAATTTTCGGCACAAAAGTACTCGGCTAGTAAGCTATTACGCACTTTTTAAATGGTTGCTGCTTCTAAGCCAACATCCTAGCTGTCTTAGCACTTTCACTTCCTTTATCACTTAGCTCATTTTAGGGACCTTAACTAATGATCTGGGCTGTTTCCCTTTCGACTACGGAGCTTATCCCCCATAGTCTGACTCCTATGTCAAATGCAGTAGTATTCGGAGTTTGATTGTGTTCGGTAGCCTGGTGGGCCCCAAGACTCAGTCAGTAACTCTACCCCCACTACACGGTTACATAAGGCTAGCCCTAAAGCTATTTCGGGGAGAACCAGCTATCTCCGAGTTTGATTAGACTTTTACTCCTCCCCTCAGTTCATCGCACCACTTTTCAACGTAGACGCGTTCGGACCTCCATTCCGTTTTACCGGAACTTCATCCTGACCAAGGGTAGATCACTCGGTTTCGGGTCTGCTA
>NZ_CABFUZ020000266.1 GCF_902143385.2 Methylacidimicrobium cyclopophantes
CTATCCCCTTAACTTTCTGGCATCGAGCACGTGTCAGTCTCTATACATCAATTATACATTTTAGCAGAGACCTGTGTTTTTAGTAAACAGTCGCCCAAACCTTCTTCACTGCGACCTTTTTAACCGAAGCTAAAAAGGCACTCCTTATCCCGAAGTTACGGAGTATCTTTGCCGAATTCCTTAACGAGGGTTCTCTCGAGCACCTTGGGATTCTCTCCCTGCCTACCTGTGTCAGTTTTAGTACGGTTGCCAAATTAACTCACTAACGAGATTATTTCTTGGAGGACACTCCAATTACTTCTAGGCCAAGAGCCAACGTACTCGCCTTCAATATCATATTGCTCCGGATTTGCCTGGAGCGATATATCCAGCTTGAACAAACCATGTCTACTAGGTTTGCTAATCTTTGTGTCCCCGTCATCCCAAGCTCAAACGTCAAGATAGCAGCACAGGAATATTAACCTGTTGTCCATCGTCTACGCCTTTCGGCCTCGACTTAGGTGCCGGCTAACCCTGGG
>NZ_CABFUZ020000267.1 GCF_902143385.2 Methylacidimicrobium cyclopophantes
TGCCTCTAGGATAAGGACAACTTTGTGAAAACGAAGCTAATACTTAATAATACAAAAGGGAATAATTTTCTTTTGTCAATGGGAGGGTAGCAATACCTTTTGCCTGGAGAGGGGTTTATGTCCTATCAGCTTGTTGGTGGGGTAATGGCCTACCAAGGCGAAGACGGGTAGCCGGTCTTAGAGGATGGTCGGCCACACTGGGACTGAGACACTGCCCAGACTTCTACGGAAGGCTGCAGTCGAGAATCTTTCGCAATGCCCGAAAGGGTGACGAAGCGACGCCGCGTGAGTGAGGAAGGCCTTCGGGTTGTAAAGCTCTGTCAGGGGTTAAGAAATGTAAGTGTGCTAATACCACATTTATTTGACAAAAGCTCCAAAGGAAGCCACGGCTAACTCTGTGCCAGCAGCCGCGGTAATACAGAGGTGGCAAGCGTTGTTCGGAATTATTGGGCGTAAAGAGCACGTAGGTGGGTTTGTAAGTCAGATGTGAAAGCCTTCTGTTCAACGGAAGAATTGCATCTGAAACTGCGAGTCTTGAGTGTAGGAGGGGAGAATGGAACTTCTGGTGGAGCGGTGAAATGCGTAGATATCAGAAGGAACGCCGGCGGCGAAAGCGATTCTCTGGCCTATTACTGACACTCAGTGTGCGAAAGCTAGGGGAGCAAACGGGATTAGATACCCCGGTAGTCCTAGCTGTAAACGATGGGCA
>NZ_CABFUZ020000268.1 GCF_902143385.2 Methylacidimicrobium cyclopophantes
GCTCGGCGGGGGCGGCGTTCGGGAGCTGCTCTTCCGGAGGGGCGTAGTGGAGAATCAGATATTGGGCGAGAGCCGGGCCCGTTTCGTAGAAGGGAGAGCTCATTGCGCTCGCCCGAGAAGCTCCCGGAAGTAGGGACCGAGCCGGTAATCCTCGAGGAGGATCCGGGTCTCTTCCTTCCGCTCCATCCGCACTTGGGGAACACGAAGCTCGGGGCTCTTAAACGGGGCGAAGAGAATATCGTCGTGGGTCGCGTTCCGGGGATGGCGGAAGGAGGAGGGGCCGAGTGGGCCTCCGAGATGGTCGGAGCGGCCGGTGGCGATGTGAAAGGTCCCGAGGATCTTCTCGTCTTGGATATCCTGTCCCGACGGGGGCAGCTCCTGCGTCCCGAATCCGAGTTCGCCCACCGCACCCGCGGCAGGGTCCTCAGCGAGACGGCGGTTGTAGAGGGCGATGCGAGCGGGATCGCCGGAGAAGGGACGCGCTGCTTGGGCGCGCCCACCTGAGACCCGGACGATCGCGAGGCTCCCGTCTTCCAGGCGGAGCGGGAAATCGCCTTCGGCCCCTGTCGGGACGAAGTAGACCTCCCCCGCCGGGAGGTTGACGATGTCGGGATTTTCTCCGCGGCAGAGGCCGTGGCTCTTTTGGGCCGCGGCGCCGGCGGTTTCGAGGGTAAGGGAGAAATCCTGACCGCCGATTCGGTAGTCGATCCGAAAGCGGTCGGCACCCGCAAGGCCGCGGCGGAGGAGCTCCGCCTGTCGGCTCACCTGCTCGTAGTCGACGGAGAGGCCGGTTGCCAGAATCGTGCGATTGAGGCCGTGCATGGTCGCGCCGCGAAAACCGAAGGCCTTGGCTTTGGCGGTGAGCGGGGCCGTCGCCGAGAAGCGGGAGAAGCAGAGAAGGATGTCGAAGTTGGGGTAGAGATCCCGATCGAAGAGGAGGCGTTTCCCTTCTACGTCGAAGGCTTCCTCAGGGAGCTCGAGGTTGCTCCCTCCGGTCTCCTCGTAGGCGAAGAGATCTCCTCCCCTCAGTCCGAGCTCCTTGCTGACTCCTTGCCGAAGGCCTTCGAAGAAGACCTCGTGGGCGAGCCGCTGGACCGAGGAGCTCGGATCGCTCAGGAAGCCAAAGTCCCGAACCCTGCGGGGATCGGGAAGGTCGATCAAAAGCGCGATCCGCTCTCCGGGGCGGGGCGCGAAGACGGTCTTGAGCAGACGCGACAGGTCGAAAGGGGGAAAGGAGAAGTCTCGGCTCATGGCCTTAGTAAAGGGCGAAAGCGTGCGTTCCCGCAAGAAGAGGATCTTCCGAAGCAGAAGGACCGCCCTCCGGAAAAGGGAAGGAGGGCTGGAAGAACGCGATCGGAGTGTTAAGGTGGATTGAGGAGCAGACGGCTATGAAAGCGCAGGTATTTCTTCTGGTGCCCTTCGACATGGGGCTCGAGCTCGACTTCCGGGAACCGGAGACCAAGGGGCTGATGAAGCAGTTTGCTCGGCCGAGGACGGAGCCCGTTTCGTTCCGGGGAACCCCTCTGGCCGAAGGGGATGCGGTCGCCCGACTCTACAACTTCGGAGTCGGCATCCTCCAGCTCTCGTTTTTCGTCCAGGGAGATTTGAATTTCTTCGCAAGCCTCGCTTCCCGGATCGACTTGCTCCGGCTCGGCGCCGCACCCATCTCCGATTGGGCTCGGGCCGCCATCGGCGAAGTGCTCGCCGAGGCGAAAGAGTTCGCCACCTATCAGTATGAGTTTCGCTTGGAGGAGATTCAGGTCTTCCCGATCTTATCGCTGGAGCCGGGGGCGGTAGGGGATGCGGAGGCCTTTCTCCGGGAAAACCTGAAGACCCTCTACGGGATGGTCTCCGGAGAACCGAGTTACGACATCCTCTCCTCGTTCGTTCTCGATCAGGAGAAGCTCGTCAATTTCGGCTACTACGAAAACGAGCTGATTCTTATCAAGCGGTTTGGAGCGGTAGTCTCTTCGCAGGAGGCGGGAACGATCCTGGACATGATCCGGCTCGTCTACGCGCTCTACTGGAACCTCCGCTCCTACAACTCCCTTCTCGATCGGGAGATCGGGCGCGCTCGGGCGCTCGTGGCCCATCTTCCGCCTTGGCACAAGTTTTGGGTGATGCCGCGCTGGTATGAACGGTTTTCCGGCGAGGCGATGGACTTCGTTCGGGACAAGTTGGCGATCGTCGAGTCGATCTACCAGGTATTCGGGAATGTGCTGCGGATCGACTCGGATTGGCATCTGCGGACCATCCACCGCTACGTCGAGCAGGTCTTCGATATCGGAGACCTCTCGAAAGCGGTCAATGCGAAGCTCGACCGAATCGAGCAGTGTTACAGCTCGGCCCAGAATTTCATCTCGACCAACTTCTTCATCGCGGTGGAGATCCTCCTGATGCTCTCCTTCTTCTGGATGGTGCTCGACACCGTTTTGCTCTTCGTGATCGCGCACAAGTGATCCGGCGGAGCGTCAACGGCTCAAAGGCCCGCTTCGCTCTCGGGCACGATGTTGCCATGGTCGAGGATCGTCGGCCGGTCGGGAAGTTCGTTGGTCTTTCCTTCTCGGCCGGGGAAGTGGCGGCTGAGATGGGCCGCCACCGACCGGATCCCC
>NZ_CABFUZ020000269.1 GCF_902143385.2 Methylacidimicrobium cyclopophantes
CGTTCGATCAGACCGGAGCCGGTGCCCGGCTCCAGCTGCAATGCAATCGGAAGATTTTCGGCTGTGAAAACTACTTCTTGACCGGAGCGAGCTTCGATTGGGCGGAAAGTTATTTCAGCTCAGGATTCTATCCTGCAGCCATGGGAGCCAATTACAACAATATCCTCATCCCCGGTTTCGGCTTTCAAGCGCAGTTCGCCGTTCCGGGTTTCAACGATTTTGCCGGCCTCTACTTGACCGACACCTTCTCTCCTACCGACTGGTTCCACATCACTGGAGCCATGCGTTACAACTATATGCAGGTGCAACTCGGCGGTTACGGAGTCAATCCCAATGGGTCGATCGCTTCCACGGCGGCTCTCGAGGATTTCCAACCGATCACTCCGGCGGCCGGATTCACGCTCCAACCGCTGCGCGCGTTCGGGATCGTCGAGCCCGAGCTTCGAGATCTTACCTTTTTCTTTAACTACAGCGAAAGCTTCCGGGCGCCGATGCCCGATGAGCTGGTCGGGGCGAACCCGCTCAACCCAGTGATCTTGCCGATGGCTCAGATCGGTGACCCCTCCCTCTCCCCGGTCTATGCGCAGACCTACGAAAGCGGCTTTCGCGGGAAGCTTCCTCAGGAAATCAACTGGAACTTCGCCTTCTACCGCACCGACCTGACCAATCAGCTCCAGTTTCAACAGACCGGCCATTCGGCCGCGGGTTTCTTTGCCAACGTCGCCGATGAGCAGAATCAGGGCGTGGAAGTCATGCTCCAGGGGACCCACGGGAAGTTCAGCTGGTTCGCCAACTGGTCCTTTCTGGAAGCCACCTTTCAAAACTCCCTGCACTTGGTCAATACGATCGGACCGGTCTCGGTCCAGCCGGGGGACCGGCGAGGGGGCCTCCCCGAGCAGATGGTCAAAGTCGGGGTCAGCTGTCAGCTTACGGATCGGTGGCAGGTTTCCGCCGATTTCCAATACTACTCGAGCAGCTTCCTCTACGGGGACTATGCCAACATCTATCCGATGGTCTCCGGCTGGGAGGCGCTCAACATCCAGACCTATTATAACCTCACCAAGTGGTGCCAGATTTATGCCTTTGCGACCAACGTCATGGATCTGCACTATTTTAACTCGGGACTGATCAGCCAGAATGTCTTCACGGGGGCACCGAACGGCGGGACCATCGAGCCCTTTCTCAATCCGGGCTCGCCGTTCGGCGTCTGGGGTGGGGTTCGCTTCCAATTCTAATGGGAGCCGTCTGCGGAAATGGCCTCTCGCCCGCCTCCGAAAACCGGCGGCGGCAAACCGGAGGGGAGATCCCGACTCATGAAAATTGCGACCCGCATTCGCCTCGCCTCCAGCATACTCTTTCTCCTGGTGGCCGCCCTATCCATCGAGGCCGCCTGGTTGGCCCTGCGGGGACAAAAACGAGTCGAGCAGGTTGGGGAGGAGCTGACCCAGCTTTCGCTGCTCGTCGATCTCGAGCTCTTTGCCCAACGGGAGGTTGCCGAAGTCTCCGATTTCGTCGGAGGAAGGGATCCTAAGGCCGAAACGCAGTTCGCCTCCTTCGCCGATCGGGTGCGCGGGCTCCTGGCCCGCTGTCGTTCCCTCCCCCGAGGGGAATCAGAAAAGGAGGGCCTCGCCGCCGTCGAGCAAAACGCCCTTCAGCTCGAAAGGATGGGGTGGGAGATCCTAGAGCGATCGACTCGCTCTTCGGGACCGACCCCGTTTTCGGGAGTCGACTCCCTCGAGGCATTTTTGGACGGCCCCTTCCGGCAATCGGTCCGAGCCCTAGAGCGCGTCTTCCATGAAGGGGCGATCGAACGTGCCCGAAATCAGGCACGCCGACTCAAGGAAACGGCGACGCTCTTGGTCGCTCTCTGCTTCCTCGCCGGGCTGGGATTGGCCTCCCTCGTCTCACTCTGGCTCTCCCAGGGAATCGGCCGCCCCTTGCGCAATCTGGTCGAAGCCGCCCGGAAGATCGGCCGGGGCGATCTCGACGCCGATCCGGAAGTTCCCCCGTCGGGGGATCTCCGCGAGCTCGCGCTCGCCTTCCGCCAGATGGCAAGCGAGCTTCGAGCCTCTCAAGAGAAGATCGTACAAGCCGAGCGGATGGCCTCCATCGGCACCACCGCTGCCGCCGTCGCCCATGGAATTCGTAATCCGCTGGCGAGCATCCGCGCGTTGGCGCAGGTAGGCCTTCTCCAGCCAACTCCCTCCCCCTCGGCGAAAGAGACCCTTCGGGAGATCATCGTCGAAACCGACCGCCTCGACCGCCGAATCGGCCAGCTTTTGAGCTTTGCCAAGCCCCTCTCTCCACGACCGATCCTGGGCAACCTCAATGGGCTGGTCGAAGCCATCGTGCCCTCCTTGGCCAAAGGGGAAGGCAAGGAAGTCGCGATCGATCTCTTTCTCGACACCGACTTGGCCCCGACCCGTTTCGATCCGGCCCAGATGGAGCAAGTGCTCCTCGAGCTTTTGGCCAATGCGCTCGCCGCCGTCGGCCCTCGAGGTCGCATCCAATTGCGAACGGGGCTCCGATCGGATCGATGGGTCTTTCTCGAAATCGAGGATGACGGGGAAGGGATCCTGGAAGAGAATCTCCAGCGGGTGACCGAACCTTTTTTTACGACCCGTCCGGAAGGATCCGGCTTGGGCCTGGCCATCGTCCAGCGATACGTTAGCCAGAATGGAGGCGAGCTCCGGGTGAGCAGCAGCTTCGGCAAGGGAACGCGGGTGACCCTGCTTTTCCCCTCTGCCTCATTGGGGAGCGATGGGACTTAACATTCTTTTGGTCGAAGACGAACGCAATCTCGCGCGGTCGATTCGCGAGGTCCTCTCCGCCCAAGGCCACGAAGTCGCCCTAGCCTTCGACGGAAACGAAGGGCTTCGGCAAGCCGAGCTTACCGCTCCCGACCTGCTTCTCCTCGATGCGCGCCTTCCGGGCATTTCCGGACCGGAGCTGCTCCGCCGGGCGCGCGCTCTCCATCCAGCGCTGGCAGCCCTCGTCTTCACGGCTTACGCCTCTGTTGAGGATGCGGTCGCCGTGATGAAGCTCGGCGCTTTCGACTATCTTCAAAAGCCGCTCGATCTGGAGCGCCTTCGCGTGCTCGTCGATCGAGTGGAAGAGAACGTCCGCCTCAAGCAGGAGCTTGCCTATTATCGAAGCTTGGATGAGCCGATCTTGATCGGAGAGTCCCCGACGATCCGCCCCCTCTTGGAAAAGATCGATCAATTGAGCCGGCTGGAAGGGAGCCAGGGCCTTCCCACCGTTCTCATCTCCGGCGAAACCGGCACCGGCAAGGACGTGGTGGCGCGGCTCCGGAAGAGCTCGTATGCCGTCTTCTGCTTGAAAAAA
>NZ_CABFUZ020000270.1 GCF_902143385.2 Methylacidimicrobium cyclopophantes
CCCGCCGAGGCGGCTCCGGGAGAAAGCCGGCTCTCTCCCTTCTCCATCATGCGGGAGCAGATCGGCGCCCGCCTCTTGGCCAGCAAAACGTCGATTCCGCACTACTACCTCTCGATCGAAGTCGATGCCGCCCCGCTGCTCGCCCTTCGCGCCGAGCTCAACGAGACCGTTGGAGCCCTCCCATCACCCGAGAAGTTCAGCGTCAACGACTTCTTTCTCAAGGCGACGGCCGAAGCCGCCCGCCGGGTTCCCGAGGTGAACGTCTCCTGGGAAAAAGCGGGGATCCGCCAATACCAGGCGGTTCACCTCGCGGTAGCCGTTGCGGTCCCGGACGGGCTCATCACGCCCGTCATCCGGAACGCGCATCAAAAATCGCTCCGCGAGCTCGCTCGGGAAGCAAAGGAGCTGGCGGCGCGGGCGCGCGAGCGAAAGCTCAAGCCGGAGGAATACACCGGCGGGACGTTGACCCTCTCGAATCTCGGAATGTACGGCATCGAGTCGTTTTCCGCGATCATCAACCCTCCGCAAGCCCTCATTTTGGCGGTCGGCGCCGTGACCAAAAAACCTGTGGTCGATGGAAACGACCGGATCGTCGTGGGCCAGCGCGTCCACCTGGTTGCCTCCTGCGATCATCGCATCATCGATGGGGCGATCGGTGCCCGCTTCCTCCGGGAAATCCAAGGGCTGCTCGAACGGCCGCTCGCTCTCTTGCTATGACGAGAGTCGGTCGATCCCCGTTTTAATTTATGGCTCCCCCCTACGATCTGATTGTCCTGGGCGGAGGACCCGCGGGCTACGTGGCCGCACTACGGGCGGCGCAACTCGGGAAAAGAGTGGCCTGCATCGAGCAGGAGAGGCTCGGGGGCACCTGCGGCAACTGGGGCTGCATCCCCAGCAAGGCCTTGCTCAAGAGCGCGGAAGTCTTCGAGCTCTTTTCTCGAGCCCAGGAATTCGGCCTCCGGTCCCATGATCACGATTTCGATTTTCCTGCGATCATCGAACGCAGCCGCTCGGTGGCCGCGCGGATGGCCGGCGGCGTCAAACACCTCTTCGAGGCTCGCGGGGTGGACGAGCTGCGAGGGAAAGGCCTTCTCCTTCCCGATCGAAAGGTCCGGCTGATCCGAGACGACGGGGAAGAGACCTTAGCGGCCGAGCATATCCTCCTGGCAACCGGCTGCCGCCCGAGAACCCTGCCTTTTCTCCCCGTGCAAGGGGAACGTGTCATGACCAGCAGGCAAGCCCTCGCTTCCACAGTGCGTCCGGAATCGGTCGCGATCATCGGGGGAGGAGCGATCGGGGTGGAATTTGCCTACTTTTACTCCGTCTTCGGCAGCCGGGTCACGATCGTCGAGCTTTTGCCGAGCCTCCTTCCGGGCTCTGATGCGGAAGTGGCCAAAGGATTGACGCGAAGCCTGAGCAAACGAGGGATCCAGATTCTCACCGGCGCGAAGGTGGAATCCGCCCGGATCGGGGAAAAGTCGGTTCTCCTCGAAATCGGCGGCAAAGCTCCCCAGCGGCTCGAAGTCTCCTCGGTCCTCGTCGCCATCGGCGTAGAACCCAACCTCGACTCGAGCTTGGCCCCTGGCGTCTCCTTGGAAAAGGAGGGTGGCTTCGTCAAGGTGGATTCCCGCTACGAAACCTCCCTACCCGGCGTCTTTGCCGCCGGCGACATCATCGGCCCTCCGCTTTTGGCCCATGTGGCATTTCGAGAGGGAATGGAGGCGGTCGAGGGGCTCTTCGTGCCGGGAAAGGTTCCCGCCCGCGTCGATCGATTCCCCTCTTGCGTCTACTCTCAACCGCAAGTGGCCATGCTCGGGCTTACCGAAGAGCAGGCTCGGGAGAGAAAGTTGGCGTTCCGGGTAGGCCGCTATCCGTACACGGCAAACGGGAAGGCGATGGCTTCCGGGGATTCCACGGGATTCGTCAAGATCCTCTTTTCCGAGCCCCACGGCGAGATCCTGGGTGCCCACATCCTCGGAGCCGAGGCGAGCGAGCTGATCGCCGAGCTCTCGGTGACGATCGCCTCCGAGGGGACTTCCAGCGAGCTCCACGACGCGATCCATCCCCATCCCACCCTCTCGGAAATGATCGGCGAGGCGGCCTTGGTCGCCGAAAAGCGACCCCTGCACATTTAATGTAGCGGAATGCCTTGCAAGCCGGCTCGGGCAGACGGCGACACGGCCTCTCCGCTTCCGCCGGACTCGGCATCCTTCCTCGCCGCGGGGAGAGAGGGGGAGCTTCGATGAGAAGCCGGAGACCCTCAGCCGCTTCAAGCAGGGCGCCCGATCCCTCATCCCGCCGCTTTTGCAACCATCCGGCCAGCGACCACGCCAGAGACGATTCCAGCCGTGGCAAGACCACTCCGGAATCGGAGGCCTTTCCGAAAGGGGGCCTGTCGATTCGATGGCCCGCGACGGGCCGCCGGAAGATTGGCGAGAGCTTTCGCAGGAAGGCTCGCTGCCGGGGAGCCCGGAAAGGAGGGAATCTCGGCCAAGCCTGCCGGCGCGGAAATTCCCTTCCTCATTTGTGGACGGAAGCTTGATTCTTATCCGAACTGCTGTCTAAATGGCATTTCGCTCCGAAGCTCGGGGGTCAAAAGCGAGCCTGCGGGGGCCACCTTCGACGACCGAGAAGCGCGATCGATCGATGTCGTGTCCGGTGCGGGAGGGATGCCGCAGCCGAGCTGGAGGAGCGATCTTCGAGGAGCGGAAGGAAAAGGAGAGTCTCACCGGCAAAGGGTCGGCTTTCGCTTCGGAGACCAATCAAAATAGAGAAGGAGCCTGGAAATAGGAGAAAGCCATGAGCGAGAAAATCGGTTTTGTCGGGTTGGGGCGCATGGGAGCCAATATGGCTCGCTGCCTGCATGATAAGAAGTTCAACGTTACCGCGGTCTACGATGTTCGGCCGGAAGTGACCGCCGATCTAGCGCGGGAGATCGGAGCGACGGCCTGCTCTACGCTTGCGCAAGTCACCGAGCTTGCCGATGTGATCTTCACGGTCGTCACCGACGACAAGGTGCAGCTTCAGATTTTCGAGGCTCCCGACGACAACCTTTTACAAGGAAAACCCTCCGGCAAGGTATTCGTCAATTGCGCGACGGTGAGCCCCAAGACGCACGTGGCGGTGGAAGGGATCGTCGAAAAGGTCGGAGCTTCCAGCCTCGAGGGCTGCATGGCTTCGAGCATTCCGCAAGCTCGGCAGGGAACTCTCTATCTCATGGTCGGCGGCAAAGAGGCGATCTTCCAGAAGGTCAAGCCCATCCTCGATGCTCTGAGCACCGCCCTCACCTACGTGGGAGGAACCGGGAAGGCGGCCCAAGTAAAGGCGTTGGTGAACATGGTCATGAACATCAATACGCTCGGGCTGGCCGAGGGATTGGGTCTCGCCCATGGTCTCGGACTGGATCTCAACATGGTCCGCGAAGTCTTCAGTCAGACGGGAGCCGCCTCGCGTGTCCTGCAGACCGATGGAGAAGACATGCAGAACCGCGAACATAGCTGCTTCTTCTCGGCCGAACACGCGGCGAAGGATTCCGGAATCGCATTGGCCCTTGCTCGGGAGTTGGGGTTGCATCTCGCTCTGGCCGATGCAACGAAGTGCCAATATGACCGGTTGGTGAAGCTCGGCGCGGGCCAGCTCGACAAATCGGCGATTTCCGAGCTCACCTTCCTCGACCGCAGAGCCCGGGAAATCCCCGAGTAATTTGGAAGAGGAGAATCGATCGTCAACAAAAGGGCCTTCCCGAGCGGGAAGGCTCTTTTGTTTTACCCCTCGGGAGAGGGACCCTTGGCCGAGGACTCGTAAATCCCATCCGTCTTTGCCGCCATGACGAAGTCATTCCGGTGCAACCCGCGGATCTTGTGCGTCCACCAGCTCACGGTCACCTTTCCCCACTCGGTGAGGATCGCGGGGTGATGGCCCTCTTGCTCGGCCAGCTCGCCGACCCGCTGGGTGAAGCGCAGGGCGGCGGCAAAGTCGGGAAAGGAGAAAACCCGCTCCAGGATCGGTATGCCATCCCTCTCTTCCACCTTCCAAAGGGGAACTTCTTTGCGCAGCTGCGCAATCTCGGCATCCGTCAGCCGAGGCGCATCCTTCCGGCAAGCGACGCAGCGTTCTTTCGTTAAGGTCGTCTTCATAGCAAAAGCTTACTCCACCCCGCATCGATCGCAATCCGCGGTGGATCGCACCGCAGAAAGAAACGGAGCCGCGGGATGGGCCCCGAACTCCATCCCGGCAGGTCCGCTTCCCTCCCCCGGATTTCCCTAATCCAGGCCGAAGACGACCAGCTCGCCTCCCGGAGTCGTCGATTCGGGCAGGTGCGAAGCGTAGGCGGCTCCATCCGCCCCCATGGCGGCCCGCGGGTCGCTTTTGGGCAAATCGACGGCGACCGGCAACCCGAACCAGCCCCCTACTCCAGAATAGACGGCCACGTACTCCTTATTATCCGGACCGAGGAAGGCGATGGGGGTGCCGACGATGCCGGAGCCAAGCTTCTGCTGCCAAAGGAGGACTCCGGTGCGCGCGTCGACCGCCTTGAACCATCCGTCGAGCGTACCGTAGAAGACCAATCCTCCGGCGGTCGCCAGAGCCCCGCTCCAAACCGGAAACCTCTCCTGGATCTCCCAAGCCCGTCTCCCCTTGACCGGATCCCAGGCGATGAACTCCCCGTAATACTTATCCTTCCCCTCGTGCCCGGAATAGAGGATGAGATCGGCTCCGATATAGGGACTCCCCGGAATATAGCGAGCCTCCACGGGCTCGATATCCATACAGAGGTTATTCGTCCCGACATAGAGGAGATGGGTCTGCGGATCGTAGGCCGCCGGCTGCTGATTCTTCCCACCCATCGCCGAAGGGCAGACCCCTTTCACCTCGATCCCTGCTTTGGTTCTCTTTTCCGGAACTTCTATCGGCCGGTCATCGCCTCGGTTGATTCCCTTGGCCCAATTCACGTAGACGAAGGGGGTCGCCAAGAGGACCTCTCCGGTCCCGCGGTCGAGCGTGTAGGCGAAGCCGTTCTTGTCAAAATGGACCGCGCATTTCCGCATCGTCTTTCCGATTGGAAGATCGATGAGGATGAGCTCGCTCGTCCCGTCATATCCCCACGAATCCCAGGGCGTCATCTGGAAAGCCCACCGGGCCTTCCCCGTTCCCGGTCGGCGTCCCCAGAGGGTGCAGGACCATTTATTGTCCCCCCCTTTTCTTTCATCCGGATTCCAGGAGCCCGGATTACCGCTCCCGTAGTGGAAGAGATCCAAATCGGGATCATAGCTGAACCACCCCCAGGTCGTTCCGCCTCCCAGCTTCCACTGCTCTCCGGGCCACGATCTCGTTCCCTCTCCGTCACCTCCATGACGAGGGCACTCCTTGTTGAAATCGCCTTCGAGCAAAATGTCGTCGTCGGGGCCTTGGCTGTAGGCTACCCAGCGCGGCTTGCCCGTATTGATGTCGTAGGCATTGACACGGCCTCGGACCCCAAACTCTCCACCGGAGATTCCGACCAAGACCATATCTTTGATCACCATGGGCGCTCCGGTGATCGTCTCCCCTCGAGCGATCTCGCCCTGCTTCACTTTCCACACTTCCGCGCCGGTGCGGGCATCCAGAGCGATCAACTGTCCGTCCAACGTGCCAAGGAAAATCTTCCCCATTCCGTAAGCGACACCCCTGCTGACGGTGTCATAGCAAGCCTCGGTGACCGCGCTCGCTTTTTGAGCCGGCGTATACTTCCACAAAATGGAATAGGGCTTCTGCGCCAGATCGAGAGCATAGACGGTGTTTGGAAAGGGAGAGTGAACGTACATCGTGCTGCCGACGACGAGCGGCCCCCCTTCGTGGCCCCGAAGCGCCCCGGTCGAGAAGCTCCAGGCGACATGGAGCCTTTCGACCGTTCGCGTGTTGATCTGGTCTAATTCGCTATAGCGGGTTGCGGCATAGTTCTTGGCCTGCATCGGCCACTGGCCGGGATCCGATCCGAGCCGGAGCAATTCCTCGTTGGCCCGCAACGAGAACGGAATGGCGCAAAACCCAACCAGCAGGTATACCCAGCTCGTCCGCGAGAGACACCCATGCCCGATCCGCTCCCCTCTCTCCTTCGATTTGCTCCCCATTTTTGCTCCTCCTCCACCCATTCCTCTTCCGCGCCTTCACGCGGCCGGACCGCCTCTCCGATCCCGACCGCCCCCTCGCCAAGCCGCGTACACTTTCCCCGAACGAAACTCAGCGCATTGTATCGAGAGGCAGACACATGCCCATGAAGTTTTTTCCTGATCTGGGGCCTTTTCGCTCCTCTCCCTTTCGAACCCTTTTTTTCGGGCAAGCCTCCTCCTTTCTCGGCAGCTGGATCCAGAACGTCGGCCAAGGGTGGCTCGTCTACCAGATAACCGGCTCCCCGTTTTGGCTCGGTCTTTTCGGCTTCGCGAGCTCTCTTCCTCTCCTTCTCTTTTCCCTCCCCGCGGGGGCAGCGGCGGATCGCTTCCCACGACGCAGAATCGTGATCCTCGCCCAAGCTGCGGCGCTGCTCCTCTCTTTCCTTCTCGGCATACTCACCTTTTTCCATCTTCTCTCCCTGGTGACTCTCGGGATCCTCGTCTTCTCCCTCGGACTCTCCGGCTCGTTCGAGCTCCCCGCACGGCAAGCCCTTTTCCTCGACCTGGTCCCAAAAGAGGAGATTCGCGCCGCGATTGCTTGGAACTCCTTCCTCTTCAATGGGGCTCGCTTGATCGGGCCGGCAGCCGCCGCCTTCGTGATCCCTTCTCTGGGCGTCGCCGCCTGCTTTTGGGCCAACTCCCTCTCCTACGCATTTTCTCTCCTCTGCCTTCTCCGGATCTCCCCTCCCCCACAGAGATCCCCCGGCAAGGCTTTTTTCCGCTCGCTTCGGGAAGGAGTCCTCTACATCGCTTCCACCAAAGCCCTCATGGGCCAGGCCGTCTGGATCGGCCTCGTTACGATTTTTGGCTGGTCGTACACGATCCTGCTCCCCTTCTTCGCCGAAGGGGTGCTCCATAGCGGCTCCCGAGGGCTCGGGCTTCTGCTTTCCGCGAACGGGGCCGGATCCCTCTTGGGAAGCTTGACCGCCGCAACCTTCGTGCGGAACGTCTCCCTTCCGCGCGTCGTCTCCGGCGGCATCGCTCTCTTTCTTCTTTCGGTCGGCTCTTTTGCTCTGTCGCGATCCTTTCCTTGTTCCGCGACGCTGCTCGGGCTGGCGGGCTTTGGATTGGTCGTCTTCCTCTCGGCGGCGAACGCCTTCCTGCAAGAAAAGGCGACCGAAGAGCTGCGGGGACGCGTCGTGGGAATCTCCGCCCTCCTCTTTCAAGGCCTCTTTCCCATAGGAAGCTTGTTTGCGGCACTCTCCTCCCGCTCCTGGGGGGCGCCGGCGACCGTCCTCCTCGGCGTCTGCCTTTGCGCTTGCGGGTCGCTTTGGATCGGCTTTCGCTGCTTTTCTCGGACCGCTCGGAGCGGTTGGGAAGAGGGCGATCGAGGACGAAGCTAGCCGCTTTTTCTCCTGAGCGATTCTGCGGCGCCTTCCCCCTTGCCATCCGTCCGCAAACAAGGAAGAGTGGCACCGAATCTCATGAACAACACTCCCATCACGACTCTCTTTTTGGATCTCGGAGGAGTCCTTCTTTCCAACGGCTGGGATACCGCCTGCCGCCGGAAAGCAGCCGAAGCTTTCAACCTCGATGCTCGGGAGATGGAAGAGCGCCATCACCTCACCTTCGATACTTACGAGGTCGGCAAGCTGACGCTCGACGGCTACCTGGAACGCATCGTCTTCTATGAGAGCCGTCCGTTCACGATGCAGGAATTTCGCCAATTCATGTTCGCGCAGTCCCGCCCTTTTCCAGAGATGATTGAGCTTGTGCGGAAGCTCAAGGAGCGCTACCGGCTCAAGGTAGCGGTGTTGAGCAACGAGGGACGCGAGCTGCAGGTCCACCGGATCCAGGCCTTCGGCCTGGCTTCGTTCATCGACTACTTCATCGTCTCCTCGTTCGTTCACCTGCGGAAACCCGACGAAGACATCTTTCGGCTCGCGCTCGACGTCTCGCAGACGCCTCCTTCCCAGTGCGCCTATATCGAAGACCGCCCGATGTTCGTCGACGTGGCTCGCAAGCTCGGGATCGAAGCGATCTGCCACCGTGGCTACACGACCACGAAGGCCGCTCTTGCCGGCCTGGCTCTTTCACTCGACCCGGAGGGCGACGGCGGTTGACGCCGCCCCCAAGAGCGGTTTAGTTTGTTGCGGCGCCGGAAGAGGCTATCGCTCCGCGTAACAGGGGAGAGGAAAGTCCGGACGCCTCCAGGGGAGCGGGCCGTGGGAAACCGCGGGACCAAGAGGGCGAAAGCCGCTTGGGACGGAAAGTGTCACAGAGAAGAAACCGGATCGGAAGAGCTCGTATGCCGTCTTCTGCTTGAAAAAA
>NZ_CABFUZ020000271.1 GCF_902143385.2 Methylacidimicrobium cyclopophantes
AGGAGGTGCGCCTGCCGGCTCCCTGGTCGGACGATGTTTCGGGGAGAGAGTAGAGAAAGGAGAACGTGGCCGAGCTCACCATTTCCAAGAAAGCCTGCAGCGTAAGCCCGCTCAAGATGAGCCAGCCAATCGGCGGGGCGCTCGCTTTTCTGGGAATCCAGGGCTGCATGCCGCTCCTGCATGGCTCGCAGGGATGTACGGCGTTTGGGTTGGCCCTCTTTGTCCGTCACTTCCGCGAGATGATTCCGCTCCAGACCACGGCCATGAACGAAGTCACGACCATTTTGGGCGGGATGGAGAACATCGAGCAGGCGCTTTTGAATATTGCCAAACGCGCCAATCCTCGGATCGTGGGGATCTGCTCGACCGGCCTGACGGAGACCAAAGGCGACGATATCCCGGGCTACCTAAAACTCATTCGCCAGCGGCGGCCGGAATTGGCCGATCTACCTGTGGTCTATGTCTCCACCCCCGACTTCAAAGGAGCATTTCAGGATGGCTGGGCGAAAGCGGTGACGCAGATCGTCGATGATCTCATCGAGCCCAGTCCGACGCGCTTTGAGGACCAGATCAACTTGCTCGTGGGGAGCCACTTGTCCCCAGGCGATCTGGAAGAGATTCGAGGGATCGTCGAATCCTTTGGTCTCCGCCCGATTCTCCTTCCCGACCTATCCGGCTCTTTGGACGGGCATATCCCGGAGGACTTCACGCCGACGACCCTCGGTGGGACCCGGCTCGAGGAGATTCGGAGGATGGGTTCTTCCCGTGCGACGATCGCTATCGGTGAGCAGATGCGGGGAGCGGCCTTGGCCCTCGAGATGAAGACGGGAGTGCCGCATCTTTTGGTTGATCGGCTCCTGGGGCTTCGTGCGGTCGATCGCTTTCTGCATCTTTTGAGCGAGCTCTCCGGCCGCCCCGTCCCGTCAATCTATCGCCAGCAGCGATCGCAGCTCGTCGACGCGATGCTCGACAGCCACTTCTTCCTGGGTGGGGTGAAGGTGGCCGTCGGTGCCGAGCCCGATCTGCTGCAAAATGTGGGCCATTGGCTCGCGGAAGTCGGGTGCGAGCTCAAGGCGGCGGTTTCGACGACCGAGTCGATCGTTCTTGCCGATCTGCCTGTGGAACGGGTCCAGATCGGGGATCTGGAGGATCTCGAAAGGGAAGCTCTCGGGTGCCAGCTCCTGCTCACCCATTCCCATGGGCGCCAGATGGCGGCTCGTCTGCGAATCCCCTTTTATCGAATCGGCCTCCCCATCTTCGATCGGCTCGGCGCTGCCCATGAGGTGCTGGTCGGCTATCGGGGAAGCCGGCAGTTCCTCTTTGCAGTGGCCAACCTACTCATCGCGGCTCGTGAGGAGGAAGAGGGTGTTTCTTTCCACCGGCACGGATCTCCCGGCGAGGTCTCCCGGAGGAGCCGAGAGGAGAATCAGGTAACGGGATGAAAGTAGCCTTTGCAACACAGGATGGAATCCGAGTCAACGCCCACTTCGGCTGGGCGAAGACGATTGCGATCTACGAGGTGGACCAGAACGAGTTCCGTCACTGGAAGACCGTCGAGTTTTCCGGCGATCTGGAGGAAGACGGAAACGAGGATAAGCTCGAGCCGAAGCTCGCCGCGATCCGGGATTGCGCGATCCTCTACGTGGCAGCGATCGGCGCCTCGGGAGCGGCTCGCGTGGTGGCTCACAAGATCCACCCCGTGAAGGCAAAGGATCTGGAGCCGATCCGAGAGATCCTAGAAAAGCTCCAGGAGGTTCTTCGGGGCACTCCCCCGCCCTGGCTGCGGAAGGCGCTTCTCAAGGGGAAGGAGAGAACATGGGATTTCGAGGAGGAAATGGAGTGAAGACGGCAGAAGGATTAGAGAACGGAGCGACCGAACTGAGGGAAGCGTTTCTTCGAGAGCTCGTGAAACAGCAGCGGGCGCAGGATACCTATGGAGTCTGGGACGGGAAGAAGGACGAGGAGCTGCTCGAGCCTTTTCTTCTCGACGCCGAGAAGCGGAAGCAGATCCCCATCGTAGGGGATCCCGATCCGGAAACCCTCGAGCGGGTCGAGATCTTCTTCAACGCCGTTGGGCTCACGATCGAGCGGAAGACGGGCATCATGGTGATGCCGATGATGACGATGCACCACGAGGGCTTCGGGAAGATGGTGCTTCTGGCGGGGCGGCTTGCGGTGGTCAACAAGGTGCTTCGGGATGTCCACCGCTTCGGTTTTCCCAACCGGGAGAAGCTGGCGGAGGCGGGGGAAAAGTATGTTGGGGCGGCTCTTGAGATGATCGAGAGGTTTCCAGAGGTAGCGCGCTTCGGGGGATGAGCGATGACCGCCGGCGCCGTTGCTCCCTCCGCCCTCGCGTCGCCCGACGCGATTTCTGAAGGGAGCGGGAGTCGCGCGGCCGAGGCAGCGCTGCCGAGGAAGGCATTGCACCATGTCCTAAGCAGATTTGCCTCGCTCGGTGCATTTCCCTGCGTTCCTCGACTCGGTCTCGAAGAGGAGTCGTTCGAGCGGCTGCTGGCGGCCTGTGATGCGGAATGCACGCCGCCGCGCCACGCCATCGGGATTCCGGAGGATTTCCGAGAGCTCGTTTCGCTCCTGGTCGAGTCGGGAGACGGTTCGGAGCCGACGCGTTGGGTGGCCCATGCCGTCGCCGCCGCCTGCTTGGCGGATGATCACCTCTGGCGGGACCTCGGCCTGTCGGATCGTCAGGAGCTTGCCCGCCTCCTGGAGCGGCATTTTCGTCCGCTCTACGAGCGAAACGTGGATGACATGCGGTGGAAGAAGTTTTTTTATAAGCAGCTATGCGAGCGTGCGGGATTTCGAGCTTGCAAGGCGCCGAGTTGTCGGGAATGCAGCGATTACGCGATCTGTTTTGCGAAGGAATAGCGGAGAACCAAAGGAGAGAACTATGACGACGATTGGCTATGCGCATCCAGAGAAGTTGGTTGAAACCGAATGGCTCGAGGAGCATCGGAACGATCCGGGCATCCGCATCGTGGAGAGCAACGAAGACGTGCTTCTCTACGATACCGGTCACATCCCGGGGGCGGTCCACATCGATTGGCGGCGCGATCTGCAGGATCCATTGATCCGGGATTATATTTCGCCGGAAGTTTTTGCCGCACTTTGCAGCCGGAACGGCATCGGCCCGGAAACCACCTGCATCTTTTACGGCGACAAGTCGAACTGGTGGGCATGCTACGCTCTTTGGGCTTTTGAGCTGTATGGCCACAAGAACGCCAAGATCCTCAACGGAGGACGGGACAAGTGGATCCGCGAAGGACGACCCATGACTCGGGAGAAGCCCTCCTATCCCGCCGCGGCCTATCCGACGCCGGCCGCTCGGCGAGATGCCGAAATCCGGGCTTTTTATGAGCAGACCTTGGCGCACCAGCGGGCGGGGCTGCCGCTCATCGATGTGCGGAGTCCTGGGGAATATACGGGTGAGCTGCTCCACATGCCCGAGTATCCCCAGGAAGGAGCTCTTCGCGGCGGTCACATCCCCGGAGCCAAGGGCATGCCTTGGAAGACTGCGGTGAACGACGACGGCACCTTCAAATCGGCGGCGGAGCTCCGGAAGATCTACGAGGGGGATTGCGGGCTCACTCCGGAAAGCGACACCGTCGTCTACTGCCGGATCGGCGAACGGTCGAGTCACACCTGGTTCGTGCTGACCTACCTCCTCGGCCACAAGAGGGTTCGCAACTACGACGGATCGTGGACCGAATGGGGCAACAAGGTCGGCGCTCCTATCGAAAGGCCGTAGGCCGCTGGGTTGAGCGGGCGTTTCGGCGCGGTGGGCCGGATCGGTCCGCCGCGGTGGTTGCCGTTGCTCTCTGCCGGCGTTGCGGAAACCAGCGTTCCGGGATCGCGCTTCCTTGCGAGGAGACGCGAGTCGCTAGAGGAAGTGGATCTCGTCGTCGGGAAGAGAGTCTTCCGGGCTCCGTCCACCTTGCGCGTCTCTTTCCGTCCTCGAAACGTCCGGTAAGTGGACCCCGGCTGCCTCGACTCGGTCGAGCAACCGAATCGCGCTCGTTTCGGAATCGAACGCAATGCGCGTCCTCCGTCCCGCAGCTTCTACTTTCCCCGAAGGATCCGCCGGAGGGAAGGAGCCGCGGCGAACGCTTGCTCGCGCGAGCGCGGATGCTGCAGGAAATCAAGGTTCACTCCGGAGCTTTCCCTCTGCTTGCGGCAACGCAGCCGCTTGGAAAGCGGCGACGATGGTTCCGGCGGCATTGAGCAAATCGAGTCGCCGGCCCCGGATGCGGTAGCGCGCGACCCGCCCCAGCGCGTTCAAGAACACCGCTTCTTGCTCCCCGCCGCTGGGGCAAGCCATTCGCGTGCTGGCGATCTGGCCTAGGAAGAGTCTGTCCCCATCGACTTGAAAGCTGCCGATCAGGCGATTGCAGCCTCCGCTTCCGAAAACGCGGGGAGTCTTGCGCGCAAAGATCAAGTGTGGTTCTTGTCGGCATGCCCCCGCCTCGATCGGCCTGCCTTCCAAGCAAACGAGCTTCCAGTAGGTCTCCCGCAAGGGGGCGTCGGCGGGTGAGGGGGGACCGACGAGCTTCCAATAACTGTTCTTGGTAGGGCCGTTGACCAAGGACGGAAAACAGGTAGCTCCCGGGTAGACGGCAACGAGGTGCTCGACGACCAGCGTGGGTCGGGCGGGCCGGCTTTCATTCGGTGAAGGGCGAAAGACAATGGTCCCGTCGAGGCAAACGAGTGTCGCCTCTCCCGGCTTCGGGTTGGCCTGCCGGCAGGCATCTGCCAATGCCTGGTAGTTCCCTTCCATCGCCACCGGCAGCCACCAGCCGTCTTCGCAGAGAACGATCGAGGGGCTGTCGGCTGCGGTAGCGAACATGCCGGTCAACCGCAGGTGGGGTTCGATGAGGGCGGGCTTTGGCATCCGGCGTAGGAATGAATCGGAAGAGAAGGCGGAGGATTGGGTTGGCGCGGGGAGCCATTGCAACTTCCCGCCGTTTTCCTCGACAGCGAACTCGAGTTGCGTCTCCCCGTTCCCCTGGAGAGCGAGTCGCCCGAGCCTCCGGTCAAAGCTCCAGCGGCCTAGACGGTCGCGTCGATTCGGCTTGGGGCTGCCAACCCAGTCCTCCCGTAAGAGGAAATGTCCTCCGGGAAGCAGGTCCAAATGCTGACGGATCCCGCCATCCTTGGCGGGAGCCTCGCACTCATAAGAGGCGGGAATGTGGAAATCCGGCGACTCTTGCCGCCGGCCCTGGGCCGACACGGAAGTCAATGGGAGTCCCGGCAGAGAGCCGATCATCATCGATCCGCCGAGCAGGAGTATGGTCTTGCTTGGAAAACGCGTACAGGGTTTTGGGGTGGTATTCGTTAGGTAAGCTAACGGCATTGAAGCTAACGGCATTGTTTTCAAAGTCCATCGGCAACTGGGAATGGAGGCCGCTGTGGAAAGGCTGGGAGGCATTCGATGGAATCGCAGCAGCTTGGCCTCTTGTTTTGTTTCCGGGATGAGGGAACCGAAGCATTCGGTTTGCGGATGGCCCGGAAGGATTCGATCCTGGCCTTGTCGCAGCAATCGGCCCTGCGGCTCATCGAGGCAAGAAAGGCAGGAACGGAGCAGCGAGTGGAATTCGCCTCCGGCCTATTGGGCCCATTGGGCCTATTGGGTGGGCGCCGCGATCGGAATGGTTCCAGAGCCCTGGGTTCAGAGCTTCTTGATCGGAATCCCGTATTTCCGGAGGGCGTAGCCCAATTGCCGGGGGGTGAGGTGGAGCATCCGAGCGGCCTTGGCCTGGACCCAGCCGCATCGCTCCATCGCTTCCAGCAGCCGTTCGCGGGCGCCGGTAGAGGAGCGGACCAAGCTTTCCTTTTCGAGCCCGTTTCCCTCGACCGGCGCCGGCTGGGAGACGACCGGGGTGGAGACCGGGGTGAGGTCGCGTTTCCACAGGAGGGAAGAGAGGCATTGGCTGCTCTGGCAAGCGATGTGAGTACTGTCGATCAAGCCCGAGGGGGAGGAATTCGCCGCACGCTCGAGGCAATTTTGCAGCTCTCGTACGTTGCCCGGCCACTGGCAGCGGACGAGCACATCGAGAGCCCGAGCGGAAATGGAGAGGGTCCGGCCGAAATCCTCTCCCATCTTCTTGAGGAAATATTCGACGAGGAGCGGTAGGTCGTCGATTCTCTCCCGCAAGGGAGGGAGGAAGAGGCTCACGACATTGATGCGGTAATAGAGGTCGGAACGGAACTCGCCCTTGAGCACGGCATCTTCGAGGTTCCGGTTGGTCGCAGTGATCAGACGCACGTCGATGCGGATGGTGCGGCTGCCTCCGAGACGCTCGAATTCCCGTTCCTGAAGGACGCGCAAGAGCTTGACTTGCACCGACGGGGAGATGTCTCCGATTTCATCCAAGAAGAGAGTTCCGCCGTGAGCCAGCTCAAAGCGTCCCTTCCGCTCGTGGAGGGCGCCGGTAAAGGCTCCTTTCTCATGGCCGAAGAGCTCTGACTCCAAGAGCGACTCGGGGAGGGCCGCGCAGTTGAGCTTGATGAACGGGCCGTTTTTTCGGGGACTTAAGAAGTGGATGGCGCGGGCGATCGCTTCCTTGCCTGTGCCGCTCTCACCGCGAAGAAGGACCGTGGAGCGGCTGGAGGCGACTTGGTGGGTGAGGGCGATCACCTCCTGCATCCGCTTGCTCTGACCGATGACGTTTTCGATCCGGTGCTTGTTCGCGAGCTCGGTTCGGAGGAGATCCCTTTCGGCGACGAGAAGGTGCTTCTCCTCCAGCACCTTATCGCGGAAGCGGATGGTCTGGCCCATGAGGTTCGCCACGAGCTGGAGCAGCCGGGTATCCTCGCGGAGCCGGGCGGAAGGCCCCGCCGATCGCTTTTCCAGGATGAGGACGCCGAGGCACTCCCGGTCCTGGAGGATGGGAATTCCGAGGAAGGAGATGGGAGGGCCCTTTTGGTGGGGGAAGCCGGAAAGATAGGGTGCAAGGAGGGGTTCCTGGCTTTCGTCGGGGATCGCCGTGGGGAATCCGGTTTTTTGGATATACCGGACGACCGATCCCGCTCCCGCCATCCGATCGGGCCCGAGCTGTTCCTGGGGGAAGCCGAGCCAAGCGATCGCGCGGAGGGTTTCGTCCCGACCCAGGACGACCATTCCCCGCTCCATTCCTAAATAGGTGGCCAGGAGCTTGAGCACGCCGCGGAAGGAATGCTCCAAATCAAGCGAGGAATTGAGGAGCTTGCTGATCTCGTAGATCGTAGTGAGTTCCAGGTTGATAGGCTGCATCGGTCTCGGTTTCGAGCTTCCATCGGCGATTGGAGCTCTCCGTGGAGGAAGCAGTTTCCTTGCCAACTTCTCGAATCGGCTGCGATACTGCTGGCACGGAAACTGCTCGCAGAAAGGCATGGATGGAAGCAGCGAGGCATTCAAGGAAAAGCGGCGATCCGAGGGAGAGCCCGCGCCGGCGGTATCGCTGACGCAAGAGGCGGTCGGCAAAATCAGGAATCTTTTGGAGGAGGACGGTCGCACCGATCTCAAGCTCCGAGTCTACGTCACGGGCGGCGGCTGTGCCGGGTTCCAATACAATTTCGCGTTTGACGAAAAGATGGAGGAGGACGATTTCGCCATCGAGTCGGGCGGGGTAACCCTGCTCGTCGATCCGAGAAGCCTCCCGTTTCTGGCGGGGGCTCAAATCGGTTACGAAGAGGATCTCGGCGGGGCGCGCTTCGTCGTGGTCAATCCCAACGCGGCGTCCACGTGCAGTTGCGGTTCCTCCTTTTCGACCTGCTCGAAGACGGAGGAGTAAAAGGAAAGGACCGGGACCATGGCGATCGAATTGACCGAAGCAGCGGCAAATCGTCTCCGCTCCTTTCTCTCGGGTCATCCGGAGGGAATCGCGTTCCGCATCGGGCTCACCCGTTCGGGGTGCGCCGGATGGAGCTACGTCTTGGGAAAGGCGGAGAACATTTCGTCGGAGGATCGTCATTTTGAGAGTAGGGGGATCCGCCTCGTCGTCTCGTCCGAGACCCTTCCGCTGCTCGACGGCCTGCTCTTGGACTATGTCCGCAAACCCTTCGCCGAGGGATTTGTCTTCCACAATCCCAAGGCGAAGAGCGAATGCGGCTGCGGGCAGAGCTTCAGCGCCTAAGTCGGTTCCGACAGGGGCCTGTCGGATGGTTCTTCGCGTTCTCTCTTTTGGGTGCATGCGCTTGCGCGGAAAAGGCGCGGCAAAGGCGCTGTGGAGAAGCCGACAAAAGAAAACAACGATCTGTCACGGTTCTGACAGGCTCCGGTTCCCGAGCGCCGAAGGGGCGGCGATGGGCTGGTTCGTCCGGAGGAGAAGGATCAGAAGGAGACTTGGCACGCTCCTTGCTCGATGCAAATCGATGCGAGACCGCCCGCGACCGCGGTCGGCCGGCCGCAGCAACGAAGAAACCGCCGGAAAGGAAGGAAGCGATGGAAGCTCTTGTGGAACCGGGACAAGACGTACGTGCGCGGTTTTCGAATCTCAAGGGGCTCGCGATCCCTGTCGCCCCGCATAAAGGATGCGGCTCGAGCGGAGGCAGCGGGAAAGCGAGCTGCGGCTCGGCCGCCGGCTCCGGCGACCTTCCGCCCGACATTTGGGAAAAGGTCAAGAATCACCCCTGCTACAGCGAGGAAGCCCATCATCATTATGCCCGGATGCATGTGGCGGTGGCCCCCGCCTGCAACATCCAGTGCAACTACTGCAACCGGAAATACGATTGCGCCAACGAGAGTCGGCCGGGAGTGGTCAGCGAGCGGCTCACTCCGGAGCAGGCCGCGCGGAAGGTACTTGCAGTGGCATCCGAGATTCCGCAGATGACCGTCCTCGGGATCGCCGGGCCGGGAGATCCCCTCGCCAATCCGGAGAAGACCTTCCGGACTTTCGAGCTGGTCGCCGAAGCTGCTCCGGACATCAAGCTCTGCCTTTCAACCAACGGCCTCGCTCTGCCGGACCATGTCGCGCGGATCAAGGATTTCCGGGTCGACCATGTGACGATCACGATCAACATGGTCGACCCGGAAGTCGGCGCCCGGATCTATCCCTGGGTCTTTTTCCGCCACAAGCGATACACCGGGAAGGACGCGGCCAAGTTGCTTTCCGAGAGGCAATTGCAGGGACTGGAAATGCTGACGGAGGCCGGGATTCTCTGCAAGGTCAACTCGGTCATGATCCCCGGAATCAACGATGACCATCTGGTCGAGGTAAACAAGGCCGTTAAGAGCCGGGGGGCCTTCCTGCACAATATTATGCCGCTGATCTCCTCGCCCGAGCATGGAACGGTCTTCGGTCTTTCCGGACAGCGCGGACCGACGGCGCAGGAGCTGAAGGCGCTTCAGGACAAGTGCGAGGGAGAGATGAACATGATGCGCCACTGCAGATCGGAAGAGCTCGTATGCCGTCTTCTGCTTGAAAAAA
>NZ_CABFUZ020000272.1 GCF_902143385.2 Methylacidimicrobium cyclopophantes
TCCGCCGCCTGCGGCGGAGCCCAGACCCGGTCGAGCTTGGAGACGCGCTCGCCGGCACCTTCGACCACTGGTTTACCGAGTCCGAGATCCGAGAGGAGCTTGCGGAAGGCGGATTTGCACTCCTCGAGTATCGGGAAACCCCTTATGGCCACGCCGTCGGCCGCGCGATCTAAAATGATCCATTTCCCCGAAACGCGGGATCCCGCCGGCAAAAACCGTCATTGCGCACGCACCGAAACCTTGCCCTCCCCACCGGCGCTCACGAACTCTCCGCCTTGCAGCTTGAGCACCCGATCCGCCAACTCGAGGCTTGCCGGCCGATGGGTGATCAGCACGACCGTCCGCTCTCGGAACACATCGGAGCACGCCCGCAAAAACTCCCGCTCCCCCTCTGGATCGAACATGGCGGTCGCCTCGTCGAGGATCAGAATCGTAGGATCCTTGAGCAGGGCACTGGCCAGTGCCACCCGTTGCTGCTCTCCTCCGGAGAGCCGGACGCCGCGATCCCCGATCCAGGTGTCGTAACCCTGCGGCAGTCCGAGGATGAAGTCATGGGCGCGCGCCGCCCTCGCCGCCCTCTCGATCTGCTCCTGGGTGGGCTCCGGCCGCCCATAGGCGATGTTATCGCGGACGGTGGCGTGGAAGAGCAGCACATGCTGAGGCACGATGCCGATCTGGCTCCGCAAGCTGCGCAAGGAAATCGTCGCAATATCGACGCCGTCGATCCAGATGCTCCCCTCGGAAGGCGAATGCAATCGGAGGAGCAGATGAGCGATCGTGCTCTTCCCGGCACCGTTGGGGCCGATGATCCCGACCGTCTCCCCCGGCGCGATCGAGAGATCGAGGTGCTTCAACGCCGGCTCGCGGCCCGGATAGGCAAAGCTTACACCGCGGAATTCGATGGCCCCTTTTATGGGAGGCATCCGCTTCCCCTGATCCCATCCCGGTTCCGGCTCTTCGGCCAGGACCTCGGCCAGTCGGCCGAGCGCTCCGCGCGCCCGCTGGGTCTGCCCATAGAGATCGGCAAGCCCCGCCATAGGCCGCGCCATTAACTGGCCGTAGAGGAGAAAGCTCACGAGCTGGGGTGCCGCAAGGACGCCGTGGCTCACCGCCGCTTGAGCCAGCCAGAGGACCAGGACGATGCCGATCGCCGCAAGCAGGTGGGTGCCCGGCCCCAATGCGGCATAAAAGCGCCGCTCCCTCGCGCTCAGCCGAACGACCCGCTCGATCTGCGCCCGATATCGTCGGGACTCCTCCGCCTCGCGAGTGAATGCCTTGATCGCGGGCAACATGCCCAGGTTTTCCTCGGCGATGGCGATGGTCCGGGCCTGCTCTTCCTGAACCTCCCGCGCCAGCGGCCGCACGCGGCGTCCGACGACCTTGACCCACAAGTAGAACAAAGGGATCAGAACGGCGGCGAGGATCGCAAGGAGGGCTTGGATCTGGAGCATGAAAATCAGCGCCCCCCCACCGTGAGGAAGAGCGGCACAATGCCGAGAGCGGCACCGCTGAGATAGCCGCTGAGGATAGAGACATCGTGCGTCAGCAAGGCGAGCGCATCGCCTTGCCTTCACTCATGAAAGAAGCCGAGCGGCAGGGCCTGCAGATGGTCGTAGACACGGATCTTCAGGTCGGCCGCAAGCAGATCGGCTACTCCCCCTA
>NZ_CABFUZ020000273.1 GCF_902143385.2 Methylacidimicrobium cyclopophantes
CTGACTTCCAATGAGATGCGGCACAACTTATTGATGCGGAAAGATCGGACTTTCCGCTACTGACTACAGGGTTGCCCAACCCGGCGGCTGGGAGAAAATCGGGAGAAGATGCAGTTTTCCCAGCAGCCGATTCAGCTCCGGAGGAATCTTAGTCAAAAGACGAGCAACCGGCTTGCCTTTGACAGAGAGATGGCCCAGCCGGATCGTCTGAAGGCGGCGCAAGAGTCTGGGAACGTGTTCGAAAACGCCGAGCTTGCTCCACTCGGCGGCCAAACGAGCCGTCATCCAATACGCCAGGAAGCAGATCCTCACGTGGTTGCGGACGCGGTCGGGCCGCCAATGGAAGACCGGCCGAACCTCGAGGTAACTTTTTAGTTCGCAAAAGGCCTGCTCGACCTCGCCAAGGTTCTGATAGTGGGCCAGGACCTCCTTGGCGGAGGCCTCGGTGGGAAGAAGATTCGTTTCCAACAGATACCAGCCGTCCGTGGCTTCTTCCTTGGCGATCTCCTCCTCGTGAAGCTTCCACCAGAACCGGCCTTCCCCGTCGATTCCGTACCGGAAGTACTTGTGCGCCTTGCAACGCTCCAGCATCCGGCCGACCCGGCTTCCCAGGCGAACCGCATCCTCGCCCTTGCGTGCGTTTCGTTTGAACTCCTCCAGCAAAAGCTTCGCTTTGGCGATTCGAGCCTCCCGTCTCTCCCGATCCCGTTTGGCCCGCCATTCTCCTCCCGCAATGACGTACCGAAGGCCGTCCTTCTCCACTTCCATCCCTTCGGTCCGGTCCCAGATCTCCGGCTGCCGATCCCGAGGCAACTTGTCCACCAGCTCCTGGAGTTGAGCCCGAGTCGCCCAGCTCACGTATCCCAGCTCCATCCCCGTCAGCACCTCGAGGTTAAAAAAGCTTCGGATCCCGCCGTCGAAAACAAAGACCGCCTTGGCAATCCCCAAGCGTCGCCGCAAGGTGACCAGCAGCCCGGGGAGCGTCGTCGAATCGGCCCGGTTGCCTCGGAGAACCTCCACATGGATCGGGATCCCCTCCGCATCGGTCGCCACCGCCAAAATCACCTGCGGCCGCTCCTCCCGGTGATCCCGACTGTAGCCATAGCGAGCCAACCCCTTCGGACCCTCTCCCTCAAAATAGGTGCTCGAAAGATCGTAGAGCACCAGACGCACCCCGCTGGAAAAGGCTCTCCGAAAAAGTCCACGCTCGATCCGGCTCCAAACCCCGTTAAGCCCATCCATCGCCCGGTAGAGATCCTCTTCCTCGAATCCTTCGCTCTTCTCCAAGGAGCAGGCTTGCGCCAGAAGCGTCCCCCGAGCCTCCTCCTTCAAGGAAAGCTTCGAACAGGGAAAGAGAATCCTGCCAAAGATCAGAGCCTGCAAAAGCTTCCTCTTCTTCGGATCCTCCACCGAGGCCAAGACTTCCTCCAGGCCCCACCGCTCCCAAGCCTCCCGCAAAACCGCCAGACCCCCGAAGTCCGACTGCTCCTCAAGTCCCAGCGCCTCGACTTCGGCGACCCTCTTCCCCTGTAAGCCCAAACGAATCAGCTCCCGGACCTCTTCGGGTAATGCCGTGACGTTGCAGATCGTCCGGGCACGCGGTCCTCTCTCGCTCCGATACGACTCTCGGATAAAGTAACTCTTGTAGACCTTCCCCTTCTGCCGGGATTTGACTTCGCACAAGTACATTACGCACTTTTTTATACCACAT